>JALHFX010000150.1 GCA_022837595.1 Propionibacterium sp.
CAACCTGGTAGCCCCGAGCGGATTCGAACCGCCGTTACAGCCTTGAGAGGGCCGCGTGCTAGGCCACTACACTACGGGGCCAGGTCATCTTCACTTGTCAACTGGACCTCTGGTGTGGTCCGGCCTCCAGTAGTCTAGCGAGCCAACTACTGGTTGGGGTACCAGGACTCGAACCTGGACTGACGGAACCAGAATCCGGCGGGCTGCCAATTACCCCATACCCCATTGCTGCGCTTTGCAGCGCAACGACAGCTAAACTTACACGACCGCTCTTCTGCGACGCAAATCAAGTAGTCACTGATCTTTGGACAGCTCCGGAGTGGTCACCGCGATCCGCATCCGTCGGCCGATGAACCAGGCCAGCAGTGTTACCAATCCATAGGCGAGCAGATTCCAGCCGGTGGTCTGCCAGGTCGATTCTTGGAGCACCCGCACCTGCGCGACTCCTTCACCGATAGCTGCATAACCGAATGCGAAGACATTGTTGATCACGTGTGCCGCGATGGCGGCCTCCAAGCCGCCGGTGATCACCACCAAGACTCCGGCCATCAGTCCGAAGCCGAAGCGATCGACCAGCAGCGGCATATTCTGGGCACCGTGCATGGCGGCGAAGACGGTCGCCGAGAGCGCCACAGCGAGCCACGGACCGCGGCTGATCATGCCGCAAACCTGCAGCAAATACCCTCTGAAGAAGAACTCCTCGCCGGCTGCTTGAAGCGGTGCTGTCAACAAGATTGCCAACAACCACCAGGCGACATGGTCGTTCGATTGCCATGTGGGCGGATTGGACGCGTGGGAGATCCAATAGATCGCATTGAGCACGACGGCCGACACCAGCAGGCAGGCGAAGGCATAGCGCCAACGGAAGCCAGGCTGCACCGAGCAGAGCCAGCGGGGGTGCCTCTGATGCACATAGCGCACCGCATACATGCACAACAAGATCATTGAACCGATCGCCAGGTGGGTGGCGATCATGCCGTCCACCACCTCAAACTTCAGCGCGAATGTGCGGAAGTCGGAGAACGTACCGGGCATACCCCGCACAAGCCAGGCCACACCCAGCACGGTCCCGGCGACCACCGGCAGCACGATCGTGTACCCAGCAAGAGCGACCAGTAAACCACCAAGTCCCTTGACCGCACCATCAGAGAAAGGATCAATCTTCAGCACTGCCGCGTAGTTGACTCCCGGCTTAGGATCAGTCAGCTTGGAGGTATCGCCTCCCCACAACGCGACCTTCATCGGACTCCCACACTGTCTGTGTCCTGAGACAGGTCCTGGTCGTCGATGACCGGGTTGGTCAGCGTGCCGATACCGTCGATTTCGACGCTCACCGTTTGACCAGCCAGCAGCGGGCCAACCCCGGCAGGCGTGCCGGTGAGCAAGACGTCCCCGGGTAGCAGGGTCGCGAATGCCGAGACATATGCAATCAATTCGGGGATCGAAAAAACCATCTCGCTGGTATTTGCCTCTTGTTTGACCACGCCGTCAACGCTGGTGACCAGCGTGAGGTCTGCGGCCTCGTCCAGACCAAGATGGGTCACGATCCACGGACCCAATGGGCAGAACGTGTCGAATCCTTTTGCCCTGGTCCACTGGCCATCGCTGCGCTGCAGGTCACGTGCGGTGACATCGTTGCCAATGGTGTATCCGAAGATCACCTCAGCGGCCCGCTCCACCGGCACCTTGCGGCAGAACCGCCCGATGACCACGGCGAGTTCGCCTTCATAGTGCACGTTTTGCCTGAGCTCGGGACGCACGATCGCCTCGTCCGAACCGATGACCGAGGTATTCGGCTTCATGAAGATCAGGGGCTCGTCAGGCACCACACCATCGAATTCGGCCGCGTGGGCGGCATAGTTCTTGCCCACGGCCAGCACCTTGCTCCGCGGAATGACGGGGGCCAGTAACCGGGCCTCTTCCAGCGCGATCCGTTCACCTGTGTAATTGACTGGTCCGGCGAGCGGGTCTCCATCGATCACCGCGATCGTGTCTGGGAACTGTCCTTCGTCGGGTTCCAGCTCAACGATTCCGAATCGAGGATCGGCGCCGGCGACGGCGAATCGGGCTATACGCATGTCCGCAGTCTAGTGGGCCTCTAGTGTGACAGGTATGAGCCCATACACCGCAGTCGAGCTCATCCGAGCCAAGCGCGATGGTAAAAAGTTGGACGATACCGCGATCCAGTGGCTGATTTCCGCGTACACACACCAAGAGATCGCCGACGAGCAGATGGCGGCGATGGCAATGGCGGTCTTCTTCCGTGGCCTGGACGATCGCGAGCTAGCCACCTGGACGCAGGCAATGATCGCCAGCGGCTCCCGGATGGACTTCAGTAGTCTGACCCGGCCGACGGTGGACAAGCACTCCACCGGCGGAGTCGGCGACAAGATCACCTTGCCGCTGGCTCCATTGCTGGCTGCCTGCGGGGCTGCCGTGCCGCAATTGTCGGGACGAGGCCTCGGGCATACCGGGGGTACCCTCGACAAACTCGAATCGATCCCTGGCTGGCAGGCGGATGTGAGCACCGCTGAGTTATTGGCCCAGCTCGACGACGTGGGTGCGGTGATCTGCGCCGCCGGCAGCGGCCTGGCGCCGGCCGATAAACGACTCTACGCACTGCGCGATATCACCGGCACCGTTGAGTCGATTCCGCTAATCGCCAGCTCGATCATGAGCAAGAAGATCGCCGAGGGTGCCGATGGCCTGGTACTCGATGTCAAGGTAGGCAGCGGCGCCTTCATGAAGAATCTCGACGATGCCCGCGCGTTGGCTACCCGGATGGTCGCGCTGGGCACGGCGGCAGGGGTCCGCACTGTCGCGTTGCTGACCGATATGAGCACTCCCCTGGGCTGCACCGTGGGCAACGCCCTGGAGGTGAGAGAAGCCATCGAAGTGTTGGCCGGGGGCGGGCCCCGCGATGTCGTCGAGCTGACCGTGACACTCGCTAACGAGATGGCCTCACTGGCAGGCCTGGATGTTGACCCCGCCCAAGTACTGGCGAGCGGGCAGGCGATGGATGTCTGGCGGCGGATGATCCGAGCCCAAGGTGGCGACCCCGATGCCCCGCTGCCGACCGCCCAATTCACCGAGGAGATCACCGCACCGACCTCGGGCGTGGTAACCGCGATGGACGCGATGGCGATCGGGACGGCGTCTTGGCGTCTGGGCGCGCGCCCGTCAAAACGACACCGTACAAGCCGCAGCAGGTATCGAATTGCTGGCTCGTCCGGGCGACCGTGTCGATGCCGCGATGCCGCTGCTTCGGCTGCACACCGACACGCCCGCAGCTTTCGACGCTGCCCGCGCGGCTCTCCACGATGCCATCACCATAGGCGAGCACCCGCCCACTGCTCGTCCGCTGGTACTCGACCGTATCGAATAGAGCGAGCTACCCGGCTGCCGAGGATCCAAAGCCTTTCATCAAGCCGTAGGTATAGGCCTCGGCGAGAGCCTCCCAGGAAGCTTCAATCACGTTCGTGCCAACACCGACGGTCGTCCAGCCATGCTCGCCATCA
>JALHFX010000151.1 GCA_022837595.1 Propionibacterium sp.
GGTCGTTGTTCGTGACGCGGGGTTATTCGTTGTTCTCGGTGATCGCTGATTGTGCGGCGCCGAGGTCGACGATGCTTTTCTGCGCGGCGTAGGTCGCGATCAGTGCCGCGATGGCGAGGTTGTTCACTGCCCGGGGGTAACCGCGGGCTGCTTGGTGGATCGCTCCGATCGCGTCGTCGGAGAACAGCGGGTCGGACCTGCCAGCGAACTTCAGGTGATGTCGAATGTAGTCGGCGGTGTCGGTCGCGCCCATCCCGGTGATCGTGTAGCGGGTGGAGATCCGTTGATCCAGGGCTGCGAGGACGGCGAGTTTCAGTCGTCTTCGTAGGGTTGGTTGGCCGACGAGAAGCATCGCGAAGTGTGATCCGGTGTCCATGTCAGTGTTCGTCAGCATCCGCAACGATTCGAGGTCGCTGTTGGCGAGCAGGTGTGCTTCGTCGATGACGATCACGGGCAGGCGGGCGCGTTCGTCGAGTTCCCCGGCGAGCAGGCCCGCGGTTTGGGTGGCGAGGACTCCGGAGTAGAACGCGGGGGTTCCGCCCAGGGCGGTCACGATCTGGGATTGGATGCCGCGCATCCCGATGGTGGGGTCTGGGATGTAGATGACTTGATGCCGGGATGGTTCCAGTCCGCTGAGGGCGGCGCGGATGGCGACGGTCTTGCCGGCGCCGACTTCCCCGGTGATCACTGCGAGTTGCCGTTGGGATACGCACCAATCGATCCGGGCGATCGCTTCTCGGTGCGTGGGGTGCGGGTGCAGTGCCTGCGGCGGGATGTCACGGGAGAACGGCATCCGGGTGAATCCGTAGTGGGCTTGTAACCGGTCGATACTCATCAGATGGCCTCGCTCGTGGACTCGACAGCGGCCCGAGCGGGAGTGGTCGTGGCGAGCCGGGCGAAACTGATCGCTTCGCCGGGCATAGTGTCTTTGTGTCGTTGCTCGACCAGGCGTAGGTAATCGATCCCGGAGGAGGCGTTCTTCGCCGCGGGGTCGGTGGTGTCGGCGGCGGCGCGTTCGGCTTTCTTGTGCACGTGGCGGCGCACCTTCATCAGCGTCGCTTCCCCAGCTGGCGCCCCGTCCGCGGTGCGGACGGTGATGACACCGGTTAGATCGAATGGGTCGTAGATCAACTCGACACGGGTGCCGACCAGGGTGGGGTCGACCTGGTAGGTGTTGGATTGCAAGGACACGGTCGCCGATTTCGTCACCGTGCGAACAGCGGACCACCGGAAAGCTTCCGCGATCACCGCGGGATCGCGGCGGTCGGGGCGGCGGCTGGACAACCCGGCATTCCACCGGGCGATCGGAGTTTGCCCAGTGCTGGAGTGCACCCCCTGGTGGTAGACCATTTCCACCCATGACGTGAATAGGCCATTGAGCTCGTCGAGGCTGGTGACCGCACTGCCTACGGCGCCGTGCCCATCGACCTGTCCGACGGGGTCAGCGACGGTGATCTCGGTGAGGAACTGGGACGTGACTGTGTTGAAGAACCGTTCGATCTTCCCCCGTCCCTGCGGCCGATAGGGCGTCGAATGAATCAGCCGAATCCCGAGCCGCGCGCAGGTCCTCGCGAGAGACTCGTCAGCGAACGCCGAGCCGTTATCGACATAGATGATCCCGGGAATCCCGCGAGATTCCAACGCCGGCCGCAGTGCTGCGCTCAGCCGGACACTGTCTTCAGCGAATGCCCACCGGGCCGCAGTGACCAGCCGGGAGTGATCGTCCAGGAACGCGAACAGATACGTTTTCCGGCCACCGATCCTGGGTCCGTGGAGACCATCACCAACCCACAGCTCGTTCGGGTAGTCCGCCTCAAACCGGCCGAACACTTCCCGCGTGGTCGTGGTGATCTCCAGAGTACGGAAATGGCGCAACAACGTCGACTCCGAGGGAGCGTCGCCGAGAGCGTCGATCATGATCCGCCGCACCTGCGCCGCCGTGCGCGCCGGACGCTCCCGCTTCAGCGTGGCCGCGAGCGACAGGACCTGCGGTGAGGTCACCGGACCCTGGGTACGGCCACGAGGCTTAAGGGCATCGAACCCACCACGACGCCACAACCGGATCCACCGGTCGATGGTGTCCTTAGACACGGTGATCGTGCCGCCGAATGGCCCCGGATGTGCTTGCGCGGCCAACGCTTTGACCATCGGACCGCGCTGACGCGAGGTCACCGACTCGTCAGCGGCCTCACGGATCAGCTGATACCGGAACAAAGCGATCTTCTCCATCCGCTCCCGACGAGCAGACAGATCACGCGATAACGACTCAGACAATTTCGGGGGTTCCTTCCAACCAGGCCGGTCACCGGATGTGACCAACGCTCCCCGCCACCCTCACCCAGCCAGCCTCACCGGCGGAAGGGCCAGTTCGTGTTGCGCCCCCGCCACCCACCGGCTGCTGAATAATCCCGCGTCCGTGGCAGCGATTCCCGCCCGCACCCACGCCACGATGCCGATCACACCGAATCGCCGCCCGAGCGCTTCCGCGTATGCATGCAGCGCCGACAACGCCGCCGCCAACAGGCTGCCTGAAGGTCGAGGCCAGATCGTGACCGCGTCCGGCGCGTCACGCACCACCAACGCGGTGAACCCCTCGACGATCCGGGACGCTGATCTAGCGAACGCCCGCAGCCAGCCACGGACCGTGGTCTCCGGCCGCCCCAACCACGCGCCGATCCTGCGATGCCCCCACCCCAAAGCGACCTTTCTCTCCACCGAGGCCGCGATCACCTCGGCAGCATCAGCCCGGCGCGACGCAAGCCGCACGTCCAACAACACATGCGTCACCCGACACCCCGAACAGCGTGCCCGGCGCGGACGATACGCCCGCACCACACGAGGCCCCTCAATGTCGTGACGGATCAGCCGAGGCCTGGCCGACCCCCACGGAACCAACCGGGCCGAGCACCTCGGGCACGACAACCCGCCCGAGCCCAGCGCCATCTCGACATCAATAGGATCATCACTTACCGTAATCATCAGCGCGGGCCTTCTCGCGTAAGAACGGTCGGCGTGATGCTGCAAACATTGCACGCCGGCCGTTCGTCTATCCAGGACATCGTCAGCCTGACGCCGCCGACCACCCCGAATCAAATCCACCCCAACGAAACCCCGTCGTCACCCGCCCTGACGCCAGCATCGGCACTCACTGAGACGCACGACA
>JALHFX010000152.1:0-3141 GCA_022837595.1 Propionibacterium sp.
ATTGCGGCGGCGACAATACACAGGGCCACAGCCCAGACAACTTGGCTGCGGTTGGGCCGCAACCAGTCGACGATCTTCTTTTTCAGCTGAGAATCAGGCACGCAGTACCCGCCTGCGGATTACAGCAGCGTTCGTGAAGATTCGGATTCCCAGAACCACCAGCACCGCGGTCGACAGTTGCGAGCCAACGCCGATCAGGTCACCGATCCATACGATCAGCGCGGCGATCGCCACATTCGAGATGAAGGAGACCACGAAGACCTTATCCGAGAACGTGTGTTCCAGCCCGGCCCGAGCGGCGCCTACCAGTGCGTCCAGAGCCGCAACGATCATGACGGGTAGATAGGGCTGCAACCAGAGCGGCATATCCGGGTTCCAAATGATCGCCAGCACCACTCCAGCAATCAATCCGATGATAGCCAGCATCATTGTCTCCTCTTCGCTCTATGACTAACGATGACCGGTGAAGCGGTCACCGTACACTCGCATTATCAACATCCAGCCCGGGGTCGGCCCCCAAGTTCAGCTCCCGGCGCGAATCCATCGTCCAACTCACACCGTGATTGCGCTTGAGGTAGTTCAGCCACGCGGCGCCAGGCCCGGAGCTGAAACTGCGACTCAGTGACTCAGGATCACCGATCGCCTCGATATGGTACGGGCTGGTCAGCGAGCGGTAATTGACCGTGATAGCGCTACCCGCCTGCCGGATCGCTGTACGCGCGCTCAGCCGGTGCCCATTGACCGAGATCGCCTCAGCGCCGGCGAGCCACAGTCCGTTCACGATATGGCGGATATCCTGATCGACCACGATCCCGGAGTCATCTCTTGGATTGTCGGTTATCGTCAGCACGATCCCCGGGCCGCTCACCGCGGCGATACCCGACCAGCTCACCGCCGAGTCGTCCAGCACGATCTGCCGCCCGAGTTGGTTGGCTTGCAGCGCTTCGACCTCTGCGGCCAATCCGTCTGCTTCAGCGCGCAGCTGCTCGTTGCGTTCTTCGGCCTGCTCCGCCTGCGCGATCAGATCGGCACGCTCACTGGCCACGCTGTCGTTACGGAAGGCGCCACCCATCGACGAGGTCGCGAACATCAACCCTGCCAGGAATCCGATCGCGAGCACCAGCCACCGCGTGCGTGCCTTCTTGGGCGTCTCGTCGGCGTAGTGGGTACCGTATTCAGGTTCAATCGTGTCGCGTTGAATAGCAGTGAGCAGTTCCATCGAAGCATCCGGGGCTCGCCGCTTGGCTGAAACCTGCCTGTTACTCATAGCTCAGTTCGTCCGCGGCTTCGTCACCGGAAATGTCTTAACGAGTTGACGAGCCTGCCGGACGTAGATCAGTCCAGCCCACCAATAGAGAAAGGCACCCCAAATCCCGAATGCCCAGCCGATGATCCGGGCCGCCGGTGAGATGACCCATGGGCCCGCGCCCAGCAGAATCAACGGGAGCGCATAGAGCAGACAGAAGGTAGCAGCTTTGCCGATGAAGTTGACCGGCAGGCTAGTGAATCCGCGGGCTCGTAACGAAGGAAGCAGCGCAGCCATCGTGAGATCGCGACAGACAAGCACCACCACCAGCCACCAGGGAATGATGCCACGAATGGCGAGCCCCAGCACGGTGGCGAAGATGTAGAAACGATCAGCTGCCGGGTCGAGTACCTCTCCCAGCTTCGAAACCTGGTTGAGCCGTCGGGCGATCTGCCCGTCGAGCAGATCGGTGAGACTGGCGACAGCCAGCAGCACGATGGCGGCCAGATCGTGTTGCAGCAGGATGAGCGCGAAGAAAAACGGTACACCGACCAGGCGCAAGAAGCTGAGTACGTTCGGGATCGTCAAGACACGGTTGCTGGCCACCGCAGTATCGGCGATCGCCGATATCTCGCCCGCACTAGTCGATCCGTTCAATGGCATGGCTCCAATCTATGTGATGCGTCGGCGCTCGCGTCCCTTAGCCTCATCGACCGCCAGGTAGCGCTTCTCGGCGGCGATCGCGTACATCGCCACCACTTGGGGCCCGATGACCGACCAGTCAAAGGCGGCTGCTTGCGCACGTCCCCGCTCGAGCCAAAGATCACGAGGTTCATTCAGACTCGCGATCATAGCCTTGGCCAGTGCGTGGGAATTGCCCGCTTTGAAGATGTGGCCGATCAGCCCGTCATGATCGGAGAGCACCTCGGTGAACGCGGGCAGGTCGGAGGCGACGACCGGCGCCCCGCAGGCCATCGCCTCAATCAGCACGATGCCGAAGCTTTCACGTCCGGTCTGGGGTGCGATGTAGACATCGCTGACACTAAGCCAGTGGTTACGTTCGACATCCGAGACACCACCGACGAAGGTCACGCCTTCGATCGACATCTCGGGACCGTGCCCGATCACGATCACCTCGATATCGGGGAACACCTCGCGTACCAGCGGAAGAGCTGCCGTAAGTACTTGGAAGCCCTTACGCGGCTCGTTGTAGCGGCCTAAGAAGGTGACGCGAGGATGGTCGCCGCCTCGCCAGCGCCCGGCGACCGGTGCGATCGGGTAATCATCGATTGCTAGTCCATTGCCGATGACCACCGGAGCAACTCCGGTATGTGCCTTGGCTACCTCAGCCGCAACCGAAGAGACCGCAATCGTGGCGTCGAGCCGCCGAACGGACCCGGGCAGCATCTCATTGATCCGCTTCCAGCTCTTGATGATCGGGGTATTGCTATGGAAAGTCGCCGTCACCGGACGATCGGTCAGCCACAAGGTGAGCAGCCCGAGGTTGGGAGCGATCGGCTCGTGCAAATGGACGACATCAAAGTCCCCCTTGTCCAGCCAAGCCTTGGCTTTGAGCGCCGGGCCGATACCGAAGTTGACGCGCGCCACCGACTCGTTCACCTTAAGCGGAAGAGCCCTGCCGCCGGTCGTGAATTCGGCATTCACCAGGCCATACTCTCCAAGCATCCCCTTCGGGGGATAGCCGGGGGCCAGCACCGAAACTCGGTGTCCGATAGATTTCAGCCACCCCGCCAGACCTAGTACATGGTTCTGCACGCCGCCGGGACGGTTGAATGAATACGGGCAGACAAGTCCGACCTTCATGCTATCTCTCCTGGAAAGAATCGCTGCATCATATGCCAGTCGGTCACATGATCGGCAACGTGAGCCGCGAA
>JALHFX010000152.1:3162-4130 GCA_022837595.1 Propionibacterium sp.
CGACCTTCATGCTATCTCTCCTGGAAAGAATCGCTGCATCATATGCCAGTCGGTCACATGATCGGCAACGTGAGCCGCGAAAAAGTCAACCACCTGCTGGGCCATTTCTCCAGCAGCCTCCATCCCGTGTTTGGGTTCAATGGCTTCTCCGAACTTGAGATGAAGCCGATTACCCTCGAACCAGCCAGCAAACGGCACCAGCAATGCGCCAGTCTGCTGAGCTATCAGAGCCGGCCCGGGCGGCACCTGTAATTTGCGTCCACCGTCGGGGGTGGGCCAGATCACGTCAAGCCCGTGACGGCTGAAGTTTCGATCAGCGACCAGGCAGACGGCGCGTCCCTCACGCACGTCATCTGCGAGGGTGGCGACCAGTTCGGGTTGGCTATAGGGATAGATCTGGAATCCGAGTTTCGCTCGTAAGGCGCTGAAATACTCGTACTGGCCCGCCGGGAGTCGCTCGGCGACCGAGGTTACCGGCAAGCCAACAATGCAGCCGAATGCGCCCGCCAAATCCCAACTACCCATATGTGGCGCGGCGATGACCACGCCACGCTCGGCATGGGATGCCAGCAGCGCGTCGAGCCTGTGTGAGTCGGTATGAACTCTGCGGCGGATCTGTTCTGGGGTGAGACGTCCGAGCTGTAGTGAGCCGACCGTATTGCGGAACCAGGAGAGCTGTGCACGGTAGCGCTGGTTGAACCCCGGACGAACCCCGGTCACCACCTGCGCATTGAGAGCCCACTGCCGTAAGGGCTTTGGTGGGCGAGCAGCGAGCAGGAGGCTGGCCAGGTGGGCGACGGGCAGCCAGACCGCCGCGGGGATGTGGGCTGCGGCACGCATCACGGTCAAGGTCGCTCGTTCGCGCGATAGCTTGCTCATATTGACTTATCCGCAGCTGCTTCTTCCATGAGAATCGCTTTCCGGACGATCCACATCCGCTGGCCGATCGTGAATGCTCCTGCCAGGCA
>JALHFX010000153.1 GCA_022837595.1 Propionibacterium sp.
ATTTCTCGCTCTTCAAGAACCGCAATCTCGTGCATGCCTCCGATACCCCCGAAGCAGCGGAGCGCGAGATCGCGCTCTGGTTCCCTACACCGGCACTGTGATGTCAGGCAGCTACGACGGCCGGCACGAAGGCCCCTACCAGCCCTACCGTGGCGGTCATCCCCAGCCTCAACCCCCGCAGACGCCGTTCCCGCCGCCTGCTCCGCCGCCCCCAGTGTTCCAGACCGCTATCTATCGTCAGCCGGTGTTTCATCCCTCGCTGCCCGTGCAGCCCACCGAATATCAGATGTTCTGGCGGGCGCCGAGCTGGCGCTGGTGGCGTCCTATCGTCGGGCTGATCGTCGGCGTACTCATTATGCTCGTCCTGGCGATCATGCTGAGCAGCGGTGCGGTCGCTCTGGACATCCTCACCGGGCGTCTAGTAGTCGACGGCTCTGCTGATCTGAGCCTCGACCAGTTGATGAGCCCGGCACTCTTCCTCGCCAACAACGTGGTCTTGGCCGGGTTGATTCCGGTGGCGTTCCTCATCTCGGCGGCCGTCTTCAAACAGCGTCCAGGCTTCGTGAGCAGTGTGGTCGGAAACCTGCGATGGCGCTGGCTGGCGCGCTGTCTGGCGATCATCACGCCACTTTGGCTGGTCATGATCGGAATCGAGTGGATCCTGAGTGCGCGAGACGGTGGTCTCGATGGTATCGGCGTCAACGCCGATACCTGGCTGCTCGTCGTCGGCATCCTGATCACCACACCTCTGCAATCGGCCGGCGAAGAGTACGGCTTCCGCGGTGCGATCAACCGCCTCGCGGCGAGCTTCTTCGCCAACAAGACCGCCGGCCTGGTGGTCGGGCTGATCGTGTCGTCCACCGCATTCATGTTCGCCCATTCGGCTGCTGATCCGTGGCTGAACACGTACTACTTCTTCTTCGGTGCCACGAGTTGCATTCTGGTCTGGCGTACTGGTGGACTGGAGGCCAGCATCGTCATGCACGTTGTAAACAACGTACTCAGCGAGGCAGCACTGCCGTTCAGCGATCTCAGCGGGCTATTCGATCGCTCCGCAGGCACAGCGGGCCCCGAGGTCCTGATCCAGATGGGGGTGGTCGCGGTTGCGACCGCGCTGATTTGTTGGCAGGCCAAACGCACCGGCGTGGTCACCGCCACCGCGCCGGTCGCCGAAATGGCGGTCCCGCAAGCGCCGAATCAGTCGGTGCTCGCGACCAATCAGCCCCTGATCAACCCGCGTCCCTGGGAGTCCGGTAACCAGGCGCGTCCGGATTACAGTTAGCATTACCTGCGATATGACTATGCATCGCGCTGAACCAGCGTCCATCTTTGAGCGGCTTGAGCCGCTGCTGGCCCACGTAACCAAACCCATTCAATACGTGGGCGGGGAATTGAACGCCGTCTCCAAGCCGTGGAGCAGCGTCGAGGTGCATTGGGCTTTGATGTACCCGGACGCCTACGAGATCGGGCAGCCCAACCAGGGCAACGCGATTCTCTACGAAGTGCTCAACGAGACCGACTGGATCAGCGCTGAGCGAGTCTTCTCGGTCTGGCCCGACATGGAAACGCTGATGCGCCGGGCACAGGTGCCACTGGCGAGCCTGGAGACGCATCGTCCAATTCGCGCATTCGATCTACTCGGCGTCAGCCTGTCGACCGAATTCGGTTACACGAACCTGCTGAATGCTCTTGACCTGGCGGGTATTCCGCTGCGCAGCGTCGATCGCAGTGATGATGATCCGCTGGTTGTGGTGGGTGGACATTGCGCCAGTAATCCCGAGCCGATCGCGGATTTCGTTGATGTCGTGGTGCTCGGCGACGGCGAACGCGCAGTCCTGGAGCTGAGCCGGATCGTTCGTGACTGGCAGCGTGACGGTGAGCCGGACGGGCGCCTCGGCCTGCTGCTTTCGCTGGCCCGAACCGGCATGTTCTACATTCCGCAGTTCTACGACATCAGCTACGCGCCCAACGGCGCGATCGCGAAGATTTCCCCGAACCAGCCCGGCGTGCCCTACGAGGTGCAGCGCTGGATCCTCACCGACTTGGACGAGTGGCCCTATCCCAAGGCGCCGTTGGTGCCGCTGGCCGAGACCGTGCACGAGCGTTACTCGGTCGAGATCTTCCGGGGTTGCACCCGCGGCTGCCGATTCTGTCAGGCGGGCATGATCACCCGACCGGTCCGGGAGCGCACGCTGCCGGTGATCGGTTCGATGGTCGCCTCCGGTCTTGATGCGACCGGCCTGGAGGAAGTCGGGCTGCTGAGCCTGTCGAGCGCCGATCACACCGAGATCGATCAGATCACCGAGCAGCTGGCCGATCGCTACGACGGCACCAACACCTCGCTTTCGCTGCCGAGTACCAGGGTTGACGCATTCAATATCGACCTGGCTGAAAGACTCGCCCGCAACGGACGCCGCAGCGGCCTCACCTTCGCCCCCGAAGGCGGCACCGAACGGATGCGCGCGGTCATCAACAAAAACGTCTCCGAGGACGACCTGATCGCCACCGTAAGCGCAGCATTCTCGTCCGGCTGGCGTTCGGTCAAGCTCTATTTCATGTGCGGGCTGCCCACCGAGACCGACGAGGACGTGCTCGCGATCGCCGATATGGCCCACCGAGTCATCGAGACCGGACGCGCGGCGGCCGGACGCCGAGATATCGCCTGCACGATCAGCATCGGCGCCTTCGTCCCCAAACCGCACACACCCTTCCAGTGGGTCGCGCAGACCGACCCTCAGATCACCAACGACCGGATGCGTGCGCTCAAGCAGCGCATCCGCGATGACCGCGCCTGCGGACGAGCCATCACCGTGCGCTGGTCGGACGGCCAACCCGGGCTCATCGAGGGTCTCCTTGCCCGTGGCGATCGGCGGGTCGGTAAGGTCATCGAGGCGGTCTGGCGCGATGGCGGTATCTTCGACGGCTGGAACGAGCATTTCGACTTTGAGCGATGGATCCGTTGTGCCGCCGAACAACTTGAACCGCAAGGGGTCAGTATCGACTGGTTCACGATGCGGGAACGCCCGGTCACTGAGGTGCTGCCCTGGGACCATCTCGATCTCGGGCTCGACCGCAACTGGCTGTGGCAGGACTATCAGGACGCGACCGCGGCACGTTCGGTACAGATTGCGGCGTCTGCCCCGAGATGGGTGTCGATATCGAGATCGGACCCAGCGGGGGAGTCCTGCTGCCGCTGACGGTCGTGCATTCCTCGCTGGCCTGATCGCCCAAGCGCTGCCTCGCATGGTGGCTAACATCGTGGGCGGGAGCTCGCCCGGCGCCTGCCGAGGCCGCCCGCGCCTCACCTCAGCGCGGATCGTCTTTCATCTCGTCCTCGAGCATGCCAGACCGGATCGTCACCGTGCCGCAAATGGCCAGAGGAATGAACATCAGCAGCTGGATCCAGATCGGCCAGATGAATGATCCGGTAGCGTCCTTGAGAGCACCGAGCACGAACGGCCCGATGAAAGCCAGCACATAGCCGACAGTCTGAGTGAATCCGGACAAGGCTGCGGTGCCGGCTGCGGTTCGGGTGTGCACGGTGAACAACACCAGGATCATCGGAAAGAAAGCCCCGGCAACAGCCAAGAGGATTGCCCACAACCAGGGCAACAGCTGAGGGTCCCAGAGCAGCCCGCCATAGCCGATGATCCCGCATATCGTCATGACCAGTAGCAGCCCGACCGGATTCTTCATCCGCGCGGTCAGGTTCGGAATCACGAATGAGAAGGGGATTCCGACACCGGCGACGATGGCGAGGAAATAACCGGCCTCGACCGGGCTGAACCCCGCGTCCTGGTAGATCGTCGGCAACCACCCGAACTGGCCGTACGCCTGTGCTGATTGCATGCCGAAGAAGACTGCCATCATCCAGCCGAGTCGCGTGCGTGCCACCCGCGCCAGCGAGATGCGGGCTCGCGCACCACCGGACCAATCGCGGGACTGAAGCACCGACCAGACGATCAACGGCAAAGCGATCGCCGCGCTGCCCACCCAAACCCAATAAGCGCCACGCCAACTGCCGAAGGCGATCGCCAACGGCGCGGTATAGAGGCTGGCCACGGTGAGACCGATCGACTGAGAGGTGGTGTATAACGAGGTCACCAGGCCGCTGCGCGTCGGGAAATGACGCTTGACCAGCGGCGGGAGCAGCACATTGATCACACCGATACCGGCCAATGCGATCGCGCTGGCCTCGATGAAGCCGAGTGTGGTGTGGCTGAGATTGCGAGCGACCTGACCGATGACGTTGACGACCATCGCAACCAGGATCGCCCGGTGCAAGCCGAGGAACTCACTGATCCGACCTGCCAAGAACCCGAATAACGCGAAGCACAGTGTGGGCAGCGAGGTCAACAGTCCAGCGACGGTCTGCGACATGCCAAGCTCTTCTTGAATGGACGGCAGCACCGGGCCGATCGCCACCGCGATGGTTCGCAGATTGAATGCGGTCATCGTCACCATCAAGGCGATCAGTAAAGATGTCTTCGATATGCGCATGGTTCCTTCTCCATGAGCGAGAGAGCCGCTCATCACCGGTGCGCTCGGTCGCACAGTCTTCCTGGTATCAGCCGCGGGAGTCAGCTGTGAGCATACGCGATATATCATTTCGAGCCATGGCCCGTCCGCAACCTCCCCAGCAGCCACCGCCCGTGCAGAAGCTACGAATCCAGTACGTCAAGCAGGGTACCGCCCGATTCGCCAGCCATCGCGATTTCGGACGCGCACTCGAGCGCGCGCTGCGTCGTGCTGCAGTGCCGATGGCCTACTCGTCGGGATTCTCGCCGCATCCGAGAGTCTCCTATGCAGGCGCGGCCCCGACCGGCGCCGCCAGCAAAGCCGAATACCTCGAACTGGGGCTGCGTGAGCGTTGTGATCCGCAGAAGGTCGGTGAGGCACTCAACCGGGCGCTGCCGCCTGGTTTTCAG
>JALHFX010000046.1 GCA_022837595.1 Propionibacterium sp.
AGATCGGCGACGCGATCCCTCAGCGGGGCGGGCAGCGACTGCTCGTCGAGATCGAGGAAGCCCTGCACGATCAGATCACGCGCAGCGTCCTCGTCCATGCCGAGCGCCATGAGATAGTCCACCTTCTCGGCGTCGACCATTCCGACCGACGCTTCATGCGACAGCTCGGCCCGATCGATGCGCGCACGCAGAGAAGGCACCGAATCGATGGAGCCTTCGGCCGAGAGCATCAGACCGTCGCACTCGAGGAAGCCGCTGCACCCGGCGGCATCGCCGATGAGGGTCGACGAATTGACGATGTCGCCCCCGTCGGAGACCATGCGCGCGATCTGCTCAGCGTGCGCCCCTTCGCCGAGGAGATCAGTAGTGTTGTGCATCTCGCGATGGGTGCCTTTCGGCGCGAAGACCACCACGTGCGCCGACTCCACTCCACCGGCAGCCACCTCGGTCCACGACGTGGAGACGTGCTCGCGAATGTGCGAGACCGCGACGGACACGCTGGAAGCGACCGCCCCCTCTCCGACCTTCGTGGCGTCGTAGCTATGCACCTCCATCTCGCGTCCCCAGCGCTCGACGCTCAGCGAGCGCACCCGGGCGCCCTTGCCGATGAAGGTCTCGGAGATCGACACGTGTTTGCCATGGGTGAGCTTCGCAGTAACGCCGGATCCGCTCAGGCAATCGACGTCCGCGCCCTCGCCTATAACAGTGACCGAATGCACGAACTGCCGCTCCTGGGGAACGGTCATCAGTTCGAACGACTGCAGCGGCCGGGTGAGCTTGGCACCGTCATGCACCCAGGTGAATACGCCGAACGGGCGTCGCGATGACTCGAACGCGCGACGAAGCGTCTCGTCGCTGGTCGGGTCGATCAGCGAGAACATCAGCGACTGCAGCCACGGGTAGGTGACCAGTGCATCGGCGAGCGGCATCACCTCGACAGCGCCGTCATGCGACACAATGCGTTCAAAGTGGTGATCGACGAGCACGGTCGTCGCGCTCGCCCTTTCCTCGGGGACGAAGCCGACGCTCTCGAGCAACTCGGTCGTGACCGAGAGGTGTCCGAGTCCCGCGATGGGTGTGATCTGGGTGCTGGTGAATGGTGCGTAGGCGGTCATCGTTTCTTCATTCCTTCAAAAGCTGTGTGCAATCGAGTTGGACGCTATGCAGCGCATCCCTGCCGGCGCATCCGCTCGAAGATCTGGTGCGCATCGCCGGTCTCGACGAGATGGCCGTCGACCAACATGTGCCCGATCGCGGTATCGAGGTGATCGAGAATGAAACCGGTGTGCGTGATGATGAGCGCACTGCGCGCCCGTCCGTCCGCTGTCGGGGTGTCGAGGAGCTGACGGATGGCCCGGCCCACTACCGCAACGTTTTCGAGGTCGACACCCGATTCCGGCTCGTCGAACAGACAGAGCCGAGGCTGCTGCAGCAGAAGCTTCATGACCTCCCAGCGCTTGGTCTCCCCACCGGAGAAGCCGACGTTGACGTCGCGATGAACAAGCCGATCAAGCCTCATCGTTTTGGCCACGGATTGGAGCTGCTCGTCGCGTCCGATCGCATGCGCGAGTTTCGTCACGGTGACCCCTGGCAGCCGCGGAGGGCGCTGCGCGGCCATGCCGAGACCGAGCCGCGCCCGCTCGGTGACCGTAGCCTCGGTGATGTCTGTGTCCGCGAACCTGATCCGGCCCGAGCTCACCTCGAATGGCCCCGTCCCCATGATCGCGTTCAGCAGTGACGACTTGCCCGAGCCGTTCTGGCCCAGTAGCACATGGGTTTCGCCCTCACGTATTACGAGCGAGACATCATCGCATACGACCTTGCCGGCGACCTCTACATCGACGCCGTCCAGGGATAGCAGGGGGTGCTGCCCGATCAGTTGATCTGTCATAGTTATGCCATTTCTTGTCGTCCTCCGCGCCCGATGCAGCGGCTCCGAACGCCTACCGACGACTTCGTCTCCTGACATCTTCGTTCAGTATAGTAAGGCTATCCTAAATTTGATTTGATCCATTGTCGATGGTTTGCGGCGGCCCAGGGCTCTCCAGAGCACCTCACCCTCGAAGGTCCATGGCGGTGACGGTGGGAATCTGCTGATCGTCGTAGTTGACATCGGAAATCCGCACTTCCACGTCGAAGACCTCGGCGAGCAGCTGCTCGGTCATGACCTCGGTTACCGACCCCGATACCGGACGATGGGCAACGTCGAGCAGGATCACTCTGTCGGCTACCCGCAGGGCATGCGCCGGATAGTGGGTATTCATGATGACGGTCAGTTTCGCCTCCGCGACGAGTCGGCGCAGCAGCTTCAACACCACCAGCTGATTGTGAAAGTCGAGGCCGGTCTCGGGCTCGTCAAGAACGAGAATCCTCGGCTCGGCGACGAGCGCTCGCGCGATGAGAACCATCTGGAATTGCCCGCCGGACATGTTGCCACACGGCATCTGAGCCAAATGACCGGCTCCGATCGAGACCATCGTCTCCCACGCCCTGGCCCGTTCTTTCAGACCGGGCTGCTCGAAGATGCCCAGGTGTGGCGCCCGGCCGACCGTCACCATGTCGAGGCCCGTTAGCGACAAGGTGACCGCCGACCGCGCTTGCGGCACGTAGGCGATCGTGCGTCCGATCTCTCGCTGGGTCATCTCGTTCAGATTGACGCCGTCGATCTCGGAACGACCGCCGCTCCACTGCAGCAGTCCGATCATGGCGCGCATGAGTGTGGTCTTTCCTGCGCCGTTGGGGCCGAGCACGGCGAGCAACTCGCCCTCGTCCACGAAGAAGTTGATTCCGTCGAGAATTGGCGTCCGGGCGTGCGGATACCGGAATGCGCCATCAATCACCGCGAAGGTCATCGCCAATTGCCTCCGGTTCGACGCAGCAGGACGATAAAGAAGGGCGCCCCCAGCAGGGCGGTGAGCACGGAGATGGGAATCTCCGACGCGGTGATGGTGCGCGCCAGGGTGTCGATCAGCAGCATCATGATGGCGCCGAGCAGCAGCGACACCGGGATGATGACCCGGTTGTTGTTGCCCACCAGCATCCGGGCGCAGTGCGGCACCAGCAGACCGATCCAGCCGACCTGCCCGCACATCGACACCACGGACGCGGTGATCACGGTGGCGCTCACGATGACCACCGGACGCAGCACCTTGAGGTTGAGCCCGGCTGCTCGCGCCTCGTCCTCGGAAAGCGCGAGCACGTTGAGCCGCCAGCGCAGCAGATAGACCGTGAACGAACCGAGCACGATGAGCGGTGCTCCCAAGGCGATGGCGTCGAAGCCGACGCCGGCCATCGACCCCATCAGCCAGTAGGTGATCTCGGGCAGCTTCGATGTGGGGTCGGCGACGAGCTTGAGCAACGAGATCACCGCGTTGGCGATCGCGGAGACGATGACTCCTGCCAGCACCAGCATGACGATGGAGGTTCGTCCTCGCTGCCGAGCGATCGCCGCGGTGACTGCCATCGCGATCAGACCGAAGAGCAGCGCGAGCAGCTGCACCCCCAGCAGACGCCATTCCATCAGCAAAGCCAGCACCGCTCCGATGGAGGTGCCCGCCGCAACGCCCAGTGTGTCGGGCGTGGCGAGCGGGTTGGAAAAGACCGACTGAAAGGCGGCACCTGCCACGGCGAGTCCGGAGCCAACGACGATGGCCAGCACCGTGCGGGGAAGCCGGACGCCGAAGAGCACCGATCCGACATTGGGATCGGAGAACTCCCGGCCGCCGACATACTCCCAGAGCGCCGTGACGACCTGTGGCAGCGCGACGCCGTAGCGGCCCGCAAGAACCGAGGCCGCTGCGCAACCGGCCAGCGCCAGCCAAAGGACGACGACGAACCAGGGCCTGAGACGGCCATCGCAGACCAGTGCGCCCGTCAACCCCGACCTGGCCACGCTCCTGGACTCGGAGTTCGATCTGCTCGGCGATTGAGCGGGCGCAGCGGGTGGCGTCTCAGCGTAGACCCGCATCCGGATCCACAATCTTGGCAGCGCGCTCCCCGCTAACCTGGTGGCCATACATCTGCGCGTAGTAGTCCTGGGTCATCGTTACCAGGTCGACGTCGTCGAACTCGTCCGGATAGAGCTTCGAGCCGATCCAGTTGGCCGCGACCGGCGCATCCGGGCCCGGAGTGAACCAATTCCACATACCCAATTCGGTGGTATAGACCTCGCCGTTTTGCACGGCTCGCAGCGTGGATAGATCGATGCCCTCTACCTGGTCGTTCAAGATCTCAGCAGCCGTCATGGAGCTTTGACCCTTGCCGGTAACGAGAATGACATCAGGATCCCAGGCCTGTAGTTGCTCGGCGTTGACCGGCATGGTTCCCTCTTGGGAGTTCGCGGTCACATTGGTGAAGTTCATCGTCTCGGCCCAACGGTCGGTGAACCACCCGTCCTGACCTCCGGCAACCATGAGCATGCCCTTGTTGGCGCCCATCACGATCAATGCGGATCGCTTCTGGTCTTCGGGAATCCGGGAGGCACGCGCTTCCGCGTCGTTGATGAGCGTTTCGCCATAGGCGATCTTGGCATCATTCTTGCCGGGCTCGTTGTAGACGTCCTCCAGCAGCCGAAGCCATCGCACGTAGGTGTCGGTGGGTGCGCCCATCGTGTCGAAACCGACCACCGTCAAACCAGCGGCCTCCATGACCCCGCGATTCTGCGCATTGCGGGCATTATTGAAGACGACATCCGGCCCAATGCCGAGCAGCGTCTCGGCATTGATGGTGCCCTGGTTGTCGAAAGAAGTGTCCACATCGAGTGCCTCGGGGGCGATCTCGGCGAGCATCGTGTCGTCCATCATGTTTACGAGACGCTCGGATGTGGCGACGATATTCGGTGCTTCACCATCGAAATATGCGACATAGGTCGATACGAGCGGAATCTGTTCGAAAGCCACGCTATTGATCTGCGCGGGGATCTCGATCTGCGCGCCCGAATGATCGGTCACAGCATGGGGTCCGGTCTGCTGTGGGGTGTTTGCGGCTGTTTCGGACGCCGCAGTGGCGCTCGAAGAGCTGCCGCCTGACGAGCAGCCGGCCAGCGCTACGCTGCCTGCCAGGGCCAGCGCAATGAGTGCGCCGAACTTGGATTTCATCTTTTCCTCACCTCGGATATGAGCCCGCTGCCACCGCTGCGGGCATTCTTCTATTCAGGTTTGTCCAGCAGCATCGGTTGCCGGTTTCGATTCCCCCAGATCTGGGGATGGACAACGAGTGAGTGGGTACCAGCGTGGCTAGCCATGAGCCTGTTCGACTCGATACGCGTGGTCGTACATGCTCGCCGGAGTGCCACCTTCGAGAACTTCGAACAATTCGTCCGGCGCCGAGGGAACGAACCCGGTGGCAACGTCCACCCCGTGATCGAACAACAGTGGGCTCAGCGGGGTGGAGGGGCCGACCACGATGGTTGTCGCATTCCTTGCAAGTTCCAGCAAGCGCGGCATTGTTTTGTTGACGAATGCGGAGCCTGAAATGAAGACATAGTCGCTGCTGGGAAGCAGATACTCGCACGCCGAATCCGGATAGTCCCCTGTCTGGGTGCTGCGTTCGAGAACGCGCAACTCGGCCGCCTTCGTCAAGGCTGCGGGCGCGAAAGGAAAATGACCGATGACTGAGACGGTCCTGCCCACCACCGCATCCGAATACGGGTGAAACAGCTGCTCCCAGTTATTCGCCGCACACCGCGTGAATCCGTGGGCCTCAGCCCGCTCAGGTTGCGAGTACCACGCGTTGATTGCCGCCATCCCGATCCCTGCTTCGGCGAAGTTCCAGCTCTTCGCCAGCGAAGCGACCTCTCGCAGAGCCACACCGACGAGGCCTTCGCGGTCATGCAACGCAGGACGCGAGTTGTCAGCGAACGCAAATGCCATCCCGAGCCCACCTTCCGACGATCTGACCCGGCACCACCGTGGTCCCACTCCCGCCGCGGCAACACTCACCTCAGCGGGAATGCCCTCGATCAACTGGTCGTATACCTGCCACGGATCTGGCACGAGAACTCCTCTGCCGTCGAAATCAACCTGCTCCACATCATTGAATCATTAGGTAAGGCTAACCTACCTCTGGTTATATCACGAGACTCTCGCAGCCGGACCGCCGGGGGGGAACTGGGACCGGATGAACCTCGGCGAGCAAAAACTGGGGCACCAACGATGTCGGAATCGGGAGTCAGCGTTCATCGTCAAGCGTTCAGCGAGGACGGCAGCACCGGGCTCAGCGCAGGCGGTGAACCGAGAGCCCGCTCAAACCTGATGCGAGTCGGCTTACTCCCGGACGGATTGGGCGTCGTTCACACCAAACGGCTGCTTTGTGGTCTTCAGCAGAAACCTATGAGCCCCATCACTGCTTGATCTTTCGCCAGATATTGATTCTTTCTTCGAATCAGCGATCGCTGACGACCTGCGCCAAGGTTTCTTTGTTGGCCTTGCGGTTGGCGAAGAGGCCTGCCACCAACCGTTTTAGGCTGCGTGTCGAGCTGCCGTTCACGATGTCGACTACCGCGTCGACCATCTTTAGGCGGGCCACGCCGCCAGTCATCTTGGCGATGGTTAGGAAAGGCATGTTGTAGAGGAATTCAACGTTGAGGTCGGGGACCCCAGTCTCCTCGCTGCGCCGCCTGCGTCCATCCAAGGTCCGGAATACGGGGCGGGCGAAAAGATTGCGGGCCCGGCTCATCTCCATCACCGGATCAGATCGGGACGAAATTCGTCGAATGGACAACCTCGCGAACCTCGGCATTCCTGAGGACATCTCGATCCCACTCGACCTCACGATGACCTCGTCCCGCTAGCAACGCCTGCAGAACGCAGAGCGCATCTCCGTGCCCCACCAGCACAACCACATCATCGCCATCGAGCTGCGGTTTCAACCAATCGAGCAACCGCCGCATCCGCTGATGAACCTCGGCGACCGATTCTCCCCCACCCCAGCCAATCTCCGAGATATGCATACCCTCCGGCACTGGGAGAGCGCGCATCTGACTGGCCGGGCGTCCTTCGAGATCACCTCGGTATTGCTCTCTTAATAGAGGCGTCTCTACTACCCTCCCACCGACCCGATCCGCGATCACCCGAGCGGTCTCCACAGCCCGAACTGCGTCCGAGCTGAAGATCTTGACCGTTACATCACCGACGAGATCGGCAACTGACTCCGCGGCTTGGTCGGCTTGGTCACGTCCACGCTGCGTGAGCGGCACATCCAATGACTGCCCCACGACGAGGCGGTCTCGGTTGGCGGTCGATTCGCCGTGCCGCACGATCAGCAAACGCATACCGACACTTTAGTGATCACCACCCCGGTGCTCGGCTCGAGTGCGCGGTCTTGTCAATGCTCGACCTCTATCGCGACTGTCTCCACAGCAAGCGCACAGGCTTACCACCGCAGACACTCAACCTCATCAGGTTGGATAGTCACCAGACGATGACATGAACCGGAAGGTCCCCGATGAATCCTTACTTGATACTCGCAGATCTTGTCGCGATCACCATCTTGGTAGTCGCCTTCTATCTGCCCCGCAAGGGCCGCCGGGAGCTCGTCTCAAGCTTCCTGGTAACGAACATCGGGGTACTAGCGGTTGCCACAGCGATGTCCGCAGGAACTATCGCCGCCGGCCTCGGACTGGGGTTGTTCGGCGTCCTTTCCATTATCCGACTCCGCTCTGAGGAGATCAGTCATCGCGAGATCGCCTACTATTTCGCATCGCTCAGCCTCGGGCTGCTTGGCGGTCTGAGCAGTCTTCCGCTGCTGTGGAGTATCGGTCTGATGACCTTGGTGCTTCTCGCGATCGCCGTCGGAGATCACCCGCGTATCACCGCGCGAAGCAAGAGTGCCGAGTTGATCATCGATGAGGCAATCACTGATCCCGAAGCGCTCAAGGTGAGGGCCTCCCAGCTACTCGGAGCCACGGTAACCGACCTCGTCATTCGTCGAATCGATCTGATCAATGACTCCACCGCAGTTCAGGTCCGCTTCACGACCAACGATCGGTCACCTCGCCGGTCGCATCGTGAGTACGCGGGCATCAAGCCAGACAGCTTCGACTCCCCCGTGCACGCGCTGAGTGGGGATCAGGCGCCACGATGACAGCAACAATCGGCCTTGACGAACTCAACAGCCAAAGCGCACTACAAGACCGAGTCGACCGCAAATACCTCATCAAAGCATCCGAGGTTTCAGAACTCCTGTTTCGCCTCGGCGACACCTGCCGAGTGCTGGAGATCGAGGGATTCACCTGGTTCGCTTATCGCTCAACGTACTATGACACTCCAGATCTTGACTGCTACCTGAGGGCGGGCACCAGGCGCAGGCGCCGCTTCAAGGTTCGCACTCGCGAATACCTGGCCACCGACCACCGCTTTCTTGAAGTCAAGACCCGCGGTCCGCGCAAGACGACCGTCAAAGACCGCCTTGCACGCGACGAGCAAACTGATCTGATCAGCCCGGACGAGCGCCGCTGGGTTTGCGAGGTGTTGACGTTCCGCGGCATTGCCAACCCGCCAGTAGCTGAACTGGAAGCCACGCTGACAACCAACTACTCACGCCGCACATTACAGATCTGCCCGCCCGACGAGCCAGTCTCCAGAATGACGATTGATCTCGGATTGGCATACTCCACTCCTGGCGACAACTCGGGAAACGAGATAGCCCTGAACGGCCATGCAATCGTCGAGACCAAGGGTGGTCCTCGCCCATCGCATGCCGACCATCTGCTGTGGACGATGCGGCATCGTCCGATCGGCATCAGCAAGTTCGGTGTCGGGATGGCATTGCTCAACCCACAATTGCCGGACCTCAAATGGCATCGAGTCATCAAACAAGAACTCGCAGCCTGATGGCTCCGATAGCTCGCGGGAAGAGCTGAGCAGTTCCGATTCACACGTGGTGCAATCTTCACCGACCAGGGTCGAGACTGGCCGACGCAACTACCTACCCCAACCGGTTTAGAGCTAGCAGGAGGTTGTGCCAAGATTAGACATCATCACGTCACTACCTCTTTGGAGCATCCATGACCATCGATCCCGATTCCCTGTTGGGCACCACTCTGGCCGCGATTACGCCGACCAATAGTGAGGCGCTGGCGTTAGCCGAGGAGCGGCAGAACCAGCTCACCAAACCGCCGGGATCTCTCGGGTTACTCGAAGCCATCGGATGCCAGCTGAGCGCAATCACCGGCGAAGTGCCACCGCCGATTCCCAGCCATCCAATACTTGCCGTATTCGCGGGCGACCATGGCGTTTACGACCAACAGATCACGCCGTGGCCACAAGAGGTCACCGTGCAGATGCTGATCAATATGTGTTACGGCGGGGCGTCGATCAACGCCTTGGCCCCGGAGACCGGAACCGCGATCTGGCCGGTCGATATCGGCATCGCGAACACAGTGCCGGACGCTCCGGGCCTTCGTCGCCTTCGCGTGCGTAACGGCACCGCCGATTTCACCAAACAGCCTGCGATGAGCGTGGCGGAGGCGCAGCAAGCCATCGAAGTGGGAATCACGCTGGCGAACGAGGCAATAGCCGATGGCGCCGATGTGCTGCTGACAGGCGAAGTCGGGCTGGGCAATACAACCTCGGCCGCCGCCCTGATCGCGGTACTGACCGATACTGATCCAGAGCTGACCACCGGACGTGGTTCAGGTTCCGACGATCAGATGCTGAATCGCAAGATCGACGCCATCCGTCGAGGGATTGCCCTCCACCAACCGACGGCCGCCGATCCGCTCGGGGTACTGTCCGCCCTCGGCGGTCTGGAACTAGCCGGCATGGCCGGTTTCATCCTCGGTGGTGCCGCGCACAAGACTCCGGTCATCCTTGACGGCGTGCTGAGTTGTGCTTCGGCACTCATCGCAGTCGGTTTGAATCCTGACGTCAGCGGCTACCTGATCGCCGGTCACCTCGGCGACGAGCCGGGCATCAGAGTGGCTCTTAATACGCTCGGGCTGCCTGCACTCTGCGATCTGGAGCTACGTCTCGGCGAGGGTAGCGGCGCGCTGATCGCCTTGTCGATCGTCCGAGCCTCGGCCCGGGTGCTGCGCGACATGGCGACGTTCGCGGACGCCGGGGTTTCTGGCAAAGTTGACGGGTGAGCAAACTGCTAAACGCACGGCTGCTGGTACTGGGCGGCGCTCGTTCGGGTAAATCGACCTTCGCGGAACACCGTGCCGGGTTGGAAACAGCCGTGGACTACCTCGCCACCTCCCAGGTGCGCAGCGACGACCCCGAGTGGGTCGAGCGCGTGCGGCTGCATCGTGCTCGCCGTCCTGCGCATTGGGTCACCCTTGAAACCATCGATCTGCCCACGGAGCTCGACCGCAGGACCGACACCCCGCTGCTCATCGACTGTTTAACCGTTTGGCTCACCCGCCAAATGGATCTGGCTGGAATCTGGGAGGCCCGGCCGGGCTGTGACGATGTACTGAAGGCAGCCGTTGACGAAGCCGTGGCTGCCTTCGGTCGGGCCACCAGGCCCGTGATCGCGGTGAGTAATGAAGTCGGGCAAGGGCTGGTGCCCGCAGATGCGGGCAGCCGTAGGTTCCGCGATGAGATGGGCATCCTCAATATGCGGGTAGCTCAGGCCGTGGACGAGGTCTGGTTATGCACTGCGGGCATTCCGGCGAGGCTCAAATGAGTGCCGCATCGGGTGGGGCGCGAAGCCCGTTCGGGCTAGCGTTAACCGCAGGATTCTTCAGCATCATTCCGATGCCCGCGCTCACCCAACTCGGTACGGACGAAACCCGCCGGGCCCTGCGCTGGTTCCCCACCCTCGGAGCACTTTTCGGGATCGTCGCTGGGACGGTGGGTGCCGGCACGCTTCTACTGAGTGGTTCTCAGTTGCTCGCGGCTACTCTGGTCGTCCTCGTTTGGCAAGCACTGACCGGCGCTATGCACCTGGATGGGCTGGCAGACAGCTTCGACGGCCTGGCGGCCCTGGGCAGTCACAAAGAAGGACGCGATGCCGCGCGCGCACTTGAGATCATGCGCACCCCCGACACCGGCGCCATGGGGGTCGCGGCAATCGTGCTGACGCTGCTGGTTCAAGTTGCTGCGCTGACCGCGGCACCGGACGCCAAGGCATTGTTCGCATTAGCGGTTCTGGCGCCCATGACCGGGCGTGCGGCGGTACTGGTCGCCTCCCGCCCGGGCGTGCCGGCCGCGCGCAAGGGCGGGTTCGGGGCACTGTTTCACGAGGTGACGCCTCTGGGGCAGATCATCGTGCAGCTCATCGTCCTCGCCGCAGCATCCGCACTTCTCGGGTGGTGGGTTGCAGGCTTCCTCGGTGCCCTGGGGCTGCTGGGTGCACTGGTAATCGCGCTGGGAGTCTCCGTCGTCTGGGTTCACCGGCTGATCAGCACCTTCGGCGGACTGACCGGCGATCTATTCGGCGCCCTCATCGAGGTGACCACCACGGTGACCGCACTCGCGGCTGCGCTGATGCTGGCCGCGGTCCGGGGCTGAGCCTGCGGTCACGAAGCTGTACCGCACGCTGTTAGAAAAGTCGGCTCGCCAAGCATGCTGGCAGATTACGGTAGACCGCCATCAACGGCCCGAAACTTGCAGGCACCCGAATCATGGCCTTCCCACGCTCGACGCCCCGCAGGGTCGCCTGCGCCACTTGCTGAGCGGTGACCGACATCGGAACGGGTTTACGCCCCGCGGTCATGCGGCCGTTCACTGCGCCCGGGCGAACCACCAACACCTTCACCCCGGTTGGCTTCAAAGCTTCACCCAGCTGCAGGTAGTAGCCGTCCATCCCCGCCTTCGAGGAACCGTAGACGAAGTTGGATCGCCTGGGTCGCTCCGCTGCCACCGAACTCAGCGCGACGATCCAGCCGTAGCCTTGAGCGCTCATCTTTTGGGCGAGTAGCGCACCGACGCTCAGCGCGCCAACGTAGTTGGTCTGCGCGAGTTCTACCGTCGCCGCATGGTCACGCCAGGTGCTGGGATCGTCCAGCAGGCCGAAAGCGACGATCGCGATGTCCACCGGCTGCTCGAAAGCCTGCTCGATGACCGCCCGATGCCCGGCCGGATCTCCGGCATCGAAATCGAGCCATCGCACCGAGGCAGCACCGCTGTCGAGCATCGTGGCGACCGCTGAATCCTTATTCCGCGAGCTGCTGCGACCGGCGAGTATGAGATCGGCGGCACCCGCCTTCGAGAACTCAGCGGCGATCGCCAGACCCAGCTCGCTGGCGCCTCCCAATATCAGGATCCTCATCGCTCAACACCCCAGAAAACCCAGCCGACCACCTGAGATGCATGTCTGGCGGCTTTCGCCCAGGTATTCAGCAATTCTGATGCTCGAGCCTGCTCGTATCCCAGCAGCGTCGCCACGGAGGCTGTCTCCCGAATATCGGAGGGCAGCAGATCGGATGCTCGTCCGCGCACCAACATGCTCTTGTTGCGCAGCTGACTAGCCATCTCCCAAGCCATCGACAGAGCTTTGGCATCAGCATCTGAAATCAGCTCTGCCTGCCGCGCTGCTTCCAAGGCTTCCTGTGGATTGGACACCTGCAGTGCTGCTATCTGCCCTGCGTGCTGGAGTTGCAGCAATTGGATTGTCCACTCGACGTCACTCAGTCCGCCGGGCCCGAGTTTCAGATTCTGCGAGACCAAACCACGCCGAGTGCGCTCACGCTCCATGCGTCCCTTGAGTTGGCGAATCTGGGCAACCTGAGATGGGCTGATGCCATCGGCCGGATAGCGCCTGAACGCGATACCTGCCAACAGTTTTTCGACCAGTTCACGATCACCAGCACCAAAACTCGCCCGCAGCAATGCCTGCGATTCCCAGGTGTCGCTCCAGCGCTGGTAATAGCTGAGATAGCTACCGAGCCTGCGAATCATGGGACCGCTTCGCCCGTCAGGACGCAAGTCGGCGTCGATACCCAACGATGGTTCGGGTCCCGGCCCGGATAACAAGAAACGCATCCTCGCGACGGTTTTCGCTGCCCACGCCACGTCATCGTCTTCGCAGTCGTCGCCGACCACGAACAGTGCATCGCCGTCGGATGCATAGCCCATACTTGCGCTGCCCCAACTACCCATCGCCACCACGCCGATCGGCACTCGCGCTGGTTCTCCATCCATCGCGATGCGCAGGGCTGCGTCCACGCTCGCGCCGGTCAGATCGCTCAATCCGCGGCCGACGGTTGCCAGGTCCATGGCGCCCAGCACATCGCCGGCAGCTATTCGGAAGAGTTCACGCAACCGCAGCAACCGCACGGCGTTGATCGCTGCTTCCGGCGAACCGCTGTGTCTCTCGACGATCCGGCTCATGGAATCGTTCAGGTCTTCGCGGCTACGGGGGCTGGCGATCTCGTCGCTGGCGAGCAGTTGCGCGACCGCCGGGTCGCGGCGCAGCAGATCGGTGATGTAGCGGCTGGTCGACAAAATCCGCGCCAACCGTTCTGCCATCCACCCTTCGTCCCGCAGCGCGCGCATGTACCAGGACGTGGCACCCATGTCGTCGGAAAGCTTGCGGAAACTGAGCAGGCCGAGATCAGGGTTGGGACCATTGCTGAACCAGCCCAGCATCGCCGGCATCAGCTGGCGCTGGATCTCAGCGGTGCGGTTCAGACCCGTAGTCAGCGCAGCGATATGCCGCAGCGCCGCGTCCGGATCGTTGAAGCCCAATGCCCGCAACCGGTCGGCGGCGGCTTCTGTCGATAGCTTGAGTTCATCTCCGGACAGGCGGCTGACAGCCTCCAGCAACGGCGAGTAGAAGACTCGCTGCTGTAGCCGTTTCACGTGCCTTGCGACGCTACGCCATTGCTCCCAAAGGTTCCGGCCATCGGGCAGGCCCATCTGGCGGGCCAGACGCCGCAACCCGGCGGAGTCTTCGGGCATCAGATGAGTACGGCGCAGCCGAAAGAGTTGTTCACGATGCTCCAGCACGCGCATGAATCGATATGATTCGTCGAGGTGGACGCCGTCGGCGCGCCCGATGTAACCGAATTCCATGAGTCGGGCCAGCGACGGCAGGGTCGCCGTGGTGCGCAGCCGCTCGTCCGCCCGCCCGTGCACCAATTGCAACATCTGGACGCTGAACTCCACATCACGCAAACCGCCCGCGCCCAGCTTGATCTCGCGCTTTCGTTCGGGGGCCGGGATCAAGCTGATCACCCGTTGTCGCATCGCCTGCGATTCGCTCATGTAGTTCGGTTGCCCGCCCACTTGCCAGACCATCGGCGAAACCATGTCGACGAAGGACTGCGCCAGTGGGAGATCACCGGCCATCGGTCTGGCCTTGAGCATCGCCTGGAATTCCCAGTTTTTCGCCCATCGTTCGTAGTAGGAGCGATGCGACGCGAGTGTGCGGACCAGCGGCCCCGCGTTTCCGTCCGGCCGCAGCGCCGCATCCACCTGCCAGATGGTGCCAGCTGCCGAATGCGCCGAACAGATGCGGGTGGTCGCAGCCGCCAGCTTGGTAGCGATCTGAATCGCCTGCTCGCTGTTGATCTGATCGTCAGCAGGTTCGGCAATATAGAGCACATCGATATCAGATAGATAGTTGAGTTCGCGGGCCCCGCATTTTCCGAGTCCCACGATCCCCAGGCGGATCTTCTCCTGGTCGGGCACTTGGGCACGCGCACAGGCCAGCGCTAGCCCCATCACGGTGTCAGCAAGGTCGCTGAGCTCCCCGGCAATGTCGTCGACGATCTCGATGGGCTTGGGATGGCTCAGATCACGGGCGGCGATCCGCACGAGCTGGTATTTGTTCGCTAGCCGAAGCCGATCATGGGCGCCGGGGTCATCGAGCACCAGATCGTGAGTCCACTCGCCCTGCCAGCCGACCGCGGCCAGCATTTCGAGACGTAGTTCAGACGCCTCCAGCCGATACGGTTCGTCCTTGATCATCTGAGTCGCGTCTGGGTGAGCTCTGAGGAACTGGTTGAGTGCCTGGCTGCCGCCGAGCACCGCCACGAGTCGGCGAAGCCATTGTTCATGCACGAGTATCGCAGCGACCGATTGTGGTTCGACCTCATCGAGCGCGGCCAGACCCTGTAACGCGAGATCGGGATCGGCCGCACTGCCCAGGAGGTCGAGCAGGCCATCCGGGTCTGCAGACGACGGGTGTCTGGAAACGATGGCATCGATCATCTGTAGAGCACGACTGGCGTCAGTGAAACCACGGCGGGCGAGATCACCTGCCGCGGTGCTGGTGCGTCCGCTCATGGTCAATCAGCCTAGTCGGTAAACGCCCGAAGAGTACGCCTGCGATTCAGGCTCTAGGCTGGTCGGCGATGGTCATCTGCTTGTCACGGCGGGTCATCTGCAGATCAACTTCGGCGCTTGCGGTATGGGGATGGTAAACGTGATTCAACGAGCCAGCCGGTCGATGGCACGGATTCGCTCCGCCCTGCTCGGCCAAATGAATGCGCTGGTGAACCCGACCAATCGGCTTTCCCGATATGGTCTTGGGCGCTTGATGTTCCTGGTTAATGAGACATTGATCACCTTGGATTCGCAGGCCCGCAGCGCTCCGATGTCCTTGAGCGACCACCTGAGCGAGCGCTCCCGCGGTGTTGATGAAATCGCCAGAAATGTCGATGGGATCATGGGCGACGAGCCAGCGGTTCGGTTGGAGCGCCAGCTCGAACCGCTGGTCGGTGAGCTGACCGAAGCACTCAGCAATCCGACGCTGGCAAATACCATCGCAAGCCGTTTCGGCACGGTACGGCTCACCGACTACTTGCGTGCGAATGTGATCGTCATCGTCGATTTGGCGCTCGACGAATGTGGAGTGGCCGAACGGCCGGCGATGGCCGAGTCGCTGCGTGCACTCACCCACCCCACCCAATGTCGTGGAGTTCACCCCCGAGGCTTTCTGGCAGCTGGCGACCGGACGACAAAGCTGGCAGCGAGCTGCGAGTGAGGCCGGGCTGGAATCCTCCGGCGCGCATGCCGATGAGACAGCCCGATTCTTCCCGATCGTCAAGCTGCGTTGACCGGCGATCGGCTGGGATACTGGTCGACCAGCGACCGTTTCAGTCCACCTGGGCGTCCGTTCAGAGTTTCGGCAGCAGCGTTCGCAGCTCCCACGGAGTGACCTCTCGGCGGTAGGAATCGAACTCTGCACGCTTATTTCGCAAGAAGAAGTCGAAGACGTGCTCGCCGAGCGTGGACGCGACAAGTTCGCTGTTGTTCATGAGTTCGACTGCGCTTTCGAGATTATGTGGCAGCGAAGTAATGCCCAGTGCGGCCCGTTCGCGGTCGGAAAGTGCCCAGACATCGTCCTCGGCCTCGAGCGGCAGCTGTAACTCCTTTTCGATACCATCCAGCCCCGCGTTGAGTAACAGAGCGTAAGCGAGATAGGGATTGCAGGCTGGGTCGAGCGCCCGGTATTCGACGCGGGCCGAGCCTGCTTTGTCGGGTTTGAAGAGTGGCACACGGATCAGTGCGGAACGGTTGTTGCGCCCCCAGCAAACGTAGCTGGGTGCCTCGCCACCCCAAGCGAGTCGCTTGTACGAATTGACCCATTGATTGGTGACGGCGGTGATCTCGGCGGCATGAGCCAGCAGGCCGGCGATGAAATACCTGCCGATCCTGCTCATCCGAAGTTCGTCGGCGGCGTCGTAGAAGGCGTTCTGGTCACCTTCGAAGAGGCTCATATGGGTGTGCATGCCTGAGCCCGGATAGTTGGTAAATGGCTTCGGCATGAACGATGCACGGATGCCCTGGGCGATAGCCACCTCTTTGAGCACCACTTTGAAGGTCATGATGTTGTCGGCCATCTCCAGCGCGTCGGCATAACGCAGATCGATCTCATGCTGGCCGGGCGCCGCCTCATGATGGGAGAATTCGACCGAGATGCCCATCTGTTCGAGGATATTGATGGCATCGCGCCGAAAATCTGTTCCTTCGTCCATGGTGTTGTGGTCGAAGTATCCGCCGCTGTCGAGCGCAACAGGCTCGACGCCGGGCTCCAGAGGGCCGTGAAGCAGGAAGAACTCGATTTCAGGATGGGTGTAGAACGTGAATCCCATGTCTGCGGCTCGCTTAAGTGCGCGTTTGAGCACATTGCGAGGATCAGCCATCGCCGGTGAGCCATCCGGCATGGCGATATCGCAGAACATTCGGGCAGTACCTGCCTGTGTGCGCCACGGCAGCAACTCAAACGTGGCGGGATCGGGATGCGCGATCATGTCCGCCTCATAGATGCGGGCATAACCTTCGACCGCCGAGCCATCGAACCCGATGCCTTCGACCAAAGCACCTTCGAGCTCGCCGGGAGCAATGGAAACGGATTTCAGGAAACCGAGTACATCGGTGAACCACAGGCGGATGAACCTGACATTGCGCTCCTCGACCGTGCGCAGGACAAACTCGGTCTGACGATCCATAGCGACCAGTCTGCCAGCATCTACACCCGATCGGGGGCGCGCTATCGCCAGTAAGCAGGACATCGCCGACGCGCGAATGCAGCCTGGCTGCGCGAATCCGACGGCCAACGCTGACCTGCCGCGATCCGAACGACGCCTCGTGGGCCACATAGACTTCATGACATGTCAATGCCCGGTTGGTACCCCGATCCTGCAGGCGGCCAAGGGCGCTTCCGCTACTGGGATGGCTCGGCCTGGTCGAATCAGACGACAGTGAACCCGTCCGACCCCCCTCCGGGTACCGGCACCAGCGGTTCTGGAGGCGGGCGTTTCTCGGGCCACAAGCGGACGCTCTTCATCATCGCGATGATCGTGCTCGCGACAGCCGTCGTCGTCGCTTGGGCAGCGCTCGGAAACCGGCGGGTCGGCCCTGATGCACCCGAAGACACCAACTCTTCCACCCCGACGGTCAGTGGCTGGGACGAAACCTCCTCGCCAACCCCACCTCCGACGGTCGCAGCAAGCACGATCGCCTGCCCCATCACCGCCAATACCGACAAGACCAAGCAGCTGAACGACGGCAGACTGCGTGGCGGCGGCATCTCGGTAGAGCAGATCCCCTCATGGAGCGACTACACGATGTATTTGCAGTGGGTTTCCGATCTGCATACCCAAGAGGATTGGGTGCGTCCAGGCTGGATGAGTAATATCGCCGTCGGCCAACTAAACTACGAGGATGGCTTCGATGCTCCGGAGATCGCGGCCCGTCAATCGATGGAATGCTATGCCTCCTCGGGCTATTACATCAATTTCACCGAGCGCATCGACCTGGTGAACGAAGCGACCACGATCGATGGGTACCCTGCGTGGCATATCCGCTCCGAGGTGCGCATAGCTTCACCGGATATGCCCGAGATCGAGGGCGACCTGGTCGACATTTATGTCATCGACTTCGGCGAGGCCAATCGGATGGGCATTTTCTTCTCATCGGTGACCATCGGCGATACCGCCCGTCAGGAATTGGTGGACGAGAGCATCGCCAGCTTGCGGGTCGGGTGATGCGCCGGTCCACCGGATTGCGGCGCGGCCTAGACTCAGCAGAGTGAGCGAACCGATCAAGCCGTACCCCGTAAGCCCCATGCGTCATGTGCCCGCAAGTGTTCCGAAGCCGCCTTATGCAGGTGTGATGGCAGCCGAACATTACGAGGGTTCTCACGTTCAGAGCGCCGAGGTCATCGCGGCCATGCGCGAGGCCGGACGCATCGCCGCCGATTCGATCCTCGCCGCCGCGTCCGAGATCCGTCCTGGGGTCACCACAGATCATCTGGACGTCGTTACCCATGAGTATCTGTGCGACCATGGCGCCTACCCGGCTTCGTTGGACTACCGGGGTTTCCCCAAGAGTGTTTGTACCTCGGTCAACGAGGTGATCTGCCACGGTATCCCGGATGCTCGTCCGCTCCGCGACGGTGATCTGGTCAAGATCGACTCGACCGCCTATATCAACGGCGTACACGGCGACAACTGCGCGACTTTCTATGTCGGTGAAGTCTCCGAAGAGGCGCGATTACTCACTGAGCGCACTCGCGAGGCGTTGTATCGCGGTATCAAGGCGGTGAAACCCGGGCGTCCGCTGTCGGTGATCGGACGAGTGATCGAGTCGTATGCGAAGCGCTTCGGCTACGGCGTGGTGCGTGAATACACCGGCCATGGCGTACACACCGCATTCCATTCGGGGCTGATCGTGCTGCACTACGACGAGCCGATGCTGAACACGACCATGAAACCCGGCATGACCTTCACGATCGAGCCGATGCTGACACTGGGCAGCCCTCGTACCAAGCAGTGGGATGACGGCTGGACGGTGCTCACCCAAGATGGCTCCTGGTCGGCTCAGTTCGAACAGACGCTGGTGGTCACCGAAACCGGCTCGGAAATTCTGACCGTTCCCAGCAGCGGCGAGCTGATCCAAGGTGGCGAAGTCCCGCAGCCACCTCTCAGCTGATCCCGGCTGTGACCGGGTCACAGTATTGAGATGAGCTCAGTACAGCCTGCGCGTAGGCGCCGCCGACGACGCTGGTTGACCGCCGCGCTGATCGTGTTGGTACTGCTCGGCAATCTAGCCTTCAATCCATGGTGTGCTCGTTGGCGTTCGCTGGCGTTGATGGCCGGCTATGACCAGGCCTACGAACGAGCGTCGGTGTCTTATGAGACCGGGGTGTCTGCGGAGATGCCGCTGGCGGGCACCGGCTTGTATCCGCGCCTGATCACCTTCAATGCCGACGAACAGATGTCGGCCTGGCTCGGTGGCGATCTGCGGTTCACGGTGGATTTCACCTTCGCCGACTTCGAGCCGTGGCGCGGTTATAGCGCAATCTATGATCCGGACGATCCACTCTTCGGCGCTTATCTCGGGGCCTACTATGTGCAAGGGTTGGGCCGCGAGATGACCGCGACCGAGGTCACCCAAGTTGCGGAGTTCGATCAACGCCTGCTTGCACTGCCCGCGCTCGGTTTGAGCTCTAGGAACGCGACCTTCGACCTACTCGACTCATCCGCCTCAGCAATCTGGTTCGACGACCGGCAGTGGACCGCCTACCAAGCGTCCGTACTCACCAACTGCCCCGCACACACCCCCGAGGGTTTCTTGCTCTCCTATCTGCAATTCGGTAAACCGCCAGCCAGCGACCAGCAATATCCGCTGTGTGTGATGGCGGCGCAGATCGACGTCACCTATTTGCCCGCCGAAGACCTATCGATCGGGCTCTATGTGATGACGACCAGCCAGGATGAGACCGCCCGACTTCACCAAGAGGTCAGTCTGCAGACGCAGATCGTCCAGCGGCCCGTCCCCAGATGATCGCCCCGACGCTGAGCGTGATCATCAGCGCCAGGATCGCGAATGCGTTGCGCATGAACAGCGCTTCGGGCAAGTAATCGATGATCGGGTCGGTGCGCGGATCGAAGATCCACAGGTCGTTGCTGAAGAAGAGTTCGTGAAAGACGACGAACGAGCGATCGAAGTCGAGGAGTAGCGGGACCGCGATCAACACGGGAGTCGCCAAGGTGATGATGCCGCCGGCTGTCAGGAAACCGGACGAGCGGTGTTTGCGCCAAAGCCAGATTCCCACGATCAGTGCGATGGCCAGACAGATCAGGCCCATCTGGACGAAAACCTGGAATACCTGTTTGGCGTCGGCGAAGTGCTGACTGCCGGATGCCGACATCGGCAAGGTATCGAGCTTCAGTTCATCGATCCACGGGAAAAGGCTGTAGTGGACGACCCGGTCGTAATTCTCCTGCATTTCAGCGACGCTGAGACCATAGCTATTGACCAACCCACCCGAGAACCACGGATAGCTGAAAGTTGCGGCGAGAACTGCTGTCACCGAATTACCGAGGATGGCTCCTGCGACGGCTATCGAGGCGAGCACGCTCGCTGCACGTTTCATGCAGGCGAGACTAGCGCGACTCCCCCACGGCAAGCCTGCCGCTGTCGGGCAGGCAGTGTCATGGTTCCCCGAGTTCGCTTCTGCTCTTCTTCAGCGAGACCTCGAGCTGAGCGATTTCAACCGCCTGCTTGAGCCGGGCAAGCCGGGCGTAGTCTTCGGCGGTCGCCGCCTGGCCTGCGGCCAGCAGCCGCTTCTCGGCGAGCGCGACCTGCCGAGCAAGGTCGGCCAATTCTCGCTCCTGGTTGGCCGAGGCCAGTGAATCGAGAGCCTTGCGTCCTTTGACGGCGGACTCCAACACTCCGGTCAACGATCCGGTGGCTTCAGAGGCAGCCGCGACCGCACCAGCTGCTGATGAGCCCCCGTTGAACTCCAGCCCGATCAGCGCCCCCTGCTCCGAGAGCCGCAGATCGGTGCGACGCTTGGCATTCCACGACTTACGCACCGGCAATTCCAATTCCTCGCATTCGTCGTCCATCACGAGTTCTCGGTGGACGGCAGTGACTGTCACTTGAGCAGCCGTCTTCCCGGCGACCGTCATCAACTCCGCCATGCGAGGCCGACGCACATGCAGCATCGAACCCGCCGCCGGTGATCCACCATCGTGCTGGCTGCTCTGGTCGAGTGCAACAAGCTGGGCGTCTCCATGGGGAACCGCCAGCACCACCCCCGCCGCCTCGAACAGCTCACGCACACGCTGTCCCTCGGCACCAGCGATGAACGTCAGACTCGCACCATCGAAGGTCGGGAGGGCACTCAGTGGGACGAGTAGGTCCCACGGCACCACGGTCTGGGTGATGGTGGTCTTCCGCCACGCCGCGAAATGGGCCTTGGCATCCTCCAGCTCGGCGTCGACGTCAGCGAGTACCTCCTTCGCTGCCCGGTACACCCGCCGCGCAGACGCCGTCGACGAACCATCGGCAGCCAGATAGGCAGCGCGGGCCGAATCGACCGCGCTGACAGTACGGGCCCTCTCGGCAGCTAGCTCAGCCAATCGCGCGGACTCCTCCGGATACGCTTCCTGGTATTTTGACGCCACTAGCTCGGCTCGCACGCTCTGATCCGAAGCAGTCTCCAGAGTGACTACAGCCGTTTTCGGCTGATACCCCGAGATTGTAGACCACGCTGCGGCACCTGCGGTGGCGACCGTCGGAAGCTGCCCCGCCAGTAAAGCGGCCAATCCGACAGCTGAAGTGACAGCTCCCACGAGCACCCGGCCGACTTGTCCCGTGGTCTCGACGCCGGCCTGGGTGAGCCGTCCGTCTTCGGTCAAGCCGAGCGTCAACGCATAGTCCCGCACAACCAGCGTGCGGCGCTGGTCCAGATCAGCGACAGTCACCAGCTCCGCCGACCAGTCTGAGCTACTCGTCGCCGACTCGTTTGGGTCGGGAATCGTGTCCGTCAGTGTTGTCACTAAGCAGCGAAGACGCACCTTGGTCGTCGGAAGGAAATATGTGAACTTGGTGGTGGTCCCCATAATCGGACACTCCTTGTCATCTCGCCCTAGCGACGATCATTCGTACGATGAAAAACCTAGTAGACAGCGGGAGCACCGCAATACCGACGAAAGTTGATCAGCAGGCTCGGAATCGTCAAGGGCCGAGGCCAGCTAAACGTGAGCGGTACCTGGCGACCGTGCGCGGCGGACGCGTCCTCCCTCTGATCGCCATGCCCATCATCGACGTGGGCCAGGGCAGGTTCCGCGGTCGCCGCGCAGAGGTGGTGCGCGAACTCATCCGGCACCTATCCGAGTTCGTCGCCAATCACCCGATCGACGTGGCGCTCTGCCTCCAGTGCACCGCCGATTTCGCAGCCGCCCAATAGGAACGGCACCGGACCAGCCAGGCGGGCCGCGGTTGCTGGCCAGATCTCGCCGAGAGCCAACGACACCTC
>JALHFX010000154.1 GCA_022837595.1 Propionibacterium sp.
CTGATCGTCGGCGGGGTCCAACGCCGTGCCAATGCGCAGGCCCAGCAGCTAACTGCCGCACGAGCAGACGACGCGCAACGGCTACGAGCCGATCTGCTGGCGCGCAGTCAACAGGTGGACCAGCTGGTCGCTCAAGTGGTCGCGACGGTAGGTAACCCGCCCAAATATGCGGTGCCCGATGTGACGGCACTCGGGGAGGTACCCACCGGAGACCCTGCAGCGATCGAGACATACATCGTCCGGTTGCAGAAGGTCGGCCAGGCGATGGATGTGGTTTTCAAGGCATATTCCGACGCGCTACGCGGTTCGCAGATGCTCGCGAACGAACTTATCCTCTTGCGCTCGGAGGCCGAGCGGCAGCAACTCGCCGACCCGCAGCTGACCGCACTATTCGTCGTTGCCGACGATCTGATTCGCAGAGCACCGCAGCCGACGGAGGTCCTGGCTGCCCTTGCGGAAACGTGTCGGCGCTATCTCGGCTGGTTGGGGATGCACTCGGCCCAGCACGGTACCGTGGAAAGATGAACTGCCGTCAACCCGGTTGCACCGGGACTATCGTCGACGGCTACTGCGACGTTTGTGGAATGCCACCTACACCGTCGGCGGCCGCATCCAGCCAGGCAGATAGGGCCGCGACTTCGGCGAGCGTGGGCTCGAGGACGCCGGACCCGCCGCGGCGCCAGTCCGCCGCGGGCAGCGAACCGGGTCAGCTCCGCACGCAGCCTCCAAGCCAGCCCGCCACCAGGGCGGCGGGTGCGCAGACCCAAGGGGCCGCACACAGACCAGGACAACGGGGTGGGCCCTGTCCGCAACCGGGCTGTCGCGGGACTATCGTCGACGGCTATTGCAATGTCTGCGGCAACCCGCCGGACGCGAAACCACCGAGCCCCACACCCCAACTGCTCGGCACCACTTTGTCGACCACCGCCACAGCGGCAGAACTGGGCACGGTACTGATGGGATCGGCACTGGCCGGGCCCGGCGCCACCCGCACATCAGTGCGCTCGGATGCGCACCGTATCCGTACCAGAATCGGAGCCGGCGTGACCACCGTGCCACCCGCACCACCGATCGACCCGGCGAAGGCCGTGTTGAGCGATCCTGTCGTCCCCGAAACCCGGCGGAATTGCCCGAAATGCGGTGAGCCGGTCGGCAGAGGCCACAACGGCGAGGCGGGCAACCCGGAAGGAGTCTGCGAGAAATGCGGCACGGCCTTCAGCTTCTATCCGGCGATCAAGCCGGGTGAACTGATCGCTCAACAGTATGAGGTGGCTGGTGCCATCGCCTATGGCGGCATGGGTTGGATCTATCTGGCCCGCGACCGTAACGTTTCCGACCGCTGGGTGGTGCTGAAAGGCCTGCTCAATGCTGCGGACGACGACGCCACAGCAGCTGCGAAATCCGAAAAGGAATTCTTGGCGGCGGTCGAGCACCCGCTGATTGTCGAGATCTACAACTTCGTCCAGCACGGCGATGCCCGCTATATCGTGATGGAGTACGTCCCCGGCCGCTCGATCACCGACCTGCTGAAGGAACGAAAAGCGGCCAACAAGAACAACCACGATCCGCTGCCGGTCGACTGGGCCATCGCCTACCTGATCGAGGTCCTGCCTGCGTTCACCTACCTTCACGACAGTGGACTCCTTTACTGCGATTTCAAACCCGACAACCTCATGCAGGTGGGCGATTCGGTGAAGCTCATCGACTTGGGTGCGGTGCGCCGCATCGCAGACGAGATCTCACCGATCTTCGGAACAGTCGGCTACCAGGCACCAGAGGTAGCCGAAACAGGGCCGTCGGTGGCCAGCGACATCTATACGCTCGGACGGGCCTTGCTGGTGATGTGTTCCGAATTCCGGGGCTACCAAAGCGAATATGTCGACACGTTGCCGCCGCTGAGTAAGATGCCACTCTTCGCCGAACATGATTCGTTCTACCGGCTGGTGCAACGGGCCTGCGCGCCGGTACCGGCAGACCGCTTCCAATCGGCCGAAGACCTGCGTACCCAGGCGATGGGAGTACTGCGTGAAGTCGTCGCTCGTCGGTCGCCGGGCGCCGCGACGATCTCAGCGCCGTCCACGCTGTTCAGCGCGCCAATGACCGCAGTCGAGACGGCCAACTGGCGGCAGCTGCCGCGGTTGCTGCCCGATACGTCCGACCCGATGACGAGCTGGCTCTCTTCGATCACTTTGGAGGATCCTCGACAGCGGATGGGCGCTTTGGAGCGAGCCCCGCAGCGTAGCGCCCAAGTGATGCTCGCGCAGATCGAGATCGCCCTCGAGCTCGGCGATAACAAGACTGTGGCCAGGATCATTCGTGAATTGCTCAGAGTCGATCCGTGGGATTGGCGGGCGATCTGGATGCAGGGGTTGCAGGCGGTTCAGTCGCATTCCTGGCACGAGGCGATGGCCCCGTTCAATACGGTCTATGCTCAGGTGCCCGGCGAGCTGGCACCGAAGTTCGCCTTGGCTGTGGTCTGCGAGCATGGCGAGCAGCCGGCTCTCGCCGAGGAGCTTTTCGCGATTTGTGCCAGCACCGATGCCGCCTATGTGACACCGGCAGCATTCGCGATGACCCGGATCAGGCTGGCCCGCGGTGATCAGGAGGGCGCCTTGGATGCGCTCGGTCTGATTCCGCCGACCAGCCGCGGGTATTCGGACGCTCGCACCACGCAGGCCAGGCTGGTGTTGCAGCGCGAGGGGACACTCGCCGACCTCGATCAGGCCTGGCAGGCGATTCACGCCGCGAAGCTCGACCAGATCACGACCACCAGCTTGGAAGCCGAGGTGCTGGAGAAAGCCCTTGCCACTCTGCGCGAGAATCGCGGCCGAGCGACAGGGGTCTTCGACGGGCAGCCTGCAACTGAAAAGAATCTGCGTCCGAAACTCGAGCGCGCCTACCGCGATCTTGCGGCTTGGACTCGTGACGATGAGGAACGCCGAAGCCTCATCGCCAAAGCCGATCTGACTCGTAGATGGAGCCTGCTGTGAGTGACCAGAAGACCCCCGGTCCCGAAGTGACCGGGCCAACCGGAGCAAGCTGGTCCCAGCCGCCGGAAACCGCAACAGAACCGCTCAGCTGGTCGCAACCGCCACTTGTGCG
>JALHFX010000047.1 GCA_022837595.1 Propionibacterium sp.
GGCGAGCAGCATCCCACCTCCGGCGTAGAACGCGCCGATGAGCGTGGCTCCGCCGATGGCGAGCGTGATGAGCTGGGTCAGCGACAGGCCGAGGAGGACACCGCGGCGGGTGAGGCGGGAGAACTTCACCGGCACGAGTTCGCCCGCGGTCGGGTGGTCGTGGTTCGTCCTGCTCATCGTCTACTCCTTCTGTGGGCGGGGCGCGGGCGGCGGGGGCTGCTTCGGCGGAGGTGACGGGTCGGTGCTCGGCGGTCGTGGTGCCAGGCTCGACGGCGGCGCCGCCGGTGAGGCTGCGGGCGGCGGTGTCTGCGCTGCTGCATCCGCGGCGTGCTCTCCCTGGGCTCCCAGCGCGGTTCCGGCCTTCGGCCCAGCGGTCGCGGCACCCTTGGCGACACTCGCCCCGATCACCACCCCGGCGGCGACGGGACCGGCTGCAGCTGCGCCGCCCCCGCCTGCTGCGGCTCCACCACCGGCTGCGGCTCCTCCGCCCGCGGCGGGTGCCGGTGTCGGGGTCTTCGGCGGTGGCGGTGCGCTGCTTCCTCCACCGGAGCCTCCGCCCGCGTTCCCGCCGCTGCTGGTTCCGTCGAGCACCTTCTTCGGGTCACCGCCACCTTGCGGCTTGGTCGGGACCGGGATCGGGCGGTTGAGGGCGCTCTTGGCATCCTGCTCGGAGCCGATCGCGTGGTACATGTCGAACCCGACGAACGCGATGAACTTGTAGGTGAGATAGGGCGCGAATGCGGCCATCGCCATCAGCACGATCCCCGCGATGGGATCGCTGACCGAGGCGAGGTCAGCATCGATCGGTGCAGAGACCTGGGTGATCGCGACGAGGAACATCACGACGAGCACGAGCTTGGAGCAGATCAGGGCGACGACGAACATCGCCCACTTCCCGATCCACCCCCGCGAGGAATCCCAGGATGCGCCGCTGAATGCGAGCGGTGCGAACACGACCGCGACCAGCAGGAGTGCCTTCCTGACGAGGAGGGACAGCCACACGATCGCGGCGGCGGTGATCGCGAGTCCGGCCATGAAGATCGTGATGATCGCTCCGACACCGGGGGCGGCGATATTGATGCCGACCAGTCCCGCGGCGAGGAGGGCGATCTTGTCGCCCATCGACTCAGTGGTCTCTCCGGCGGCCTGCACGATCCCGATGCACAGCTGGTCGACGACTTCCAGCAGCAGCGCGGTCAGCGTGATGACCACGAACGATCCGAGGACGGACTTCGCCAGGCCGAGCGCGGCGCGGGTGAGGGCGGTGGGGTCGCGGCGGATCAGGCCGGTGATGAGTTGGAGGCAGAAGAAGATCAGCATCACGAAGACCGCGATGCCGAACAGGAGGTTGTAGACGGCGATGTAGCCGGGCTTGGTGACATCCACCAGCGTCGTGGTGTCGAAGACCGACCAGACCGCCTCGAACAGCCACCCGGCGGCAGCACCCATCGCCTGTGCGAGCCAGTCGAACGGGGCCGCGACCAGAGACGCGGCTCCTTCGCCGACGGCATCGCAGACCGAGGAGATCACGGGAACGTCGCACACGCCCATCACGAACACCAGCACTCTCGACGACAGGCGGGGTCAGACGGACTGGCCGACGTTCCAGAAGAAGTTGATGAGCGTCACGCTCGCGCCGCACATCACCGCCGCACCGCAGGAGACGAGGACGCCGATCTTCCCGCGCGAGGCGAGGTGCGGGTTGGAGGAGTTCGCGCCGAAGCCCCACACGATCGCGGACACGATCAGCGCCAGGACGCTGAGGATCAGGCCGATGGTCATCACCGCGCCGACGATCGTGCGCAGCTGGTTGATCCCCGGCAGGCCGTTGGTGTTGGGGTCGATGTTGATGTCCATCGGCACCAGCAGAGGCGCGGACATGACGTTGGCGAGCAGATCGAACACGGTAGGTCTCCTTGGCGACGGGCGACCCGCCCACGGACTCGCAGACGGGGTACACGCGACAGGTGCACCCGTGACCCCTCGGCAGCGGAGACGACGATGCCCACGCCGGGGAGGACGTGGGCATCGAGAGACTCTGAGTTGTCTTGATGTCAGAGTTGTTGGCCGAGGTTGAGCAGCCAGTTCATCCAGGCCACGCCGCCTCCGGCGAGCACGGCGGCACCGACGGCGACGAGGACACCGATGCGCCCCTTGCTGGCGGTCGCGTAGTTGCCGTGGGCTGTGGCGATGGCCCAGACGATGGCTGAGACGATCAGCATGAGGACGGCGACGATCACGACGAACGTCAGGAGCGCGCCGACCACGGCGCGGAGGTCACCGATGCCGCCGAGCCCGTCGAAGTCGGGAAACACGTTCATCGACGATCATCTGCCCCTCTGCACGACTGTGAGGCACGTCCGTCCTCCATGCTGAGCAGGTGCGCCACGAGACTCTCGCGCGGACGAAGCAGACGCGCCGTCGGCTTGTCAGCGGAGACGAATCGTTGGCAGCCGTCCATCGCCGGTAGACTGAGCCCCGTGAACGACGCCGTATTCATCCTTGGGGTACCGACGCAGGAGGCACATGACCTGCGCACCCTGGCGGATCAGGTCTCGCCTGACGCGGAGTTCGCAGAGCACCGCTACTTCGACGGCGCCACCTTCGTGGAGGCGATTCTTCCCTTGGTCTTGTCCACAGCAACGTGGGCAACGATCCGTACTTGGATACGTGCCCGGGCGGAAGTACTCAAGGCGACTCGAATCTCGGTGGACGGCGTAGAGATTACTGCGGTAAAGCCCAAGGATGCGGAGCGCATCATCAAGTTGCTCGCGGATCGCCAAGCGATCGAAGATGCCGACCGGTAGGTTCATCGAAGCGCGTTACGGCGACTGGGCTTCCGGCTATCTCTCGCGCGAAGATAGGAATCGGTGCGAGACTAGACAGCGAGGAATTTGGGCAGCGCTGAAGCGCATCGCCGGGACCGCGCTTGATGAGCCTTGGACCGATGAGGTGCATAGCCCGAGAGCCCTACCTGCGTTCATGGGAACAGTCGGCGGCGGCCCCAACCTCGTATGGGATGCGGGCCTGGGTACGTTGTTTGATCACCTATCGTTCTCAATGCCGTTCGAGCAGCCCTTGCCTGTAATGGAAGCCACGGTGAGGCGCATCGCGGCAGTTAGATGCGTTGTGGCGGGATACCCAGATCAGGCGTCCCATCAGGTAGACCTAGCAATTGAACTGCTTAAGGCGTGCCCTATTGATCGCTCCTACCAAGAGAAGGTCGACGCCGAAGACCAGTTCGAGGTGTTCCTTATCACAGAGATGCAGGAGCGCTTCGCGCTGGCACACGAACTAGCTCACTACCTTAAGGCTGTCGATGAACAGTCTTTCGACATGACGATGCAGAAGTTGGCGTCAATGATCGGACAGGCACGAGAAGGAAACTTGAGCCCCGGCGCCTTGGGCATGAATGCGCGAGCCAGTTGGCAGGAAGAAGCAGCAATACCGCTACAACAGGCGGGACTCGATCCCTATGCCTGGTATCTTCGCGGGCATGGACCAGACCCCTTCTCTGAGTCGAGCTGGCCAACACTTGAGTCCGACCTGAAGAGGGCCGACTCGCTTCTCAAGAACGCCACGGAATTAGAGCGGGAGGAGATGGCATGCGATCTTCTCGGCGCGCTCGCGGTCGTACTCGACGCTCACGACCGAGAGCGAGGATGGACGGCAATTGCCGGCGCGGCATGTGCGCGTCTTGCGTTGGCAAATCTGCAAGTGATCCTGGGCATGGATGCATGGGTAGCCTCTGGAGGCGATCAGCCACTCTCCGGCTGGTCTGTGACGGAGCGACAATACTGCCTAAATGCTCTCCTGCCAATTGCTATCCCTGCCGTATTGAGCCGGGCAAGAGTGGCGAACTATCTCCAGGTCGGAGACATCCATACGGTCATGCACCTCGTCGAAGAGAGGTTCCGCACACGATTGGGTCCCGGACTATCCAACTTGAACTGGAGCGAGACCGGCGAAGGTCCACACCACTCGTCCGATGAGGTCCTAGTGCTTGCGACCTTCTTCCCGTTCCGCGCTGAGGTCGACCATCGACTAGTCAACAGGGCGGCAGGCGACCACAAGTTCCCTCTCGGCAACGTCCATGCTTCGCCTGCGATCTACTCGCTCTACGTGGGCAAGCCCGGCTTCGGCGAGCAAGTGGACGCTGCATTGCGTCGCCATCACCGAGGTGACTGGGGGGAAGTCGTGCAAGAAGACTGGTACAAGAACGACTCTGGTCTGTTTGAAGAGTTCGAGCCTCCTCTCCCGGCGCGGCTGCGGTTCCGAGACAAGCTGTGGTCCCTCTATCGCATTGATGGCGAGGAGGTTCTCATTACGACAACACCCGACAGAACGGCCACCGAGATTCTATTCATGCGCGAGTACGTCTGACGGTGACGTGAAGATGGTCGAAGTGGCCTCCGGTGATGGAGGCAGGGTCGTGCATCCCGCCGCCGTTGTAAGGCCGCCAGCCCTCGGAGTTGCGGGCGACGGACCAGATTTGGCCTTGCCAGATCAGGTACTCGACGCCGAGAACGTCGGCGTTGTCCTTCATCCAGTTGGTGACCTTCCAGCCGGCGTCGAGCTGTGCCGGAGTGGGTCGCTGGCCGATCCGGTTGCCGAAGGTGATGTCGCACGCCCGCCCGAGGGGATGCTCGGACTTGGTGCCGGGGCGCGGTGAGTAGCAGCCCCAGGCGGTGTCGGGGAACGCCGCAAGGGTCTGCTGGTAGAGGTGGAGCATGCGGGCGGTGATCTTCCCTGAGCTGGTGGGATCGTCGACGAGCCGGTCGGGGTCTCCATCGACGCCGGTCGGCGTGCCCGCAGTGGTGGTGTTGCAGGCGGTGGGTGATCCGCCGGTCGCTGTCGGCAGGTTCGCTGCCCCGTGCTCGTTGAGCCAGGCGGTGGCGTCGATGGCTTCGCCGTTCGTGCCGCCGGGCCGGACCTCGAAGTGCAGATGTGCGCCGGTGCTCATGCCCGAGGAGCCGACATCGCCAATGTGCTGCCCTGCGCTCACGCGGTCTCCGCGGCGGACGTGGATGCCGCTTTGCCACATGTGCGCGTACGCGGTCGCGACGGTCTTGCCGTCGATGGTGTGCTCGATAACGATGAGGCCGCCGTACCCGCCGGAGAACTCCGCGACGGTCACGGTGCCGTCCGCAGCGGCGAGGATCGGCGTGCCGTCGGGCGCGGCGAAGTCGGTGCCGGTGTGCATTCTCCGTTCGCCCGTGATCGGGTGCACCCGCATCCCGAACGGCGAGGTCAGCACCCAGGTGCCCTCGGGCAGCGGGAACACCACACGCGACGACAAGACTGCCGGGCCGCCCGCGCCGCTAGCGGCACTGCCGACGTTGGTGAGTGCGGCGAGGATGCTGTCAGCGACGGGCGCAAAGTTGCGGTAGCGGTCGGGGAAGGCGGATACCTCGACGGCTTGGGCGGCTTCGCCGGGGTCCATCTGTTGCCAGCCGGGGATGTCGAGCAGGCCGCGCGGCGAGGGGTAGTTCGGTCCTGCCGGCCCGCCGAAGAACGCCCGCGCCTGATAGTTCGGGTCCATCAACTCGGCGACGGTGCCCCATCCGGATTGCGGGCGCATCTGGAACAGGCCGAGGGAGTCGTGGTCGCCGCCGTTGCCGTCGTTCGGGTAGTTCGCCGACTCCGGGTAGGCGCCGGTGTTGGTGAGCATCCGCAGCGTGGACTCGGTGAGTGCGGCCATCAGCGCGATCTTGATCCCGGGCCTGCCCACGTCGGTGATGCCGTTGCCGACCGTGATGATCGTGGCCGCGTGCGTGAGCTGCTGACGGTTCAGAGTGAAGGTCTCGCCGTTCGCGGTGGTCACGGTGAGCGAGTCCGGGATCGGGCCAAGATTCACCGTCCCGGCAGGGGTGGCGCAGTAGGCGGCAGCGGGGTTCATCAGTACCCCGATCCCGAGGAGTGCTGCGGCGGGTGCGAAGAACAGCAGCGCCAGGGCTGCGATGGCGGCTTTGCGGAACACGACGCCAACCCCTTCAACGCAGCGGGTTGTCGAGCTGCGAGAACCGCAGCAGGTGACAGGTCGGGTAGGTCGGTGCGCAGACGACGAACACGGTGAACGCGACCGGATGCTCACTGGTCACCGGTTGGCCGTTCCAGACCCCGGCACGATTCCGAGTGCCCTCGATCGTGATGGCCGTCGTGCCAACGGCGAGTTGCCCAGGTTGCGCCTGCGCTACGGCGTCGGCCCAGGCTTCGGGGACGTACGCGGCCTCGATGGTGAGGTGCTGGCGGGTGGCGTATTGCCGCAGCTCGATCCAGGCGTCCCTGGTCGGCAGGTACGCGGCCACGTCGGATGCCAGCCCGGCTTGTTCGTCCCCACTGGGGTCACCGACCGCGAGGATCGCCGAGGTGTAGTCCAGCGGCCACAGCCCCGAAGCCGTGTCCCACGCGAACAGAGCGGACGCGACCCCACGCGCGAAAATCTCAGGATCGGCCGAACGCGGAACCGCTGGAATCCGCGGTGGCCGGGGTGTGCTCGGGGCCACCTTGGGCGGTGCCGTCGTGACCGGGCCGGGCTGCGGGTCGTGTTGGGGGCTGGTGCTGTTGCGGGGGCCGGTGAGGAGTCCGTACACGCCGACGCCGGCGAGGATCAGCAGGATGATGCCGGCGGCGATGAGGGCGACGAGTCGGCGGCGGTTCCGAGGATCAGTGGGTGCAGGGCTCATGCCGAGCAGGTGCACACCCGACACCCATGCCAGCGGTCAGTGAGCCCGGAGTCGTGGCCGCTCCGCCGTGGCCTCGCGGGCGGCTCGGAGTGCGTCGGCGAACCGGACGGTGCCGTCGGCGGTCGCGAGGAAGTTCTCGAACTGCTCGTCGGTCAGCTCGGCGGCAAGGGTGTCGACGTCGTAGTGGGTCCACCAGTCGGCCAGCTCACCCCAGGTCTGCACGAACGCGCGCAGCGGGTAACGGACAGGTTGCCCATCTCCGGTGACAAGCGGCAACGGACGCGGTGGGGTGCGCTTGCCCTTCTTGATCGACTTCGCGCGAGCCACGGCTGCCTCGGCGCGGGCGTGCATCTCTGCCTCGCGCCGCTCCCGCTCGGTGGTGTCGGCGTCGCGCATCGCCTGGTAGATCGGATGCACCGGGTCGCCGGCCTCGATCCGCTCCAGCCCGGCAGCGGCCTCGGCGCGCAGGGTCTCTGTCTGGGTGGGGTTGTTGGCGATGTCTTCGAGGTAGCCGATCTTCTCCAGCGTCGTGTGCGACGCACCGCCGGGAATCATCGCCGCCGCCTGCTCGCGGGCCTTCCCAAGCGGCCCGCTCGACGGTGGTGCAAAGTTTGCACCACCGTCACTTCCGGGCTGATTCTCGCTGCTGAACTGGGTCGCGGACTTGCGGCGGGCGGCGTCTTCGGCCATGACCTGCTTGAGTTCTCGGTACAGTCCGGCGGCTTCGAGCTGGGTGTAGGGCTTGTGGAGCATGTTGTCGTCCTGCTCGGCGAGGAGCTGCCCGAGCCGGTCAGACAGCCCACTGCGAACCCAGACGTTGACGGTTCGCCAGCCGAGCTTCTTGATCGCGGCCAGGCGTCGCGCCCCGCACACCAGCACGCCGTCGATCGTGATCGTGAGAGGTTGCAGAAGCCCGTCGCGCCCGATAGATGCCGCGAGAGCGTCGATGTCGCCGAGGTCGGCGCGGTGCCGGGTGCCGACGAGGATCGAATCGACGGTGCGGTCGAGCTGAATGCTGCCGACCTGCGGCTCGGTCACGACGACTCACCGCCTCCACCGCTCGGAGCGGCAAGCGCGAGCGCGAGGATCAGGTCGTCGTCGCGGAGCAGCAGGTCGAGGGTCTCCCCGAGCAGGAGCCGGAGCAGGATGCCGCGACCGCTGCTGGTGGCGACGTAGGCCGGGTGCGGGTTCCCGAGCAGTGCCTTCAGGAGCGCGGCCCAGGAGCGGCGCGGCAGGTCGAGCAGTGCCCGCGCATGTCGGTCGCGGCGCAGCGTCTCGTAGGCAGACTGGCGGGTGCCCGCTTTCATCAACGCCCCGCAGGCGTGCTCGACAGCGGCCCGTGCCGTGTCGGCGGGCCAGTCGAGCAGGCACAGCATCGCGATGGCGTCCTCAGTTGCCGACTCGGCGGACATGCACGCCTGCGCCGACCCGAGAGTGTCGCGCGGCTCCGGTTCGAGATCGCTGGGACGATTGTCGGTGGTGTGGAACGCGGGATGGTAGTCGGCCAGCGCGGTGTCGCGTTCGGAGAACCGTTCGGGGTCGTGGAACGCCGAGACGTGCGCGCGACGGGCCTGGTGCACCGAGCAGAGCAGCCCTTGGGCGCGTTCCTCGTAGACGCAGGTGATCCGCACAGCGTGGGTGATAATCGCCCACGGATCGTTGGCCTCGCGGGTCGAGCGGTACTGCATCGCGTCGAACGCCGCAGTGACCGCTTCCCAGGTGTCGAGCTTGTGCTTCCTCGCGAGAGCGCGGTACTTCTCGGCGGCGAACTCCATCAGCTCGCGGGCCACCGGGTCGTGAACCCAGGCATCCTCGCCACCCTCGGCGAGGCGATTGAGCAGGGCGCGCAGGCCCTCGCCGGTGGTGAAGTCCTCAGCCCCGAAGGCCGTCGGCTGCTCGGTGCTGGTGCGGCTTGGTGTGGTCATGGTGTCGGCACCTCCTGGCAGGCAGGTGCGCACTCGCTCCCACGAGCGCGTCCTGCATGCCGATGCCGTCGCAACCATGACCTCTCACCACCGTCAACTCATCGAGACCCCGGAGCGGGACACCTGCGAGGCAGGTGCGGTGCTGCGCCCAAACGCCGAGATCGGCGGCAACCGACGGGCGCGATCCCCGAGGCGACGAACGCCAGCGCCAATCGGGGTGCGGGTTCGGCGTGCCAACTCGGCTTGGAAGTCGAGGCCGCGCCCGGCCGCGTGCGCCGAATGCCGGGCGATCAAGTCAGTGGGACGAACCCACTCCACGCCCCGACCGCGAACGAGCGCGTGCTGCTTGTCGTCGCGGGCGACCTGCGCGGCCCGCACCGCCTCCGGCGTGCTCGTCACTTCGACCGACTCGGGGCGTTCCCTCGGCTCCTCGGGCACCAGCCGTGCCGGATCGGGCCTCGCGGGATCGTTGCGCTGCGGGTTGTCGGTGGTGTTCATGGGGTCGTCTCCTCCCGCTCGTCTGCGGTATCGGTGGTGTCAGTGAGGTGCGCGACGGTGAACCAGCGGCCCACGGTGGAGGGATGCACCCCGAGTTCGCGGGCGATCCGCTTGTTCGACCAGCCCGCCTCGCGCAGCTCCCACCCCAGAGCCCGCCGATCCGCCACACCGTCCTCGCGACGGGTGATCTCCGTCTCGCCAGGTGGCAGCGCAGGCATCGACTCCGCCGTGTTCGTCGAGAACGAGTCGGCGGCCGCAACTGCGGTGTCTGGGTCAGTGGTGCGGGTGAGGATCACGGTCAGGTGCGTGATGGCCAGCAGCACGACGGGCGGCACCGCGGCGACCGAGGCCGCGAGCATCCGTGGCACGTCGGCGTCTGCGGCGACGACGGCGTGAATGGCGTTCGCTGTCACCGACACGAGCGCGCCGCCGACCAGCAGCGCCCACGGGTACCAGGCCGAGCGTTGCCCGGCGAGGGCGACGACGGCGACCGTGGCGACGACGATGATGCCGTCCACGATCAGCGGCCACGCCCACGCCTGCCCCGCCCCGATCCCGGAGCGAGCGGCGAGGTCGGCCAACGAAGTGAACGACAGCCAGAACGCCCCGGCGGCGATGAACACCGTCCCGGCGACCGCCGTCATCGCGGCCCAGCGCCGCCCGTCCGATTCACGCCTCACAGCCCAGCCCTCCCCAAGGCTGCGGACGGCGGGCTCGCCGTGCGCCCGAACCATCGACCCGCGCTCTGGGCTCGGCCGCCGGGCGTGGCGTCGGGCGCGGGCTGGGTGGCTCGGTAGGCGGAGCGCACGGTCGTGGTGATCTCGCGATCGCCCAGACCCGCCGACTGTGCCGCAGCCCCCAGGGCATCGAGCGCGTCGGCGGCCGAGACGCCGTTCTCGGCGAGGCGGCACGCGGCCCAGAACAGGCCCCGGTTCCGCTCGCCCTCGCCCCGCCCGGCGACCCACGCCGCCAACCGCTCAGCATCCACCTCCATCGAGCCGCTGCTGGGACGTGGCGGGGCGACTGGGCGCGGGTCGAGGAAGTCCCGCAGCCGGGCCGCGTCCACCGTGCCGACCGAGTGTGAGGCGATGTCGGCGACCTCGTAGCGGCGGACGTTCCCATCGATGATTCGCCGGGAAGGAGGGGCGATGATGTAGCCGCCGTCGCCCCGAAAATCGACCCCTGCGGTGGCTGCCTGCCACGACCGCTGCTCCATGCCCGGTGTCGCCGGGAAATATACGTGGGCACCGCCGGTGGGTGTGCGCACCAGCAGACCCGCTCCATCGACGAGCCCCGCGTCGGAGGCACGCTGATACGCCGCGCGGCCATCGTGGGGGCCGTGGACATCGACATCGACGACAACAACCCCCGATGCGGCCCCCGTCCGGATGCCGATGTTCGCGTCTGGTGTGCGCGACCACCACCCCGCCACTTGCTCCGGGTCGCTGCTCGCGTCGAGGAACCCACGGCGAGTCAACGGACGCTTCCCCTCGACGAGACACGGGAACACGCGCACGCCAGCCGCCGCGAGACTCCGCGCCGCCAGCGCCAGGTTCGGCGAGCGATCCACGCGGATCAGCGCCGCCAGGACATCGAATGGCTCGGGCATCACAGCCCCCGCCCTGCCATAACCGGCGCAGTACGCGGACGATCCGCCTCCGCCGCGGGCGTGCGGGAGGTGCGCGGACTAGGGGTGTCGCGTTCGAGGCCGGGCGGGGTGCCGTCGCCGACCTGCGCCGTGTCGAGCTGGTCGAGGATCGCCAGCGCGGTCTTCCGCACCCGCTCGCCGGTGGCCTGCACCACCTGGACGGGCTCTTGGCCGTCCACGCGGGCGGCCCAGGTCGAGACGTACGGGATCGTGTACCCCGCGGTGTCCATGCCGTGCGCGGCACCGATCATCAGCGCGACGGACTCGGCTTCCACCTCGCGGATGCCGCGATGCTGCCGTGCTTCCTCGTCGTCGGGATCGTGCATCACCACGTGCGCCAGCTCGTGCGCGAGGGTCTTGACCTGCGCGGCAGGGTCCATGTTCTCCCGAACCGCGACCGTGCGTGCCTCGTAGTCGGTCATGCCGTTCGCTCCGGAGATCATCCCCTCGTGCGGCACCCGCAGCACCTCGAACCCCGCGCCGCGAATCTGCCCGGCCAGCCCCTCCCACAGCCCCGCCGGTGCTTCGCCTTCCAGCAGCGTCGGAGCAGGCGGCACCGGCAGCGGTTCACCGTCGGTCTGGGAGGCATCCCACACGTAGGCCGGTCGCGCGCCGACCATCCGCGAGCGCACGACCTCGTTGACCTTGTGCTTCTCTCGCGGCCCCAAGCGACGCCAGGAGTTCGGATCGGCAGGATTGGATGAGGCGAACCGGCCCGTCACCGGCGCGAAGATCATGTAGCCGGGCTGGCCCTTCATCACCTGCCGCCCGAGGCCCTGCCACTGCCGGTACCCGGCAACCAGGGTCGGGAAGGGCTCCGGCACCCGGCCTGCTTCGAACGCGGCCTCGTGCTGCACCCAGATCAGCATCGTGTTGTTGAACGACCGCGACCGGAACCGTGCCGCGAAGGCCAGCGCCTGCCTCCAGTCATCACCCGAGACCAGCGACTCGACCGCGCCGGTCAGCTTCTCGTGCAGCTCGTCGAGCTTCGCCTCTCGCGCCGCGCGGGCGTCCTCGTTCGATGCCATGACACCCGCGCCCGGACCGTGAGCTGGACATCGTTCACCTCCTTGAGGCAGCCCGAGCCGAGACCGGAACCGAGCATTGAGCATGCTCAAAATGTCCCGGAGTCCTGTTCTAACACTCACCGTTGAGCATGCGCAAGCCTTGATTTGTGCATGCTCAACGACTACGGTTGAGCATGCACAACCACCCTCCGGGTGGACTACATCGATGCCTTGCCCGTCGCGAAGGGAAGGGGGTCACCGTCATGACCGAAGACGAGAGCCAGGCTGCGGCCGAAGACCTCGCCAAACGTCTACGGCTCCTGATGGACGTCGCCGTCGCCGAGTCCGGCACGGAACCGACCTACTCGCAGATCGCCGACTACCTCCACGAACGAGGCACCAACCTGTCACGGTCGCGCTGGACGTACATGGTCAACGGCCACCGCTACGTCCAGGACCCCGCCGTCTTCGAGGGGCTGGCCGCGTTCTTCGACGTGGACGCCGCGTTCCTGCTCGGCGAGGACGGTGCCGCTACCCCCGAGAAGGTCTCAGCGCAGCTCGATCTGGTTCGGTCCATGCGGGCAGCGAAGGTGAAGTCCTACGCAGCGCGCACCCTCGGCGACATCTCGCCGAAAGCACTCAATGCCATCACCAAGTTCCTGGACGAGGAAATGACACACATGCCGGAGCACTGACCGGTACCGCACGACACGGAGCCGACGCCGGTCTCTGCTCCCCACAGACAAGGGGCAAACCGTGAATATCGAACAGACCGTATCGGCGGCCGTCGCGGGCCTTCATCTCGGCAACACTTTCACCTTCGACAACCTCCGCCACACCGTCCAAGACCGGCGGCACCGGCGGCTCCGCATCGTCGAACTCGCAGACCTCGACGCCCACGACGGCCTTTGCGCGGCATTGCTCTCCACCGACGCCGAAGACTTCGTGCTCCACGCCCGTAGCGACTCCGCACTGCACCGCCAGCAGTTCGTGCTCCACGAGCTTGCCCACATGATCCTCGGGCACTGCGACGGCGACGACTGCGCCGTCGAGGAAGCACTGCTGCCCAACATCCCGCCGTACACCCGCGCACGCTTGCTCACTCGGCAAGACCTCGACAGCGAAACCGAGATCGCCGCAGAGTCCCTCGCCGACCGGCTCGCCGCCGGCATCCGAGGATCGGTGTTCGCCGAATCGGCCTACTCGGAGGTCTTCGGATGATCCAGACGCTCGTCGCGACGCTCATGTGGGCGCTCGTGGCGAGCCTGCTCATCTTCCGCCGCAAACGCACCGACCGAAGCATCACCTACGCCGCCCTCACCATCGCCATCGCGATGACACTGAACGTCGATGGCATCTACACGGTCGTCGATCCGCTCCTCGGCGGCACGAACATCGCGACGCTGATCGCCGACGCACTCCTGATGACCGGGCTCTTCTTCCTCGGGCGCGGCGTCATGAAGTCCGGCGAGTACCGGCCCAGGCTCGTCCGTGCCGCCGTCAGCGCACCCGTCCTGCTCATCGCGCTGCTCGCGATCACCGCATCGTTCCTGTTCATCGACCGCGGCACCACCACAACACGATTCATGAGCGACCTCGGCGCACAGCCAGCAACAGCGGTCTACTCGATCATCAACTTCAGCTACGGAGCACTCGTCATCGCAACGATGCTCGTCCTCGCCGCACGGCAGTATCGCCACAGCACCGGTATCCAGCGCCTCCCCGCCGCACTGCTCAGCCTGGGATCAGCGTTCGGTGTCGCGCTCTGCCTCGCCGTGATCGTCATGGACATCGCCCACGCCACCGGGCACCTCGGCCTCATGCACGCCATCCAGTCCGCCTACGATCCGCTCTCCGTTCTCACCTTCCTGTTCCTCTGCGCGGGGTTCGCGGTCCAGCCCGCCGTCCGCCGCGCCCAGCACCGCGCCCGACGACGGAACACGATCTCGTTCACGGTGCAGCTGGAGCCGCTCTGGCTCCGAGCGACACACGCGCGACCGGGGCTCAGCCAGGCCGACCCCCTCGCCGCCAACAGCGAAGACCCTGAAGGGCACCTCCATCGAGTGATCGTCGAAATCCGGGACGCGATGATCGACCCCCGCATCACCTTCGACATCAGCACCGACGACCGAGACCTACTCGAACGCGCCGAGACCCACCTCGTCGGAAGCGATAGCGCCCTCGCAGTGAGCTTGCCCGTTCCCAACGTTGAGGAGCGTGAAGCGTGATCGGCCGGATAGCGCTCGGTGCTGGGGTCGCGGCGGCAGCGGCTGCCGGGGTCGGGTGGGCCATCGCGAGACGGCTCACCGCACGCGTCGGTTCGCGTGCCTTCGACCTCACCGTCCGCGGAGTCGAGCACGCCGACGACGGCGACCTGATCGTGCTCGACCGCACAGACCAGACCGCCGCGCCTGGCATCTACAATCTCTGGTTCGAGAACGGAGGCTGGGCGCAACTCTCCGCCGAGATCGTCGATTGTGGACCCGCCCACCTCGCCCGCAGGATTACGGGGACGGCACGCGGCTTCGCCCCGAAGGTCGGCGACCGTGCCTCGTGGAGTGGCATCTATTACGCCACCCCAGCCGATGCCGGGCTTGACGCCCGCGACATCACCATCACGACCCCCGCAGGACCATGCCCGGCCTGGCGCATCGACGGCGATCCGTCGGCCTGGGCGATCCACATCCACGGCCTCGGCAGCACCCGCGCCGGCACCCTCCGCGGCGTCCTCGCTGCAACCGAGCGCGGCTACACCTCCCTGGTCGTCAGCTACCGCAACACCGCAGAAGGGACACCCGTCGGCACCGGCCGATCAACCCTCGGCCGCACCGAGACGAGAGACGTGGACGAGGCCATCGGGTACGCCGTCCGACGCGGAGCCCAGCGAATCGTGCTCTTCGGCTGGTCGATGGGTGCCGCCATCGCCCTCCAACTCGCCGACCGACCTCGGCATCAGGGGCTGATCGCCGCGCTCGTGCTTGATTCGCCAGTCCTCAACTGGGCCGAAGTCATCAAGGCCAACTGCGCCCGCAGCGGACTACCCGCCGCAGCCGGGCACCTCGCGATCCCGTGGCTCACCCTCACCCCGCTGGCTCGCGCAGTCGGCTTGCCGGGCGGCATCCCGCTCCGCTCGTTCGACTGGACGTCCCGAGCCGCAGACCTCAGCACGCCAACCCTGATCCTCCACGGCACCCGAGACGACTCCGTACCGATCCGGCTCCCGCAAGCACTCCGCGACGCACGCCCGGACCTCGTCGAGCTGGAGACCTTCAACGCCGACCACACGCTCTGCTGGAACAGCGACCACGGCCGCTGGCACGAGGCGGTCATCTCGTGGCTCAGAGGCATTGATGCCTGTGATGCCGCCGACTAGGGCGAACTCGACACGGGCTCCAGCACCTTCGTCGCGATCAACGCCTCAAGGTGACTGTGGAGTTCTTCGGGGAGGTTGCCCCCTTTGACGAGGACGCCGAGTTCCATGTTGCGCTCCATCGCTGCGGAGGTGAGGTTCGCGCTGGTGATGAAGGCGATCTGGCCGTCCGCGACAGCGCACTTTGCGTGAACCACTCCTGGATACTGGCCGGCGGCACCCTTGTCGTGCGCTGACCACGCGAAGAGCCGGGCGGACGGCACTGCGCTTCGCATGGCCGCTGCTGAGTCATGGTCGACCTTGCCGCCGAGCGCGGACGACGACTCCAGCAGGACGTCGATCTGAACGCCCCGCGCCGCCGCATCAGCGAGCGCCCCTCCGATCGACTTCACCTGATAGGCCACGAAGCTGACGATGAAGAGACGTCGTTGCGCAGCATTGATGACCTCCATCAGCACCTGTTCGGTATGCCGGACGGGTACCTGTCCCGAAGCCGGCCCCGTCCACGTCAGCTCAACTGAGCCGCGGCGCTCCTGCTCAATGGCGGTGGCTGATGACCCCCGCAGGGCGGTGGCAACATCCCTTGGCGTCATCAAGTCCGTGTCGTGCCATGCCCGGCCGAACTTGGCGATCAGGTGCTTGTCCGCGTTGGGGCCGAAAGACGGGCGAACAAGCGCGAACTGTTCGACCGACCCGAGGCCCTCAATCTTCGACGCGACCACCCGAACGCGATCAGGATGGAGCTCAAGCCCCAACTCCGCAATGACGGCGAGCAACTCGTCCATGTCAGGCACCATGCTCGCGGAACAGAGACGCCTCGCTGTCCTTGAGAGTTGCGATCACAAGTGCTCGGTCCAGATAGCGGTTGCCGCGCTCACAAGAGGTCTCGGAGACGAACGTGCACGAGTGGCATGCGGCGGCATGCAGTGAACGATCCTTACTCGGATCATGCTCGGCGCACAGAGGGTCGGACGAGCAGATCAAGGCGCGTTCGAACGCTTGGTCGAGCAGCCTCCCGAGGAATTCCGGTTTGCCGAGGTCGATCAAGCCGCCGAGAGTGCCGTCCGAGTCAGCGGCAGCGGTGTAGAGGAGGATGCCTGCCATTGGTGCCTGGGGATCGGAACTCGCGTAGACCCGCTCTCTGATGCTCGCGGCGTTGTATCCACACTCAAGCGCCAGCTCACGAATGAGGAGGTGGGCGATCGTGTGAAGCATCGTGTATCGACTCGGAGGGAACCCAGCATCCGGCTTCAGGTGACGTGCGTTGCGCCAGCCCTGATGACCGGCAAACAACGTCTTGTCGCGCTCGGCGACGTGTGCGTCGTTCTCCCATGACTGGATGACCGACTCGTTGAACTCGATGAAGATGCCTTCGCCGTGGACCTCATTGGCTGGGACCCACTCGGTCGTGCCTCGGGTGAGGTCAGCCATCGGGGGGCGTTCGTCAGGATCGCTGGTCTCCTCGGGTGCTTCGACTCTGGTGTATCCGACAAGGGCGTTCACCTCGCGGAGTCGTTCGAGTAGAAGCACGCGCTTGACCTCGCGCTCGTATCCGGTCGGGGCCGCCACGCCTGTGCTCATGAAGTGTGGCCAGTCGCTCGGCGGGTTCTGCGAGGTCAGCACCTCCCACTCGGGCCCCTTGATGTCGCCTTCTGAGACGACCTCAATCGCCTTGCCTGAACTCCGGTGCTGGATCGCTTGCCAAATGCTCGGAATGTCCCACTTGTCGATACCTGGCAAAGCGCAGGTGCGGACAAGGGTCTTCACGATGCCTTTGAGCTCGGCCTCATCTTCGACATCGGCAAAGTGCTCCCATCCGTCGAGAACCAACTGGCTGAGCTGGTTCTTCTCCAGCGGGATCGCCAGAACTGAAAGGGTGACGGGGAACCAGCTGTTGGTGGCGCCCAGCAGGATCGTGCGCGGCTCTTGCGTGCAGTCTTCGTACGAGTCGAGATGCGGATGGCGTCCTCGGCACCCGGGCAGGTTGTCTGCAGCGTCCTTGCCGAAGGCGTGAACGAGCGAGCGAGCGTTGCCACAGGTGTCGCACTTCACCCAGAGGTTCTCGGTCTGGAGAGATGCCCCGCGCTCGAAGAACCGGAACGTACCCTTGCAGTCCGTGCCGCCGTGAATGAACCAGTTCCAGGGGAAGTCGTCGAGGTGACCGTTGCGACAGGCGAGGAGGAAGCGTGCCGGCACGGCGTCGGCGTGCTTACCCTTGTCGCAGTTCGTGTGTAGGAAGTGTGTTCGTTCGGGACGATAGGGGAAGCTCTTGATGTCGAAGAGTCCCGAGTCGTATTCAGCGAGAAGTCCGCACTTGATGCAGCGCAGCCATCGTGGGAACGGGCTGACCGGCACTCCGACGCGACCTTCTGCTGAGAAGGGGTCAGGACGGTCTTCCTTGAGGAACGGCGGGATGCGCAGCCGCTGCACTTGAGGGCCAAGGACGCGCTTGACCTCGGCCAGAAGCCGAGCCTCTTCAACGGGAGGGCAACGATTCGGGTCCCACTTGTTCAGCCCCATCGTCACGACCGACAGGTTCGGTAGATCGACAATCGAGCCCGGCCCGTACGCCCAGAGCAGCTGGCTCGGACGCACCTGCCCGACAACGTAGTTGTTCGTGCTCATGGGGTGCCTCCGTCCGTCGCCTGCGGACGTGGCTTCCAGGGCGGAGCATCAGCAGTCCGTCTGGCAGCATCCATGACGAGTTGCACGCCGGGCTCGACCTCGCGCATCGACATAGGCACGGTGAACTCATCCCAAGCTTGGGCACCGGGCTTCTTCAACAATGCGACTACGTCCCCTTGGCCTCGCTCGGTCTCGTATCCGAGTCGCCGTCCTCCCATCGCCGACTCTTTCGCCCAACGATCGGTGCGATCTCGCGCCATACCGACGACAAGGTCTCGCGCAGCCTTGTCCTTCGCCTTCCAGGCCCGTTCCGAGACGGCCTTGATTGCCTGGGTCGCTTCTGGACCGGCAGTCTTCTCCATAGCCTGGGCGCCTAGATTCGGGTTCAGGCCGTCGTTGCTCAGGCGCATCAGGCTGACCATCGTTCCAGTGAGGGCTCGGTCGAGCGCCCGTGGCGCGAACGGTGTCACTGACTGCGCTTCGACGTGCTTGTAGAACGTCGAGTGGTAGTGCTCGAAGGTCTCGTAGTGCGAAAGGTCGCGCGGCCTGCTCCACGTCAGCACGGTCACCACGAGGCCCGGGAAAGCGCGACCGACGCGGCTCGTTGCTTGGATGTACTCAGCCGTGTTCTTGGGCTGTCCGTTGACCACCATGAGCCCAAGGCGGTTCACGTCGACACCGACCGAGAGCATGTTCGTCGCCAGAACAATGTCGTACGCTCTCGCCTCACCCGTCTCCCACTTCTCCTTGAACGGAAGTTCCAGGCGGTCAAGCTTCTGAGGAATCTCCTTGTTCGTGACGCGCGAAGTAAGCTCATCTACCTGGTTCACCGAGCGCTGGGTCAAGCCAGGGCGACTTACATCACTCATCTCCACTCGATACGCACGAGTCTGCACGTCGTCTTCGGCGAGCCGCCTCATGCCGCCAAGTTCGCGCAGCGAGTTGAAGTAGCCAACGAGCGTCATGTAGGGGTCCGCAGCGGCGCCGAAGTCCTGGAAGAGGGTTTTAGCCGCAGTGAGCAGTGCAACGTATACCCGGATGAGCACCGCAGGGCGAGAACTGCCGGGCGAGCAGATGCCAAGATAGAGCCTTCCTGGCCTGTCCTCGGTAGAACGTTGGACAGAGAAGAAGTTGTCCTCGACATCTAGCCCGTGCGGCGGGAAGATCGCCACCTGACGCAGGAACACGTTGTTCACCTGTTCCTCGGCCTTGCGGACGGTTGCGGTAGAAGCGATGACCTTCGGTCTGACCTTCTTGTCACCCAACGTCCATGTGGAGAGTTCGTCGACGGCCGTTTCATAGACGCCGACCATCGTCCCGAGTGGCCCGCTGATGAGGTGGAACTCGTCTTGGATGATGAGGTCGGGTGGCCGAAGCGGGGAGATCACCTTCACTCGCGTGGCAGGCTTGCCTCGTTCAGCCCTGTGATTGCCCTGGCATGGACTACCGGGCCACAGCAGGCCATGACGCGGGCACTCCAGAGTGGCTGCGCCGAACAGTGTCCGAGTCTCGCCACGCCATGCCATCATGGCGAACTTGTCAACGGTCGCGATGAGCATCGTCGGAGGACGACGATAGATTTCCTCGTCCACGACAACCACTGGCAGACCCAGCTCCGGGTACTGGGCCTTGGAGAACTCGCACCGGCCATACTTGTCGCTGCAATAAATGTATGTTCGGGCAGCGCCGGGGTACTTCTCGACGGTGATGTCACGACCAGGATTGATTGCGGAGCCACACCAGGGGCAACTCGTCAACTGGGCAGGCGTTGATCCAGTGTCGCGCCTGTTGTCTCGCTCCTTCTCGATTGCGTCGTGGCTGTCCTCTGTGCGGTTCGGAGTGACGCTCCCGCCCACCCAAAGCCCGAGAGTGAACGGCTCAGTTCCCCAGACGTCCGGAGCTTGCTTACGGAGCAACTCCATAGCGCAGATCAGCGTCGAGGCACGTTGGAACTGCTGCAAGGTGAGCAAGCGAAGGGTATATCGCATGATGACGGCGAGGCCCCGTCCGGCGTCTACGCCGCCGAGCGTGCCTTGGAGCCTACGAATCGACATCGCGAAAGCTGCCACGCCGAGGTACGCCTCCGTCTTCCCGCCACCGGTCGGGAACCAGAGCAGGTCGGCATAGGCAGCCAACGGCTCGGTCCGGTCTGAGTGCGTCGGGTCGGCCAGAGCCGGGACGGAGAGGAGCAGAAAGGCGAGCTGGAATGGATGCCAGGTGCGGTTCGCAGGGGTGTTCAGTTCGTCTGCCGTCACGACTTCGCCCTGTCGGCGCTTGCGGGCATAGATGCTCCGCACACGCTGCTGGGCCATCGCGCGGTTGGCAAACCGGAACGCAGACATCGCGTCCTCGTTGCTGTGGAGCGTTGAGATGCCTTCTTTGAGCCGCGCGAGAACCAGATCGCAACGTCCCAGCGCCTCAGCCGCCTGGGCGTCGTAGCCCTCGACCGCAACCCCGATCACGGCGCGGCTCTCCTCGATCCAGTCCTCGTAGTCGCCCGCGAGAACAGTCAGGGCCGCGAGCAACTCCTCGTCGGTGAGCTCCGCTGGATCGGCCAGCTTCTCCATGTCAAGCAGCCCTTGTGTACGCAGGGCGCGGAGCGCAGCGCGGTCGGCCGGGTCAGCCCCCGGTGCCTCTGTGATCTGGATTTCCTCGTCGGGGATGACGGCGGTGCGTATCTCAGTCGCCAACTCGGGATTCGCGGGATCGACGGCCGCGTGCACCGCGATGCCGTGCCCGGTCGCAAACTCAACGCGCCTGCGATAGATCATCTCCAAGGACAGACGTTCCTCGTCGTGCTGTTCCGTCTGGAGCAGCGGACGGCGCCGGAAGATCGAGTTCCCTGCGGCATCACGGACGACGATCTCCGGCTGAAACACCCACGCTTGGTCGCGGTTCTGCCGAGGCTCAGTCTGCCCATTGACCAAGAACAGCGTGACCAGACGATCACCCTGCCCAAGCGGCTGGCTCACGCTCCCTTGGAGCCGAACCTCCGGCACCGCATCATCCACCGTCGTCGGCGTCAACGAGCCTTCGGAGAGAACCACCGTGATCGTTCCGCCCGCAGGCAAACGCTTCCAGCAACGCTTGCCCGTGTCCTCGGTCTTGGCTCGAACGTAACGTCCCCACGAGACAGCCACCTCGACGGCCGCTTGGTCGTCCGCAACGCAGAACGTGAGGCCCATCGACGACGGCACGAGCGATTGGCTCTCCGAAGGATTGACTTCCGGCTCGTCCTCCTCCTCAGCAGGACTCGTTGCCGGTACAGCATCGCGGCTTATGTGGGCCTCGTTGCCGTACACCCGCAGATCATCGGGAGTGTCGCCGTCAGGTACGTCCTCTTCCGCGAGCTCCGTCGTAGTCGGCGCATCGTGCGATGGGTCAAGCGGGGCCAACTTGCCAACGAGGTACCGATCTCGGACGCTCATACCCACAATCTCCTCGTGCGGGCCATTGGCTGGGCCAAGTAGGTCGTCTACAACAGCGAAGCGGAGGAGGTCACGGACGTACGCCTGCTCAGCCTTTGAGGTGCCCGCCAGCCTCGGCAGAGCGTCGAAGCTCTCACCAGTCAGCCTGGTAACAGCACCGTCGAAGACACCCCACTCGACACGGGAGATGAGAGGTAGAGCGGCGCCGGTCAAACCCACATCTTCAGCCGACACGGGCTCGGCAGCATGAGCAACCCCATCGAGATGAACCGTGACTTCGCCCACGGACTCCCTCACCCGATACACCCGACCCACAGCGAACGCCGACCCGTCAGCAACCAGGAGTAGCCCGTCTCCTGCCTTGACCGCGACAGCGCCATCAGCCGTCGCAAGCTTGATTACGAACCCATGATGCTTCGCTGACTCGACTGTGACGGCCCAAGCGTTCTGCATACTCGTCTCCTCTTTCACCGGCCTAGCTTGCCTTCGCGGCAGGGTGCCTCAGGGAAGCCCGAAGGTTCTCCTCACGGAGAAGAACAAGCAACTCATCGCGTGCTTGCGGGCCAATGGTCCAGCGGGTCATTCCGCGGTAGTCATGGAATCCGGCATCTAAGCGCAAGTCGCCCCAACCAAACGCTGCGGCCGTCGCTTCGTCGACCTTCATATGAATGGTTCGCAGCCGCTGAACATCCGAGTCGCCCGAGCAGGCAGGATCGTTGATTAGGTTGTAAAGCGCCGTAAGTCCGAGTTGTCGTCGCATCATGATCTCGGTCCGAGTGTCTTGCAGCGACTCTCCAACGTCCTCAAGTTCGGACGTCACCTGCGGCAGTGGCAATGAACCGAATACCACTGACGGGTTATACCTGAAACTCTCTCCCAGCGTTGATCCCCACTTAATCGCCCACTCGGCGTGGATCGAGGACGACAGAATGGCCTGCAGCCCAAAGCTTTCCGAGCAGAACACCCGCAGAGCGCTAGAGGGAAGATAGTGAGCAGGCACGCGCACTGGGACGAGCCACTTCGTGTGACCAACTATTGTGAGGTATTCTGAAAGATCAGCGAGTCGTCTCCGCATTTCGAGCCGAGGGTTCCAATGCTTCCACCACTCATTCACCATCCGCGGGTATTTTGCGGCATCCTTATTGACCCGTTCCGGGAGGATTGTCTTCTTGGCCAGGTCCCAAACCGCCGAATACTGTGAGGCTTCGTCGGCAGACATCTCCCCAAAATCAATGACGAACCTGCGTGGAGTGTGGTCTGGCGTATCCGTCACATCATGGCCATCGAGATACGGTGCGAGAACTTCTGCCGAACTCGGGTCCTGTGCGATCAGGCCATCCCGCCTCTCGGAGGAGATGACGAAGCCTTTTCCTTGCGGAATCACCCCTTGGTGACAGATGCCCGAGTTCGCTTTGAGACGGATTGGCAGCGCGGAATCATCCTCATCGGGGTCGAGATGTGTGTTGATGGAGGTGACGACAGCGCCATCATGGCGGACCGCTCCGGACCAGGACCGCGCCAGCCAAACAGCTGAGTAAAGCGTTTGGGCCTTCCCTGGCCATGCCTTTGAACGAATGGCGGACATGATCGTGAAAGCTTCGGAAGTCTGCCGTTCAGTCAATTGAACCAGTCCCACCTCTCGGCTGACGCCCTCTGCGATAGCCTTCGACGCGATCATCCCGAGCATCCCGCTTTGGGGCTTCACCAGTTGTGCAAACCGAAGCATGAAGAAGACGACCAAGTCGCACTTGCCCCGCTTCTTCGGGGACAGGAAGGCCGACACGTACTCGCGCTGGTCTTCGCCGATGGCACTTGCGATCCTCTTGTGTGCAAGGAATGGAGGATTGCTCACGATCGCATCGAACCCACCGAGCGCGAACACCTCGGGGAACTCCAAAGCCCAGTGGAACGGTTTGCCGTATCGCTCTCGGCCAGATGTCTCCGTGCCACCACCAGCAAGTGACTGGTGCAGTCGGATAGCTTCATCGCGTCCTTCGGCGTCGAAAACGGCTGCCGCTTGGAGCGCCAACGAGTCGCATACCGAGTTGAGGCTTCTGGAACGAGGGCCAAGCCGCATCGCCTCGGAAACCAGCGCGTCGGCGACAACCTCGACAGCACTCACGATCTCCCTGGCCTGTGCATCCAAGGCCGCTCGCGCTTGTACATCACTGATGTCGAGTTCGCGAACCCCACGGAGGTGCTGGCGAACCTCAACGGCGCGTCTCACCGCGCCTTCCACCACGTCATCCAGGAGTCCGGTCTGACGACTACCCGCAATCGGGTTGAGCCGCATCTGTACCAACTGTTCTGCGCGGTGGACTCCGACCAGGCTGTTGCCTGCGCGCAGGTTGTGGTCAAGAAAGCCGAAGGGCTTTCCTTGGGCAAGGGTCACGAGCCAGATGGACAATTTGGCAAGTTCGGCCGCGAGCGGGTTGATATCCACTCCGTAAAGGCACCGTTGAGCAACGAGTCTCCGCGCGACATTGACGCGTTCATCAGGTGGGGAAGGTAGCGGATCGTCCGTCCCTAGCTCCTCGACGACTTCTCCGTCGATGTTTACGAACCTTCCTCCGTCTTCAGCGGTTGCCCATGCCTCAACAAGACGGTCGCCTAGGTATCGGCATGCCTGGACCAGGAAAGCGCCAGAACCCATAGCTGGGTCACAGACCCTGATGTCGAGTAGTGCCTCCGCCGACTTGAGTACCCACTCGCCTCGCGGTCGTCCTTCGGCGGGACCAAGGTTGACGATGGGTTCGAGCGCGACGTTCACAATCTGCTCAGTGAGTGACCTGGGTGTGTAATGCGTACCCGTTTCCCTTCGATCGACTCCGGGCGTGACCATGAAGGACCGTGCTCGGTAAATGATCGCTTCGCCCCAAGCATCGCTTCTCACAAGGTTGGCGAACGGCGCAATGCGGTCCGCAAGCGCCTGATCCCCATTGACAGCGCTCAGGACACTGGCTCGTACTGGGTCAGGAATGGGTCTCGTGAGTTCATTCCTGATCGACGATGGCGTCCTTCCACTCGCTGCCGTGAGTCGATCGATCAGCCCTTCTACACCGTCGAATCGCAGTGACTCCAAAGACGTCAAGTCGAAAGTGGGATACCGGTTCTTTGCCGAGCCCTTGAGGCCAAGGGTCGTGTCTGAGACTCGAACTACCGTGTGGTCGAGGAGGCCTTCGTACACGTGCCCGATCTGCTCCACGTCCAGCGCCCGGTAGGACAAGGCGAGGGCTCCGCGCGGGTGCTCCAAGACTTGTAAGGAGGTCAGCAACAAGAGGACTGTGCGGTTGTCAATCGGGAGCGGCTGCGAGGCTGTATCGAGCCACGAACTCCCTGCGGCCCGCCCTTCGAGGAAGGGGTACCTGTCCGGGTCGAAGAGTGACCCGCCCATGGCGGGCAGCCGCAAGTCTTCATGCTCGATTCCTGCGTATACCGTCCGAAAGGCGGACAGGAGCCGAGCCCAAGCGTCGTATCGACGTTCGAGCACTTCTTCACCGAACTGGTCCGCATCCTCAGCCAGTTGCCCTCGAAGTGTTGAGGCGGCAAGGTTCTGATCGTAGGCGAGATCACCAAGGAGGAGCAGACCACGTTCCTCTGCACACAAGATGAACACGAGTCGCATCATGACGGTGAGAGACGCCTCATAGAGTTGAGCGGGCGGGACTTCGTGTAGGAGTTCCCTGTTACGGTCCTCGTCCGCCTTGTCGAGGGCTTGGATCAGGACTTCGGTTGCACGGCGAACTTGCTCGCCGAGTGTGTCAGTCACTTCCTCCTGATACTTCAATGACTCATCAAGGAGCGCATCAAGCGCTTCGGCGGGTGGGCCGAAACAGCGGCGCACTCCGAGGAGTGACTGGAAGGCTTTGAGAGTGGCTGGCTCCTGGAACCAGTAGCGGGAGTGCCATGTCGCCTGCCCCGACGGTGAGTCGGTCGGTGCGTTGACGAGCACCCAGGACTCCCCGTTGGTGACGATTCCGGCGCGCACTCCGTATGCGCGACACAGGAGTGTCATGCGCTCAACTTCATTCGCGATCCAGCCGTCTGGGGTGGCGGCCGAGTCGAGAGGCGCGTCGGGCCGGACAACCGAGATGAACGAGCGCGGTCGAGTCGAGCCCGGTGAATGGATGATCCACGAGGGACTGAATCTCGCGGTGTCGTCAGGCGACGAGATCGACGGGAGTTCACCCGCCCACGCAGACCCAGGAGTCGCGGACTCGGCGTCGAACTCAAGTAGTTCGGTGAGGACGAGGTTCACCCAAGCGTCGTGTAGCTGGGGTAGTAGATCGTCGTCCTCATCAACGGCATCGCGCCACTCGTAGTAGGCGGCGCGAAGCAGTTGTCGTCGCGGTGTTTCAACCGAGTCGAGACCTTGGGGGAAGGCTTGTTCGAGAACTGGCAGGGTGAGGAATGGCCCGCTTGTCTCGACGAGTGAGAGCCATTCAACTTGTTGCGATGGTGTGGCCACGTGCTCACCCCCTCGCTGCCATGGATTCGGGGACGAGGAAGATGACGGCGGCTGGGAACGTCCGTGCGACCGGATCGGCATACTGCCGCATGATCGCGGCTTCTTCCGCGCGCCGCTCCTCTGGAATGCGAGCGAGACGAGCTTCAAGCGCCGCAATATCCTTGGTTACCTGATTCATCTCCTGCGGAGAGAGCCCGGGCAGGTACAGCTCGCTGCCTTCCTCGTCCGGCCTGAGTTCCTTTGTGATCGTTCGTTCAAGCTCGCTGAGAACCGCATCAAGGTCTGCAACGTCGTGGGTCATGCGGTCGGTCAGGGTCCTGTCCAAGCTGTCGAGGCGCTCCTTCGACCTGGCCTCGACAGCCGCCATGATTGCCCACTCATTGTTCTCGAAGCGTCGTTTGAGCACGGAGAAGAGTCCATCGCTCGGTGCGATCGGTGTGGCGGCTTCAAGGAGTTCCTCACGCCTTCCCACCTGATGGATGCGGGAGAAGCGATCGTGGCCAAGTTCCCCACCGGAGAGGGTCAGTTCTTCGTGGAGCCTGCGGTGGTCACCCCCAGTGACGACCAGTCGAGACCAGAGCAGCACTACTGGTTGACTCATCAGGCTGTCAGGCGCCGAGCGAACGGTCACGCGGTGAAGCTTCTTGGTGTCTTCCACCTTCCAAATCTCTTCACGCAGGAGCCGAAGACACATCTGAACCAGCCGGTGTCCGAGGTGCGCCAGCACTACGTCGTCATCGCCCTTCGCTACGGCGTGGTCGAAAGTGATGGGGCGTCGTTCTCTGGTGTGCGGGTGCTCAAGCCCGTGGGTCGCCTTACCCCAGGAACCGGCGAGTTCTGGGACGGTGAAGATGGTCGCACCAGAGCCACTCGACGGGTGCCTGGGGATCAGCGGCGGCTTTTCCGCAAGGTCAAGGGCAACCTCGACAGCTCGGGCGATGTTGGCGGGAGACATATGGAACTCGTCCTGCGCTTGCAGGAGCGTGTTGTGCAGTCGCTGAATCCGCTCGCGCAGTTGCCGTTCCGCGCTGACGAATCGGCGAGCGCGAGCGGCGTGGGCTTCTGCGGAGCTCGTGTCGAATCCGGTGCGTCGTCCGAGCATGATCTCTTCGATCTGGCGGGCGATGACGGGGCCGACGCTGCCGAGGTCTTCGCGGATGGTTTCGACCTTGCTGGCGGCTCGCATCAGGTACTCGTGGTCGCCGACGATCTCGCCCGGCGTCAATGCCCTGCCGTCGTGTGTGCGACCGACAGGGTGCCAGATGAACACAGCCTCGTGCTTCTGGCCGTGCCGGTCGATGCGGCCGTTGCGCTGTTCCATGACGTTGGGATTCCAGGGAACCTCGACGTGGATGAGGTAGTTGCAGTAGTTCTGGAGGTCGATCCCTTCAGATGCAGCGTCGGTGGCCAGCAGGATGCGGACGGGTGACACTGCCGGGTCGGCTTGGAATGCTGCCTTGACGATTTCGCGTTCGTCGGGCGCAACGTCGCCGTGGAGGAAGGCGAGCCGGTCGCCGCCGTAACCGTGACTCGCCAGAATCTGTTGGAGCCAGGTGTGCGTCGCTCGGTACTCCGTGAACAGGATGACGCGCTTGTCGTTCCACTGGCCATCGTCGTTCTTGAGGTGTGATGCGATAGTCGAGGATGGCCGTGGCCTTGGAGTCGGCCTTGTTGCGTGACTTCTCGGCCCATGCGGTAAGACGATCCAGCATGTCCCGCTGTTCCGGGGAGAGCGGTGCCGCAAGTTCGGTCGCCAACTCCACCGCCTCTTGTTGCGCATCTTCCAAGGCTGAGTCGTCGGCTTGGTCTTCCTCAGTTCGCAAAATGGCCTTGCGCAGAACCCGGTCGTCCATCGGGCTGCTCTTCGAGGATCGCGGGCCTCGGCTCAAGGTCTCTCGGTGGCGGGCGAGAGTTGTCGCGAAGGCCAACGGCGAGGAGAAGAGGCGCTTCTTGAGGAGTTTGTGGGCGAAGTCAGTACCGTAGGCGTACTTGCTCCCGCTGACGCTCTTCGAGCGGTCGAGAATGAAACGTTGGAGCAGGGCGTGGGCTTCTCGCTCCTCTTCGGTATACGCGATGGCGAGAGGAACGAGCTTCCGCGCAGGGAACACCGGGTTGCCGTCGGCGTCGGTGATGTCGCTCTTGAGGCGACGCACCATGACCCGGTGCAGCTGCTGCTCGTCGGGCAGGACTGAGCGCGCGAAGCGTTGGTCATCGAGCAGTTCGAGAAGCGACGTGAACGACGCTTGATAGCCGTTGTGTGGCGTCGCAGTCAGGAAGAGCCGATGAGTGAAGTGCGGGGCGAGTGTCCGGATCAATCTGGTCCGCTGGCTTTCCAGCGCGTACTGAGTTGCAGCGGCGGGTGCAACGTTGTGCGCCTCGTCCACGATCAAGATGTCGAACTTGCGCGGGTAGAACGCCTGCGGAGGTAGGACATCTTTGAGGAGTCGTAGGCCTTCGCCGCTCTTTGCCCAGTCCATCGACGTGATGAGACGAGGGAACGACGTCCAGGGGTTCGCTTGGATGCCTCTGCTTCGGCGTAGTTGCTTCACGTAGTCGGTGTCAACGATTCGGAACTCCAGCCCGAACTTCTCCTGCATCTCGGTCTGCCACTTGGCTTGGAGACTCGCAGGGCAGACGACAAGTACCGTCCGCGCTCGATGCCGGACGAGGAGTTCCTGCACGACCAGACCGGCTTCGATGGTCTTGCCCAGGCCCACGTCGTCAGCGATGAGGAGGTTCACCCTGGCCATGTCGATCGCCCGCACCAAGGCGTCGAGCTGGTAGTCCTCGATTGAGATGCCGCTTCGGAACGGTGCCTGGAGGAAGGAGCGGTTGGCGTTTGTTGCGGCGCCCCAACGCACGGCGTCGAGAAAAGCCTCCAGCCGATCGTTGGAGTCCCAACCTGTGATCGTAGGAAGCCCGGCCTTGTCCAGCACCCGCGCGCCCGGTTCCAGTTCCCAGATCACCTGAAGCTCTTCGCCCAGAGCATCCTCGTCGAGCGAGGCAAGAGTGACGAGATGCTGCGGCTGCCCGCCTGGTAGCGAGCTGCCGCTTGGCGCCTCGGCAACAACCCACTGCCGGCGTCGCACTTCAACGAGTTGGCCAGGCTCGGGGACTGTCTGGTTCGGGATAGGCGTCGTGAAGGCGCTCGTCATCGTCACGCGAGCTGCCCTTCAGCACGAAGGCTGAGCAGCGTCTCGCGATGATCCTTGACGTGTGCCTTGATGCTCTTCCCGATCAGTTCGCCTAGAGCGACTGGTACAGCGTTGCCGATGAGTCTGCCGATGGTCTTCATGTGGACTGGAGCATCCGGCGCGACGAACTGATAGCTCGGTGGGAAGCTCTGAAGAATCGCACCTTCGCGTAACGAGATCGCGCGGTCTTGGCTCGGATGACCAAAGCGCCCGTTGCCGAATCCGTAGAACTGCGTCGTCATGGTCGGGGCAGCATCGTCCCACGTCATACGGCCATAGACGCCGGGGTACGTCTTCCCGGACTCCTTCTTGTGGCACTCCGCAACCAACTCCTCGGGCCAGTCACGCCACGTCCCTCCGGGTTTGGATGCCTTGACTCGACGCAGGTTCAGCGAGGAGAGCCCCGAACACTGATGCAGCCGGTCCTTCGGGTCGGCTGTCCCTGCTGCGAGCGCCGGAACCTTGCCTTCCCCGATCACGTCGCGAACACTTCTCGGCTTTGCCTTGAACTGCTCGGGGGTGAGGAGGCTGATGGGGCCAATGCGTGACGCCAGCAACACAAGGCGATTCCGGTGCTGGGGTACGCCGTAGTCCTGGCAGTTGACGACCTGCTTGGAAACCTTATAGCCGCTCTCCTCAAGCGATGCAACGAACTCATCGAAGACGGCGTGATCCAGCAGACCAGGCACGTTTTCCATCGTGACGAGCTCAGGGAGCATCTCCTTGGCGAGGCGTGAGAAGTGCCTCAGCAGCCACCAGCGGTCATCTTCGGTTGACGCCTTCTGGTTGTACGAAGAGAAGGTCTGACACGGCGCGCAGCCGGCCAGAAGCCGGACGCTCCCGGGGAGGAAGAACGAAGTAAGGTCTCCAGGCTCAAGGTCGCCGACTGACTTCAGAAGGAACTTCGCCTTGTTATTGGCCGTGTAGGGGTACTCGCACGCCGGATCGACATCCACGCCGACCCTGACGTTGACTCCCGCCTTGGCGAGACCGTGAGTCAGCCCGCCCGCTCCGCTGAACAGGTCGACCGCGCTGATGCTAAGACGTTGTGAGGTCATCCGTCCCTGCCCTCGGTGTCGGTGTCCCTCTCGCGCGCCTCGTTGGCGGCAGCGCCACCGGCTTCGACCCAGGCGTCCACCTGCTCACGCTTGAACTTCCACTTCCGACCCATCTTGTGCGCGGGCATCTCGGAACAATCGATCCAGCGGTACACAGTGTCGCTACTGACGCCGAGGTGCTGACAAATCTCGTCGACAGAGAGCCAACGGTCCTGCAGCTCAGCCATCAGTCCTCCTCAGCGCCGGAGCATCCTTGGTTCCAGGCAGCCTGAGTCGTTCCGACTGTTCCGGGTCTTCGCCAAGTCTAGAGCCCAACTGCCGATGTCGCCTGATTTGAGCCGCAGGCGTGTGCATGGAGCCGCTCCGCCGCCCGTTGTGCGCTCGTCCACGACCGCCAGGCGTGGCCTCTCAGGCACTGTTCGCGGCCAACATTCGTAGCGCCGAGACAGCTTGGAGCGGGAGTACGCCGTTGCCGAGGGCGGTGATCTGCTGGTTCTGCGTCAGGTCGTCGGTGCCGGTGACCCAGCCTGCGGGCAAGCCCATGAGCCATTCGACGAACGCGGGTGCCGGGCGGGGGCCGTCGGCGTCGTTCAGGAGGGCTGGCGCGGGCGCGGGGCATCCGGTGATGTGTTCCCAGCGGGCGATGGCCGTCGGCGTAGCGTCCCCAGCGCTGAACAGTCCGTCGATCAGGGACCACAGCGTTTCCGATTCGGCTCTCCTGCTCGGTGAGCCAGCTGGCCCGTGGAGGGCGAAGTCGATGATCTGGTGGGACAGCGCGATCGTCCCTCGCCTGGCTCGCACCTGGTCGAGGGTTTCCCCGCCTCGTGAGGAGTCCGTCGCCAGTGGGATGCGGAACAGTGCGCCGGGCGAGGGCGAAGATGCGGAAGCGTTGGTGAGGAGCGCCGACAAGGGAAGCCGGTAGGCCGATCCATCGCGCATCCAGCCGCAGGTCGGCCAGATCGCCGAGAACGGCGCCGAGAGCCCGTAGAGGTCGAGCTGCGTTGTCTCCCAGATGCCACGGGTCGCGTTCCATGCTGCGAAGGGCTGCGCCGTCGGGGGTTGCATCGTCCGGGTTGCGCCGGTCATGGTCGTCTCCTTCTGCGGGTGGCCGTATCGCGGGCGAGGACAGCAGCCCGCGGACGTTCTCGATGACGACCCATTCGGGCCGGAGCGCGTCGATGGCGGCGGCCATGTGTGCCCAGAGCCCCGAGCGTGTGCCGGGCGCGAGGCCAGCGCGCTTGCCGACCGTGGACACGTCTTGGCACGGGAACCCGCCGATGAGGATGTCCACGGGCTCGACCCGACTCCAGCCGATGGCCGTGATGTCACCGAGGTTCGGTGCATCTGGCCAGTGGCGGGAGAAGACGCGGGCGACGGGCTCGTTGAGTTCGGAGAACCACCCGGTCGTGGCGTTGAAGACGTGCTCGACGGCGAGGTCGAGGCCGCCGTAGCCGCTGAAGAGCGATCCGATCCTGAGTTCTGAGTCGCCGCTAGTGTCGAGGTCGTGCATGAAGTCTGCTCCGGTGACGGTCGTCCCCGGCATCCGTACCTCACCGAGAACTGATGCCGAGCTGGTCACCTGTCAGGTGCACGACCCCGCCACGCTCGCCGCTCGAACCGAGCCACCCGAGCAGTCCCGTCCGACGCCTCCACCTCCGGCCTTCGCTCCGACCGCCATCCGAGGTCACACGCCTCTTGCAGGTCGAGGTTGAGCCGGGCATCACCGCTTCAGAAGTCACCGGCTGTGGGTGCCTACCTGCCTGGCAGGAGCGGAGGTGAGCATGACGGTTTCGATGCGCGTGATGTCGGCGGGTGATGGCTGCAAGTACCTGCTCAAGACGGTCGCGGCAGCCGATGGCAACAGGCCACTTTCAACGCCGCTGACTCGCTACTACATGGAGGAAGGCACCCCGCCCGGCCGCTGGCTCGGCACGGGCGTAGCGGCCCTCGGGGAGGGCGAGATTCAGGTCGGCGACCGAGTATCAGAAGACCAACTCCAGCTCCTGATGGGCACGGGATGTGATCCGATCACTGGCGACAAGCTCGGACTGGGCTTCCCGGCCTACAAGAGCCAGGAAGAGCGGATCGAGGCGCGGATCGCCGCTCTTGACCCGGCGCTGACACCTGGGGCCAAGGGCGAGGCGGTCGCGCAGATCGTTGCCGAGGAGGCCGCCCGGAGCACACGGCGTGCGGTGGCGGGTTTCGACTTCACCTTCTCCATCCCGAAGTCCGCGAGCGTGTTGTGGGCCGTTGCCGATGCCGGAGTGCAGGCACTGATCGGCGAGGCGCATCATCGAGCGGTTGCGGAGGTGGTTGCGTTCATGGAGCGCGAGGTTGCAGCCACCCGCACGGGCGCAACCGCCAGCGACGGCGCGGTTGCGCAGGTCGATGTCACCGGGCTCATCGCGACCGCGTTCGATCACTTCGACTCTCGCGCCGGCGACCCTCACCTCCACACGCACGTGGTCATCAGCAACAAGGCCAAGACCGTCCTCGACGGCAAGTGGCGCTCGCTTGACGGCAGACCGATGCACGCCGCCGTCGTTGCCCTCTCCGAGCTACACGAAGCGGTGTTCGCCGACCACATGACGCGCACCTTCGGCGTCTCGTGGGAGGCCCGAGAGATGGGCCGAGACCACAACCCCGCGTGGGCCATTGCCGGAGTGCCGGAGGAACTGATCGCCGAGTTCTCGACCCGCGCCCGCCACATCGACGCCGAGACCGACCGCCTCATCGCCGAGTACGTCGCAGCGCACGGACGTCGCCCGGCACCGGCAGCCATCATGAAACTGCGAGCCCAGGCGACATTGGCCACGCGGCCTGAGAAGCAGGTCCAATCCTTGGCTGATCTCACTGCGGAGTGGCGGACCCGCGCGACGAAGACGCTGGGGCGGGACGCGACGACGTGGGCACGCGAAGTCACCGACAACAACAAGGCGCTGCTCCTGCGGGCTGACGACGTGCCCCTCGACGTGATCGGCGAGCTGGGACGCTCGGTCGTCGAGGTGGTCGGTGAGAAGCGCTCGACCTGGCGACGGTGGAATCTCATGGCCGAGGCATCCCGGCAGACAATGGGCTGGCGGTTCGCCACCATGCAGGACCGAGAAGCCATCGTCGCGATGGTCGCCGACGCCGCCGAACTCGTCTCGCTCCGCCTGACGCCGCCCGAACTCGCCGCCTCGCCAGTTGTGTTCCGTCGACCCGACGGCACCTCGGTGTTCCGTCCGAAGAGCGCCACCGTGTTCACCTCCGAGTCCCAGCTCGCTGCCGAAGACAGACTCCTCGAACGAGCCGCGAACATGGCCGGTCCGACGGTGCCGCTCGCTACGGTCGAGAAGATCACGCGCAGCCCCGACGCGGGCGGCCGGATGCTCGGCGACGACCAAGCCGACGCCCTGACCCGCATTGCGGTGTCGGGGCGGATGCTCGACGTGCTGGTCGGCCCTGCCGGGGCGGGCAAGACAACAGCCATGAAGGCGCTCCGCCGCGCATGGGAAGCCGAGCACGGCACCGGGTCCGTCGTCGGGCTCGCGCCGTCAGCGGTCGCCGCCCAGGTTCTCGCCGACGATCTCGGGATCGCGACGGAGAACACGGCGAAGTGGTGGCAGAACCACCTCGTCCACGGCACCACCTTCGAGGCGGGCGAGCTCGTCATCATCGACGAAGCGTCCCTGGCCGGCACCATGTCACTGGACCGCATCACCCACCTCGTCCAGGACGCGGGCGCGAAGGTCCTGCTGGTCGGCGACTACGCGCAACTGCAATCCGTGGACGCCGGCGGAGCATTCGCGATGATCGCCCGAGACCGAGCCGACACCCCCGAACTGGTCGACGTTCACCGCTTCACCCACGCCTGGGAGAAGACCGCCTCACTCGAGCTACGCCACGGACGCACCCCGGCCATCGACACCTACCTCGCCCATCAGCGCGTCCACGACGGCGACGCCGAGGCCATGACCGATGCCGCGTACAACGCTTGGCGCTCCGACCGCGACGCCGGACTCCTCTCGGTGCTGATCGCCGAGACCCATCAAGACGTGACCACGCTGAACCGTCGCGCCCGCGCCGACCTGATCCTCAACAAGACGCTGAACCCCGACCGCGAAGTCGAGCTGCGCGACGGCACCGCCGCCGGCGTCGGCGACACCGTCATCACGCGACTCAACAACCGGAACCTGCGCACCCTGGCAGGGCGGGACTGGGTGCGCAACGGCGACATCTGGACCATCACCGCCGTCGGCGACGACGGGACCATCACCATCGCACGCGACTACGGGACCGGCATTGCCGTCCGCGATGACGGAACCATCAGGGCTCGCAGGCGGGGGCGCAGGTTCGGCGGCAGCATCGTCCTCCCAGCCTCGTACGTGGCGGAGCATGTCGATCTCGGCTAGCCGAGGTTCTGTAAACGCACCTACCACTCACACGAGTAGGAAGGTGGGTCCGAAAGATGGTCAACAACGAGCAGAAGCCGAGCACGGAGGCGTTGCGAGCGGTGGTGTACGTCAGGATCAGCGACGACCCCGAGGGCACCGAGCGGGGTGTGGATCGGCAGGAGGCCGATTGCCGCGCTTACGCCGCAGCCCACGGGTGGGAAGTCGCAGCAGTATTTCGTGAGAATGACACGTCGGCGTTCAAGCAGCGCACGATCACCCTGCCATCGGGCGAGCGGGTGCGGCGGGTTGTCCGTCCGCAGTTCCGCGCCATGCTGAAACACCTCACCGACAGGCATGCGCAGGTGATGGTCGCGTACGATCTGGATCGAGCCGTGCGCGACCCGAGAGATTTGGAAGACCTCATCGATGCGAAGGTGCTCGGTGGGTTCACGGTCCGCTCGGTGACCGGCTCACTCCGGTTGGACACGGATTCTGATGTGGCAATGGCCAGGGTGCTGGTGGCGATGGCGAACAAGTCGTCCGCAGACACTGCGCGTCGGGTGGCGCGGGCGGCGAAGCAGCAGGCCGTCGAGGGTGCCTGGCACGGCGGCCGTGTGCCATTCGGATACCGGGCAGAGTCAGGCGCGCTCATGATCGATCCCGTGACGGGGCCGCTGGTGGTCGAGGCATACCAGCGGGTGCTCGCCGGTGACTCCCTGTACCGCATTCGGAAGGACTGGAACGAGCGCGGCGTCCTCACCACTCACGGGTGTATTTGGTCGGATCGGACGCTGAAACTGATGCTCCGCAACCCTTCGAACAAGGGTATACGCGAGTACCGGCCCATCATGCCGGACGGGAGTCGCGCGAAGACCTCGAAAATGCAGGTCAAAGCAGCGTGGCCCGCGCTCGTGGACGAGGACACCTGGCAGCAAGTCTCCGACGTACTCGACGCAAGGAAGCAGGCGCGGAACTTCCACCAACCTGGCAGCGGTGCCGCGGTGCGGATGTACCCGTTCTCGGGGCTGATCCGCTGCTCACTGTGCGGCACAGCGATGATTCACCGTGGTGGCGTGTACCAGTGCTTACAGCCCACCCCAGGAGGGTGCACCCGTTCGATTCGCTCCGCCGAAATCGCCAAGCTCGTCGAAGAAGCAGTGCTCGCGACGTTCGAGCAAATCACCCTCCACCCCACGAAACACCCAACCTCCGGCAGCGACCTGGCGGCACGCGTCGGACTCGCCGCGACACTCGACGTCGACAGAGAACGCTTGGCGCGGCTCGACGATGACTACTACGACGGCCTGATCGACAAGGCCATGTGGGTGCGGCAACGCGCGAGGATCGCGGAGCGAATCGAGGCCACCCGCCGCGAGCACGCGGCCACGATGCCCGAGCAGCACGCAGGGCTCAACATCGACATGACCACGGTTGCTGCTGAGTGGAAGGGGCGTACCCCAATGTGGCAGTACCAGGCGGCGAGCCTGATCCTGCAAGCGGTACTGGTACACGCTCACCCCGCAGACATGATGACCGCTGTCCCCAAGCGTCGCAACGAGAGCACCGAGGACTTCCATGTGCGCCGCGATGCACACCGGGCGGCAGTGCTCGCACGCCGGGTCGAGTTCGTCTGGCGCGCATAACCCCGACGACCCGTGACCGGCCCCGCAGCCTTGAAATGTTCAGGGTGCGGGGCCTTCGCAATTCTCGTCAGTGGGTGCGATCATGCAGCGCGGCGCGGCGCAGAGTCCGCGCAGTTCGGCCAACACGGCGGGATCGACTACGGCGGTGGCGAGACCTTGCGCGCAGCGAGAGGCAGCAGCGAGCCGAGCGCCGAGCGTGGTGGCGGGCGACGGTGCAGCGGCGGTGGACGTAGCAGCGGGGGTAACAGTACGAGTGCTCATACTGTTAGGTGCGGAAGCCCCACCCCAAATTAAGGCACGGTGCCTTTGTCGGCGTTGGCGGCGCGGATCATCTTCATCAGCGCCTCGTCGTCGCGCAGAGCGTCCAGTGTTTCGCCGTTCAGTAATCGCAGCAGCACACCATCACCTACCGGGCTGCCCGAGTGCTTTGGGTCGGGATGCCCGAGCACAATCCGCAACAAGGCCGACCACGACCGGGGCGGCAGTCCGAGCAGCATCGGGATCGTACGCTCACGGCGCAGTACCTCAACACCACGCTGCCGAGAGGAGAGATCGGCAAGCCGATAGGCCACATGCTCCACACACTCGGCGACCAGTGCAGCATCCCAGCCCGCAGACTCGAATAGCGCGACCGTGGCAGACAGCAAAGCGGCCACTAGCGCCTCATGCTCGCTCTCGTCCGGGTCGCCGTCGTAGTGTGTGAACGCGGGGTGATAGTCGGCCAGGCGCTCCCGCTCAGCGAACCGCACTGCATCGTGGAACCCGATGATCCTGGCGGTGTGGCGCACTTTGCTGGCTGATGTCAGCATCCCAGAGGCGCGAGTCTCCGCGTGACAGGTGATCTGCACAGCACGGGTCACCACAGCCCACGGGTTGCCCGCGTTGCGCGTCGAAGGCGCGAGCATCACCTCGAACGCAGCGGACGCCACCTCCCAGGCGTCTAGCCCGTGCTTACGTGCGAGCGGCTGGTACTTGGTCGCTGTGTAGCGCATGAGTTCAGCTGCTTCGCGGTCGCCCCGCCACGCGCCCGGCCCGGCGCCGTGTAGCCGGGTGAGTAGGGAGCGTAGGCCTTCTGGGCTCTCGAAACCGCTGCTGGTGGACCCAGCCGACCCCGCACCGACATTGATTGCGGGTGAGGTGTGTTCGTCCACGGTGACGCCTCCCAGAAGGGAGGTGCGTCACCGGAACCCAAACCAACGCGCCAGAGCGCACACGGCTGCGTGCGCCATCGACGGGCCCATCACTAGTGATCCGCAGTGGCGGGCTGTGGCTGTCTCGAGGCGTGGGAATCGGCTCGATGAAGCCTGAGCGCCCAAGCACCGTCTCGTGCGGGGCCGAACTCTGTTCCGCTGTCTTGCTGTTAGCGCGCGGGCGAACGTCGCGACGCTAGTCACCCTCCGGCCAGCCCACGGGCATGGCCGTTGTGGGCGCGACGAGTCTTGCGGCGATTAGCTCGTCAGGTTCAATGGCATGGAGTTAAGGAGGCTTCTACAGCCCAGGTGATGGCTGCGATTGCCGTACGGCCATCACCTAGCCGACGAAACGAGCTATGCCTCAGTCGCAGCCGTGGCTGGCGGCGAACATGGGCGGTCTACTCATTCCGTGACGCGTTCGGCAGGGAGTTGCTGCGTAGGTATCTCAGGCGAGCTTTGCCTCGATCCAGGTTCGCATTGCTGCACGGATGATCTCGGCGTTTGCCTGACCGCCGTAGGTGGCAGCGAATCGGTCGTCCACGACGTACAACTCGGACAACCCGATGTACGCGTCACGGTCGGGTTTCCGTCCGCCCCAGTAGTCCGTAACCCAGGCGTAGTGATCGGCAACCAGCGCCTGGAACGATTCGGAGTCCGCGGCGATGCCCGATTCCGCTGCGCTGCGCAGCGCAGCGTTCACGTCGAGACTCTTCGCGTCATCTGCGTTTCGCTGGGCTTCGTTCATGCCCTCGCGCCGCTTGGCGCTGCGCTCCCAGGCATCGTCCCCCCAACGCTGCCTTACCTCGCCCTCGTACTGAGACTGGTCGACGCCAGCGAATACTTCATTGATGGTCATGTCTTGGCCTTTCCGTACCGCGTGCAAGGTTTGCTGCACCACGGTGATCTGCTGAATTGTGCGATCTCGCCGCTCCTCCAAGAGCGACAGATGCGACTGGATCGTTTCTTCGAGCGACTCGTCATCATCGAGTGCAATCTGAATAGTTGCGAGGGGCAGTTCTAAAGCGCGGAGTGAGAGGATTTTGTACAACCGAGAAAGCTCTGTCTCGCCATAGAATCTGTAGCCGTTGCTCGCTACCCGTGACGGATGCAGAAGCCCGATCTGTTCGTAGTGGCGAAGCGTTCGACTGGTCAGCCCGGTCGCGCGCGCAACGTCTCTGATTGGCCACTCCTGCATGTTCTGCTCCTAGGGTTACGCTCGGTAGGCGTCGAACGAGGCTTCAGTGGGAACCTCAAAGTCGCCAGCGATGTGGCTGCCCACCCATTCCTGCGCCTGCGCCTGATCAGTGACTCTGGGAGCAGTCAGGATGATCTTGTTGCCGTCTGCATCGGTAAACGCGACGTCTGTCGAAAACCATGGGGTGTCAAGAGGTCCACTCACGTCGGCACCCGCACGACGCAACTGCTCCGCGACCTCAGCGAGGTCTACATCGCCAGCGGCAAACGATGCCGTCGTAGACCCGGAAACCGCGGTACCTGGGGTCACGAGGATGTCCTGGTACTTCTCACGCCGCAGATGAACGAGCGAGGGAGCGCCATCTGGTCCGGGGATGGTCGCGAGCGTCACGAAGCCGGCAGCGGTGTACAGGCGTTCCGTGGCTGTCAAGTCTCGGGAGACGAGGTTAACGAACATGGGCATGGGGTAGATTGACCGGTCGATTTCCGGCCCTGTTTTCTCTGTCATGTCTTCAACCATTTCAGTTGACGTTACGGCAGAGTCAAGTCCCACGTCCACGCTTCTGACGCAGATCACACCACGCCTCCACAATTTGTCCCCGACACACGTTCGCATCAGACGACACCCCCTCGTTCCGATGACAGCGCAGTCTCGATCTCCGACCCCATACATGAATATGCACGTATGCCACCGTGGGTGGGGCGTGCGCACCTCCCTCATGAGACAACTCATGAGGGAGGCCGAGATGAAGGGCGGGGTGATCCTGTTTCGCGGCAACGGTGCTGCCGCGCGCCGTTATATCGAAGCCGACCGTTCCCGCGCGGATGAGTATTACCTCGGCGCGGATGATGCCGTGGCCGAGTACGCGGTACTCGACGGGCGCGGCGAAGTCACCGCTACCCACGCTCTGTCGGCGGATGAGTACGAGGGGTGGGTGGACTGGATCAATCCCGGCACGGGCGAGTCGATGGGAACTCCGCGCGCGGCGGCCGTGGGTATGAAGGGGTCGCCGTTGTTCGCGGAGATGACGATCAATGCCCCCAAGAGCCTGTCGGTTGCCGCTGCACTCCACCCCGATGTATCGGTGGCACTCGACGCTGCGCAGCAGGACGCCCTTGCGGAGATTCGCCAGTGGCTGGGTCAGCACTCGGTCACTCGGGTCGGTCCGCGTGATGCGCGGGAAGTGTTGCCTATCGAGCGGATGCAGGTCGTCGGTATCCGTCATAAGACCTCGCGTGTGGGTGATCCGCATCGGCATATCCATATGCAGATCGGCATGCGGGTGTGGGCGGCTGGGAAGTGGCGGGCACTGGATACGGCAGCGTTGTTCAAGCAGCAGGGCGCGATCCGCGCCCTCGGTACGGCGGTGATCGCTGCGCACCCGCAGCTCGCGCAGACCCTTACCAGGCATGGCCTGGCTCTCGACCCGGCCAGCGGCGAAATCAGGGAGTTGGAGCCGTTCAACGCGATGATGTCGAAGCGGTCGGCGCAGATCAGGCGCAACCTCGACCGGCTCGAAGCCGAGTGGGAGGCCGCGCATCCGGGCGAGGAGCTGGGGCGGGTGATGACGGCGCGGTTGCAAGGCATCGCGTGGACGCACCAGCGGCCTGGCAAGAAGCCTGTCGACCTCAAGGATGAGCAATGGTGGGTGCAGGAACTCCGTGAGGCCGGATACGACCCCGCAACGTCTGAGCACCGCACCTCGCAACCAGCCGTCGCGGTGGATGAGCTATCAGTGCAGGAGGTTGCATCGCGGGCGCTGGATCGGAGCGCCGCCTCATCCTCGGCGTGGACGAGGCACACGCTCCAGGAGCACGTCACCCGCATCACCACCGAAGCAGGTGTGCAGGCAACCCCTGCCGAGTTACGGGAGTTCATCACCCTGGCGACCGAGCTTGCCGTCTCGGATTGCTTCTCGGTGCTGCCGCCTGGCGCGGCGACGCCGGAGCATGTCGCGCACCTGACCAGCCTCAGCGTGCTCACCGCAGAGGCCGCGCTCCGCGACCAACTCACCGCCACGAAGCCAAAGCGGAAGTCGGAGCACCCCGACGTGACAGAGGCGGCGATCGCCGCCGGACTCGATAGAGGGCAGACGGTCGCGGCAGCGGCCGTCGCATCTGCCGATGCGCTGGTGATCGTGGAAGGAGCAGCAGGCAGCGGAAAGACGACCATGCTCCGCACCGCCATCGACGTTGCCGCCGAGCATGGCAGACCGTCGCGGGTGGTTGCCCCGACGTTGCGCGCCGCGCAGGTCGCGCACGAAGAACTCGGGGTGCCCGCAACCAGCGTCGCGGCGCTCGTGTATGCGCACGGGTGGCGCTGGAATGCTGACGGCGTATGGACACGCATCGCTGTGGGCGATACCGACCCCGAGAGTGGTCGCGCCTACACCGGCCCGCCGAAAGATACGCGCTTGTCGCGGGGTGAGCGGGTGATCGTGGACGAGGCCGGGATGCTCGACCAAGACACCGCTCACGCCCTCCTGGCCGTCACTGCCGAGGCAGGCGCGAACGTCGCGCTCGTCGGCGACCGCGCCCAACTCCCCGCCGTCGGCCGAGGCGGGGTGCTCGAAATGGCCGCGCAGATACGTGGCCGAACCTATGACATGACCGAACTACACAGGTTCGCCGATGCCGAGTACGCAGCACTCACGCTGGCGTTGCGCGATCGCGAGACCCCTGGCGACGTGTTCGACCAGCTTGCCGTGCTGGGGCTCGTGACGTTGCACGCCGATGATGAGCAAGCCTGCGAGCGTATCACCGAGACCGCTCACCATGGCGAGGCGATCACGGTCGTTACGAACGACGAGGCGGCGGAGTTGAATGAGCGCATGCGCACCGGCCGGGTTGAGCGTGGCGAGGTTGATGACGAGGTGACGGCAACCGGCAGCGACGGCCTGCCCATCGGGGCCGGTGACCTGATCCAGACCCGCAGAAATGACACCGCGCTCGGAGTCGCAAACCGACAGCAATGGATCGTCCAGCACATCGCCGACGACGGCACCGTCTATGCCCGCGAGGTTGGCAGCGGCCGCAAGAACCCCCGCACTGTCACCCTGCCGCCGGAGTATGTGGCCGGGCATGCGCACCTGTCCTATGCGGCGACCGCGTATGGCGTCCAAGGCGCAACCGTCACCACCTCCCACACAATCCTGTCGGAGGCGACCACCGCGGCCGGGGTCTACGTCGGGATGACCAGAGGCCGCGAGACCAACCGGCTGCATGTCATCGCCGAAGACATGGCCGATGCCAGAGCACAGTTCATCGAGGCATTGGAACGCGACCCTGCAGACCGAGGCCTCGCCCACGTCACAGCCCAAGCAGCAGAAGCCGTACGCGGCCTCGTCGCCAATGGCCCGGTCAAGCTCGTCACCGAAGAACTCGCTCGCCTCGACCAGGTAGCCGAGCGCGCCAAGGAGCAGGCAGACCGGTGGGAGCAAAAAGCCGCGCGCCTCGACGCCCAACGAGACGCCCACCGTGCCGAAGATGAGCAAGCCGACGCCGTAATCCACGCTGCTGAGGACGCAGCCGAGCACGTCCGTACCGAAGTCACCAGGCCACTCGTCCAACGAGCAGAGCAGGAC
>JALHFX010000155.1 GCA_022837595.1 Propionibacterium sp.
CCATCGGCTCCTGCAGCGGCGACCAGATGAACGCGATCGTTCAGCAGAACGGGAACGCCGGTTCCGCGCACTGCCTCCACGACCTCCTTCGCGAGAGCCAAGAAGGTCTCATCGCTGGCATCTGGATCTCGCACCTGGACGACAGTGACGCCTGCCCGAATCGCCTGCCGAACCGTCTGGGTCACCCCCAACGCGCCGCACAGGACAGTGTCGGTGACCAAGTAGATCGACAGATCGAGGGATGATCGGGCATTCATGCCAGCTTCACCCGCTCCGCAGCTTGCGCGCCGGTCAGCGCCGCCAGTGCGTCCAAGAGTTCAACCGCGAAACTCCCCGGCCCCTTGGCGACCGCAGCAGCGTTCTCAGCAGCGATGTTGAGATGCGAAGTCGCGGCGATCGCGGCATCCAACGGGTTCGTCAGCGAAGCGTAGGCCGCCATCACTGCACCGAGTGCACAGCCGACCCCGGTGACCTGGGTGAGCAGCGGGCTGCCATTGGCAAGCTGTATGACCTCGTCGCCGTCGGTGATCATGTCGACCGCACCACTGACCGCGACCACGCAACCGTAATGGCGAGCCAGCTCCCGGGCCGCGTCCACCGCATCCGAGGTGCTGTGGAGGGCTTCCACACCTCGTCCGGCCACTCCCCCGAGGAAACCCAGGATCTCGGACGCGTTGCCGCGCAGAATCGTGGCCGGGTTTGCGTCCATCATCTTTTTGACCTCCGCGGTACGCCAGCGCAAACCCCCGGCGGCCACCGGATCCAAGACCCATGGCTTGCCTGCGGCGACCGCGGCCTCGGTAGCCAGCCGCATACCCTCCATCTGCTCGGACGACGGTGTGCCGTCATTCACGAGCACGCCAGAGGCGACATTCGTCGCAAATCCAGCGGCTTCCTCCGGGTTATCGCACATCGCGGGTGAAGCGCCGACAGCGTAGAGGACATTAGCGGTGAAGTTCATCACCACCTGGTTGGTGAGGCACTGCACCAGTGGTGTCTGTGCGCGCAGCGCATCGATATTCCGAGCAAGAGCATTGACATAAGATTCGACGTTCATTTGGACGTCCCTTCGCTAGCACTACCTAGATCAGGTATGAGAGTCCACCTGGCTGAATCTGGCGAACTGCGTCCGAATCAGCCACACGACCTCTACGGGTTTGGTCTCAGCCGGTTCCTTCCCCGGCACCCCGCGTCTGAGATGTAGGTTAGCACCTGCCGACCGAGCGGCTCAGAAGCGTTCGGCCGCGTCAGTGCCCCACTCGACAAGATGCCCGGCTCCGCGAGCTCGGACGGTTTCGATGGCCACCGACGGCCACCTGGTGACGACCGGAAACACCATTCGGGGCCCCGCAGCCAACACACAACTCGTCCGGGCTAGCATCGATAAGGAGTTCGAAAAGCAGTGCGCGGGAGGCGACGATGACTACGGCATTAATCGTGGTAGATGTTCAGAACGACTTTTGTGAAGGAGGCTCGCTGGCAGTCGACGGTGGCACCAGAGTCGCCCAAGATATCGCTGCCTTCGTCGGTCCGGATTTCCGTCCTGATTTCGTCGACAGTTGGCCTCGGCATTGTGTCGTGGGCACCCCCGGCGCTGACTTCAGTCCCGCGGTAGCTGGCCTATCCTTCGACGCGGTCTTCGACAAGGGAGCCTTCAGCGCCGCCTATTCAGGATTTGAAGGGACGATCGGAGGCGAAGATGACGGCCAGGGGCTGCATGCCTGGTTGAACGCTCGCGGGGTGGGCCTGGTCAGCGTCTGCGGGCTGGCAACCGATCACTGCGTCCGTGCGACTGCCTTGGACGCTGCGAAGCACGGCTATCGCACGACGGTCTTACTCGGTCTATCGGCTGCCGTCGATCCGCTGCGCATCACCCCGGTCGCGGAGGGTCTCCAGCAGTCAGGCGTGCTGGTCGTCGAGTGAGCGCAATACCCGCTCACCTCAGGGGGTTGGGGCGGATCGGGCTCGACACCCAGGAATAGCCGTTCATCACCGCGGCCAGCCGCATCGGTCGATCCATCTGGTAGAGGTCCTCCAGCAGCAGGGGCTGGCCGTCCACTCCCGACAACGGGATCTGCCAGTTCGGGTACTGCTTCCAGGTGCCCGGCTGATTCTGAATCCGATGGTCGCCGACCGCATCTACCAGTGCCACGTTCAGCACCCGGCAGTCAGTGAGTGTGAGATATCGATAGAGCGCGAGTACTTTCGCCTCGACGTCGTCGTCCACATCATCTGTGAACAGGCCTCGCTCATCGAGGCGGCGCATCCAGAGATCCTGCTCGCTTTCGGCTGCTGCTGCTTCTTCCTCGTATGACTCGGTGAGCAGGCCGAGCTCATGGCGCAAGCGGACGTGCTCGTTGGCCAGGTAGCCCGCGGTGGGTGGAAGATCATGGGTGACGACTGATGCCATGGCCCATTCGCGCCAGTGGTCCGGGGTGATTGGCTGACCGTTGCTATCGTTCTCGAACCAGAGCACCGATGTGCCCAAGATGCCACGCTCGGCCAGATACTGACGGACCCATGGCTCGACCGTCCCCAGATCTTCGCCTATCACGAATGCGCCGGCGCGCTGAGCCTCGAGCATGATGATTCCGATCAGAGCATCATGGTCGTAGCGCACATACGTGCCCTCACGTGGTGTGCCTCCCGCGGGAATCCACCAGAGCCGGAACATGCCGAGGATGTGATCGATCCGTACACCACCTGCATGGCCGAGAACCGTCTGCAACATGCTGCGGAATGGGACGTAGGCGGTGTCTTCGAGCCGATCGGGCCGCCATGGCGGTTGTCCCCAGTCCTGTCCGAGCTGGTTGTATCCGTCCGGCGGCGCACCCACGGTGATCCCGCGCGCGTAGACATCGCGCATCATCCAGGTGTCGGCGGAGGCCGCGCTAACGCCGACGGCCAGATCAGCGACAATCCCGACCGACATGCCAGTGTCTCGGGCGACCTGTTGAGCGTCGCTCAATTGGTTCCACGAGACCCACTGCAGCCACTCATTGAAGGCGATCTCATCGCGATAGTCATTGCACAGACTGGAGATCCGCGGAGAGCTTGGACGCTGCAGGTCATCGTCCCATTCACGCCAATCGTTGCCGTATTGTTCACAGAGCACACACCAGACCGCGAAATCGCGCAGTCTGCGTCCCTGACGACGTTTGAAATCATCGAAGGCCATCTGCCGAGCGGGTCGCAGGCCCGCCCGATAGATGATCTTCAACGCCTCGCGCTTGAAAACCCATGAGGTATCGCGGTCGATGAGTGGTTCGTCAGCCAACTCTTCGTCCAGCTTCTCGTGCAGCTCTGCGATCGCATCCCGATCGGCCTGGCTGAGCAGTCCATATTCGGGCACGGCCTCCGGACGCAGGTACATCGGGTTGATGAATAACCGTGAGCTCGGCAGATAGGGCGACGTGTCCATCGGCGGCACCGGTTGCCCCGCGTGCAACGGGTTGATCAGAATGTATTGCCCGGCCTGCTGAGTCGCGGACCAGACCGACAGGTCGGATAGATCTTGTAAGTCGCCCGCTCGGGCAGCCCCAGGAAACGCGGGGCGACGATCAGTGTCGATTCAGCCTGGCGATCATCGGAGTACAGCTCGAGACGGTGGTAGCCGGTGGGTAGGTCTGCGGGGATCGAGAAGCTGGCCTCACCGATGAGAATGCCATCGATTTCGCGTGGCTCCACCATGTGATGCCGCTGACCTAGATAACGGACTTCGCCGTTCTCCAGTCGCAGCCTGATCTGCGCGGGATGCCCATGCACGACGTGCGCCTCGACGTGGGCCTGATCGCCCTCGGTGACCACCACAACCGGAGGCAACCTGCGTCGCCATGGTTTCAGCTCCAGCTCGACGATTGCGGCTTCGGCGCTTTCCTCAGTGCCGGCGTCCACTCCCATCGCCGCCATTACCTCGATGATCGTCTGTTTGGGAACCTGGGTGTGGCGCCCCTTCCAGTCCCAGAAGTCTCTGGCAATACCAAGCTTCTCGGCAAGAATCTGCAGGGATGACTCGTGACTCATTCCGTCGGTCCTTCACTGAGCGCGCGCTGACTAGGACACCTTAACCCACAACCCTCAGCGGACCTTTACCACCTGGGTCCGCGCGATCATATCGTGCAGCGTCTGACGCCGTCTATTCCACAGTGGAAACAAGACATTGATCAAGCCGGTGATCGTTATCGCCGAAAGCGCATAGTAGGCGACGTTCCGCAATAGTGCCGTGCCGAACGGCAGCGGCCGCTGGGTCATCCCCTGGTCTTTGGGCACTACCCGAATGCCCGCGGCCAGCTGCCCCACGGTGGCACTCTTCCACACCAACATCGCGGTCGAATAGATGATGCCGATAGCCTCCGAGATCACGTAGATCGTTATGAGCGGGCCACGGAGCCCATATTTGGCATCGGTGTAGCTCGGTACCTGGGCACCGGTCTGCGCGGCGAGGACGAGGTCGTTCATCCAAGCCTCCATACCGACCGTCAAAGTGTCGATGAACGGTATCGTGGCGAGACCGATGAGTACCGCAAGAATCAGGGTGTCAAGAACTGTCGCACCGACGCGTCGCCACCAACCAGATAGCGGCACGCCATCTGCTGTGCTCGGCCCGAAGCCCTGCGGTTGGTATTGCGAGTAGCCCTGCATCTGATAGTCGGCCTGCTGATAGCCAGCCTGCTGATAGTCCGTCGGTTGGTAGCCAGCCTGTTGGTAGCCGGTCTGCTGGTAGCCGGTCTGTTGGTAGGGCGCTTGGACGCCGGCCTGTGATCCCCCGCCCGACCAAGGCTGCGCCGCCGATGGCGGGCCGTACTGTGCTTCGGAGGCGAGTGGGCGTTGGCGCGTTGTCCAGTTACTGCCATCCCAGAAGCGTTCCTGGGTCGTGTCGACCGGGTCGGGATACCAACCCGAAGGGGGCAACTGCTGGGCGGGATCGTATTGCTGACTCACCCTTACAGCATGGCATGCCACGCCAATGAGCGAACGCCGACTTCCAGGAGTTGACCCCAGATTCCGTGGCTACCCCACCCCGGATGACTCGTTGCGCACCGGGCCGATGCGCAACGCCGCCAACAGAGCGAGAATGCTGACGATTGCACACAAGGCATAGATGGGCCCATAGGTGAGCGCGATCGAACCCTGATCAAGCAGCCCCGCGAAGATCGTGCCTGCGACTCCGGTGACCAGTGCATTACCCAAGCCTTCCCCGACCTGCAGCGAAGACGTATTGCGGCCGATCAGCCGGGCTTCACTCAACTGCATATTAATCAGCGAGGTGCTGCTCACCAGCAAGCCCATCCCGAACCCGAGGATCACGAAGGCCACGGCAAAGTAGACCCACGGCAACTCCAGCCAGGTGCAAAGCGTCATCATGACAGTGCTCAAAGCCAACGAAGCGGCACCGACCTGGACGATCTCGTCCCGGCGCATCTTCAGCCCACGCCAGGCCTGGACGAGCGAGCCGATCGTCCAGCCGGTGGCGCCGAGCGCAAGGAAGAACCCGGCAGCCCGCAACGAAAACCCGTACAGCTGGGTCAGCATCACCGGGATGAAACTTTCGCCCGCGAAGTAAGCCCCCGCGGCCAGAGCACGGGTCCACATCACCGAGGGCAGCCCCCTGTTCACGCGCATGAAACCCGGGGGCATCAGTCGAGGTAACGCGACGAGTAGCACGCCCAACCCGGCTGCAGCCAAGCCGATCGCGATCAGGTCGAGTCGTTGTCCGGCCACTTGCAGCAGTGCTGCGCCGAAAGCGGCGGCAATCGCGGCCCAGATCGGCACTGGGTTCGACGACGTCGCGGGGTCATGGTGTAGCCGTTGCATGCTGGTCAACGGACGCCAGCCCAGTGCGCTGACGATCACCAGCAGCGGCACGATTCCCAGAAAGACCCAATGCCAACTCCAGGTCGTGGTGATCCACGCTGATACCGGTGGACCAACGAAGCTGGGAAGCATCCAGCAGAACGACAGGATGCTCATCATCCACGCACGTTCGGCCTTGCCATAGGCCTGCGCCACGACGACCATGAAGGCCAGGTTCAGCGCGCCACCGCCGAAGCCCTGGAGTGCGCGGAAGCCGAGAAGCATCAACATATTGGACGACAATCCGCCGCCCAGCAATCCCAGCGTGAAAACCACGACCCCGGCGGCCAGTGGGATCACCGGACCGATGCGATCAACCAGGCGTCCGGCGAGAACGATCGCCAAGACCTGAGCAATCACGAACGCTGTGAAGGCCCACGCATAAAGATCCAGCCGCCCCAGATCCTGAGCCGCATCAGGCATCGCAGTCAGCGTCCCATAGGCCTCGAATGCCACAGCCAGAGCACCGCCGACCATGGCGATCGTGAACACGACGGGAGGCCTCGTGGGATTGTCAGGGATCGGCTCTGTCACCGATCCACTTTATCCAGCCGAGTAAGCCGGGCGCCGAACGAATGGTCGTGGCACGGGCATGTCACACTTGAGGTATGAGTCAACTGGCGCCGGGATCGCAGACCGTAACCGACGAACGCGTGGACGAACGCTATGAAGAAGGTGACGAAGAACGCTTCAGCCACTACGTGCCGAAGGCCAAGCTCACCGAGGCCCAGGTCATGGGCACTCCGGTAGTCGCGCTCTGCGGAAAGGTGTGGGTGCCCACACGTAATCCAGAGCGTTTCCCCGTCTGCCCAATGTGCAAGGAGATCTGGAACTCCCTCCAGTCGGGGAAGGGCAAGGACAAGGATCGCTGAGCCGAGCCCGATGGCCATCGACACGTCGTCGGCTCGGGGAGCTACGGATGGTCGGGAGTGAGAGTCAATCGGCTGATTGATTCTCGTCCTGCTTCAGTCACAGCGGCTACCGATCAGCCCCACCAATAACACAGCGGCTACCGATAATTGCAACAGCTACCGATCGGCCCCACCAATAACACAGCGGCTACCGATAATTGCAACAGCTACCGATCGGCCCCACCAATAACACAGCGGCTACCGATAATTGCAACGGCTACCGAACGTTCGGTAGTTGTTGCGATTATCGGTAGCCGCTGGTGCGGGTGCTGCACATTTCGGTAGCCGCTGCACATTCCGGTAGCCGCTGGTACGGGTGCTGCACATTTCGGTAGCCGCTACAGGGGCGCATGGGATTTTCGGTAGCCGCTGCACATTCCGGTAGCCGCTGGCGCGGGCGCTGAACATTTCGGTAGCCGCTGGTGCGCGTGCTGCACATTCCGGTAGCCGCTGATGCGCGTGCTGCACATTTCGGTGGCCGCTGGTGGGAACGCTGCACGCCGACCCACGACATGTGCAGGCTCACCAGCAAGGAACGGGCTGGTCAAGAAACACCGGGGGCACCCGAGCCGGGGCTCTCAGTAGCGGTAGTTGTCCGCCTTGAACGGACCGTCAACACTGATGCCGAGGTAATCCGCCTGTTTGGCAGTGAGCTTGCTCAAGCGCAGCCGGGCCACTTCTTCGTCCAGCAGTTTCGGCAGCACGTGGACGCCCAGCGGGTAGGCATCGTGGTTGCAGAAGAGCTCGATCTGGGCCAGCACTTGGTTGGTGAACGAATTACTCATCACGAAGCTCGGATGTCCGGTGGCGTTGCCGAGGTTGAGCAGCCGTCCCTCCGACAAGATGAGGACGCCATGACCGTCGGGATAGCGCCACAGATCAACCTGCGGTTTGATATTCACCCGCTCGATACCCGGCCATGCCTCCACCCCCGCCATATCGATCTCGTTGTCGAAGTGCCCGATGTTACCGACGACCGCTTGATGCTTCATCCGGCTGATCTGTTCGGCGCTGATCACGTCACAGCATCCGGTGGCCGTGATGAAGATATCAGCCGTCGCAATGGCGTCATCGAGCTGGACGACCTGGTATCCGTCCATCGCCGCTTGTAGCGCGCAGATCGGGTCGATCTCGGTGATCAGGACGCGCGCGCCTTGCCCTCGCAGCGACTGTGCACAGCCCTTGCCGACGTCGCCATAACCGCAAACCACCGCTGTCTTGCCGCCGATCAGCATGTCGGTACCGCGGTTGATGCCGTCGATCAGTGAATGCCGGCAGCCGTAGATATTGTCAAACTTCTGTTTCGTGACGGCATCGTTGACATTGATCGCGGGGAAACGAAGGGTTCCGGCAGCAGCCATCTGTACCAATCGATGTACGCCGGTGGTGGTTTCCTCCGTCACTCGTGCGAATCGTCCGGTCCCGGCTGCGGGACCGCACGTCCGAACTCAGCCCCCTTGTGCACCAGCAAGGTGGCATCGCCACCGTCGTCCAGAATCATCGTCGGCAACTCACCATTCGGCCAGCGGAAGATCTCGGTGGTGGCCGCCCAGTACTCCTCCAGAGTCTCCCCCTTCCAGGCGAAGACCGGGATCCCCGCAGCCGCAATCGCAGCAGCGGCATGATCCTGGGTGGAAAAGATATTGCACGACGCCCAACGCACCTGCGCACCCAACGCCACCAAAGTCTCGATCAAGACCGCGGTCTGCACTGTCATATGCAGTGAACCAGAGATCCGGGCGCCCGCCAGCGGCTGGGACTCCGCATAGCGCTCCCGCACGGCCATCAGACCGGGCATCTCGTGCTCAGCGAGAGTGATTTCACGGCGGCCGAAATCGGCCAGATCAAGATCAGCGACGCGGTAGTCCATGCGGGGCAGTCTATCCGTCCGTTCCAGCCGGACGATCGCACGCGCACCCGGGCCAGTGCGCTCGCGCGGCAGAAAACGATCAGGCGAGCTGAGTGCCCCGTCCGATCGCGAGATAGGTTGCACCATAGAGCCCTTGCATGAGCAAGGTGATGTAGCGGTCCACATCGCTCCCCTGCCCGGCACTGATCTCGCAGACCCGCACACCCGACTCTGCCGCAGCCTCGCGCAGGGTGCGGCCGGCCCGAACCCCGGCGTCTCCCGAATGCTCGTCATCGAGGACGACCAGTACCGGACGTCGCTCCTGGCCGTCGGTGAACGGATCAGCGAAGAGGTTCTGCGGACGGGTGTTGCGAAGCACTTCGAGGATTCCGCCGGCATCGGTGGCCAGAGCATGTCGTCCCGAGACCGATCTCAGCGCCTCTGCCCAGCGACGGCTGGCACGTGCCGCCAACACCGAGCCACCCCACAGCAGCGGATCGGTATCTGCCAGTGCGCAGGCCAGATCCTTCCCGGGGTTGGACGAAAGGTCGCGATGCGGACTGCAAGCCTCCGCCACCATGTCGGCTGCTTCCGCCGCATTCTCGGTATTTACCACCGGACCCAAGCCGGCATCGTGCAGTTGGGCGAGTACCGCCACTGCTGCAGCAGTGGGATCGGTTGTGCGGGTGAAAACCTGAATATCCTCACCGGAGATGGTCTGGGCGATCGGTGATTCCTCCGGCGCCGCGAGCATCACTTGAGCTCCTCGCCGTGTTGCCTCCGCTGCGGTCGCCATCAGATCGGGATTCTGGTATCCCTCGGGCTCGCTGGCGATGACCACGACCAAATCGAGAGCTCCCACCCAACCGGGTAGGCCCGGCAGCGGCCAGGCGATCAATGGCACCGGGCAAACCGGCTCCAAGACTGCCCGTATGAGCCGGGCTTCGGCTCCGGCCACGATGACTCCGCGCGGCATCATCGTCAGATCCGCGGGCACCCGGGCGTCCAGTGCCTCACTGCGGATACGGGCGCCTGCCATCGCGAGATAACGCAGCCGATCGTCATATGTCGCCAGAACCTGCGGGTCGTCCAAGCGGGTGTCGTCGAATTCGCTGAACATCTTCGCCTCAGTGGGTGCTTCGGGCCTGGTCGACCAATAAGACCGGAATGCTCTCGCGCACCGGATAGGCCAGTCCACATTTGGCATTCACACAGATCAGTTCAGCCCGCTCGTAGTCGACTGCGAAGGGCGAGTGACAAGCCGGACAGGCGGCGATCTCCAAGAACTGCCTGGTCAAGCCCAGTTCGTCCACCACATCATTGGTCGTCATCGTTCACTCTCCGTCCGCTGTCAACTCCGCGATCAGCTCGCGCACGTAGACCTCGGTCTCGTCTGGGCCACTCACCTCGTGACAGGCCACACCTAATTCCGCCACCGGGTAGTCGTTACCGCCGGGCATCAGCCGATCGCCGACGAAAAGCATCTCGTCGAGCCCGACGCCGGTCTGCCGCGAAAGGCTGGACATACCGTAAGCCTTGTCGATGCCGCGGCGGGTGACGTCGATGGACGTCGAGCCGCCCGCACGAACTTCGAGATCGGGGAGTTCCATCGCCACCGCGGCGCGCAGCTTCTCGCGCTTGCTGCCGTCAGGATCCCAGGCCTTCTTGTCCGCGACGGCTGCCTCCTGACCCAGTGCTGAGAAAGTGATCTGCGAACCGCGATCCTCGATGCGTTCCCCGCTCACGATCTCATCGGGCTCCCACAATCCGAGCTTCTTGGCGCAGCTTTCGAGAGCTTCGACGGCCGCATCCTTCTGTGCCTGGGAAAGATTGTGGGCGTAGAGCTCATGCCACAATCCCTCATAGAAGCGCAGATACCGGGTGCCACAGGTCGGCATCAGATGCAGACCGGACAGATCGGTGTCCGCGGGCAGATTAGCCAGCACCTGCGTGTCGAATTGTTCAAACTGACCACCCGAGATGATGCAGACCGGGCGTACGGCCAGCAGATCGGCTAGCGCACGGGCCATCGACGCCGGAAGAGGCGATTTCGATTCCGCGAGGGTGTCATCGAGGTCGAACGCGACCATGCGTATCTGGGCAGGCTGATTCACGCGGCCAGTCTAGTTCAG
>JALHFX010000297.1 GCA_022837595.1 Propionibacterium sp.
CCGCGGTATTCAACCCCCGCGGTCCATGACGACAGCGATGGAGCAGCCCAAACTGCCAGAGAGAGGCCTGCCGTGTCGGTGCCGCTCGCAGCGGCAAAGGAGTGCGTCTTGGCGGCACCACCGGTCCATAGCGTCGGATGCTATAGTTTGGGTGTGGGTGGCCGGGAGGTCCTTCGGGACGTGATGACGGGGGCTGGGGTGTCCCAGTCGGAGTTGTCGCGGATGAGTGGGGTGCGGCAGCCGAGTATCAGTCAATTCTTATCGGGCCGGATCGAGATGAGTGACGAGATGTTGGATCGGCTCTTGTCGTGCTTGGGGTACCGGCTCGAAGTGGTGCGCCGACCGATCCGGGTGGAGTTGGAACGCTCCCACCTGCGGAGTTGGCGACTGCATCGGCAGTTGGCCACTCACTTGGAGCCCGATGTTTTGGAGGGCTGGGTCCCAACGATCCAGCGCAACGTGTGGTTCGGTGCAGGGTGAGCCGCACGTGTTGAACCTGGACCGGTGGGAGGTGCTGGTGCAGCAGCGCGACCTTCCCGGGCTTCGGCGGGTGATGACCGGTCTGGACACCGACTCGGTGCAGATGCGGGAGGTGTCGCCGCTTGGTGGCTTGTTGCCGCAGCATGAGCGGTTGAAGGTGCTGGCGGTGGCCGGAAGGTGAGGCGTGTCCAGTTGGAGCACGCGATCCGGACCGCGTGTCAGATCATTGGTCACCCGGCGGTCATCATCGTGGGGTCGCAGGCGATCCTGGGGAGCTTCGGCGAGGACGAACTGCAGGTCGAGGCGACCATGTCGGTGGAGGTCGATGTGCTGCCGATCGCGGACAGCAACACGGTGATCGCCGAGTTGGCCGATCTGATCGAGGGTGTCGCTGGGTGCAGAATGCGAACACCGCCGCTCCGTCGGGGCGGCCGCAGTTCATCGGTTGGTGTCTGGATCCCGAGGATCTGTGCGTCGCGAAGTTGTGCGCCCACCGGGAGAAGGACCTCAACTTCGTGCGTGCCCTCCATGCGGCGGGGGTTGGTGGACGCCACCGTGATGGCGCAGCGCCTGGGTCAAGTGGACGCTCGGCACCAGTAGGCCGCGGTAGTCGCGCTGCGCTGGCTGGGTTCCCTCCTTGTCCCGGCAGATACCACCGCCTCCGAGACGCCGGCCGACTGCCCGTCCGGGCACGTCG
>JALHFX010000156.1 GCA_022837595.1 Propionibacterium sp.
GGGGGTGGCCAGCAGGGTGCCGTCGGCGTTCGGGATCCGGATCTTCTCGGCCTGGCAGCCGTCGTAGCCGCCGCCGTGCTGGCAGGAGGCGTGCATGCCCTTGCGGCACAGCGCGCAGGTGTTGTCGCTGTGCAGGAACCCTCCGACCACGAAATCCCCGGGCTTCACCGTCGCGACCGCGTCACCGACGGCCTCGACGATCCCGACGTACTCGTGGCCGATCGGGGTCGGCTGGGCGACCGGGCTGAGGCCGCGGTAGCGCCACAGGTCCGACCCGCACACGCACGCGGCGACGGTGCGGATGACGGCGTCCGTGGGTTCGACGATGACCGGGTCGGGACGCTCCTCGTAGCGGACGTCGCCGGCGGCATGAATGATGGCTCCTCGCATGACACCCATCTCACCCCATCCCGGGGCGATCAGGGAGTCTCCCGCGTGAGGGGTACTGGCAGTACCCCCGAGCACCGGCGTAAGCGCGGGTCAGCGGTCGATCCAGCGTTGCATCTGTTCGGGGTAGCGGTCGCCGTGGAGGTCGATGCGGTCGGAGGCCTGGGCGAGGTCGGCGAGGTCGTCGGCGGCGAGGTGGAGGTCGACGGCCCGGTTGTTCTCGCTGAGGCGGTGGAGCTTGGTGGTGCCGGGGATGGGGACGATCCAGGCGTGCTGGGCGAGGATCCACGCGAGGGCGACCTGGCCGGGGGTGGCGCCTCGGCCTCGACCTCGCCTACGAAGGCCTCGACCTTCCCTCGGACCCCGGCCTGGCGCTGTTCATCTACACCGCCGACCCCGGCTCCCCCTCCCACCAGGCCCTCGACCTGCTCGCCAGCTGGGCCGCCACCGAATCAACCCAGGAGCGCCACGCGGGCCACGGGGGCCAGACGAGAAACGCACCACACCCCACCACCTCGACTCCCACCTCGTCCTCATGACCCAGCTCGCACCATCCCACCCAGACCGGACCGCGACAGCGGTCGGCATGATCACCACCACGAAGGGTTCCACCATGTCCATCCAGATCCCCACCGTCACGCTGAACAACGGCGTCGCCATGCCGATCCTCGGATTCGGCGTGTTCCAGGTTCCGCCCGACGAGACCGAACGCGTCGTCACCGACGCCCTCGCCGCCGGATACCGCCACCTCGACACCGCCGCCGCCTACGGCAACGAGGAAGCGGTCGGCCGGGCCATCAAGGCCAGCGGACTGCCCCGTGACGAGCTGTTCATCACCACCAAGCTGTGGATCCACGACGGCGGCGAGGACGGCACCAAGCGTGCCTTCGACACCTCACTGCGCCTCCTCGGCCTCGACCAACTCGACCTCTACCTCATCCACCAGCCGTTCGGCGACTACTACAGCTCCTGGCGCGCGATGCAGGACCTGCATCGCCAGGGCGCCATCCGGGCCATCGGGGTGTCCAACTTCCACCCCGACCGGCTCGTGGACCTCATCGACCACAACGACATCACCCCAGCGGTCAACCAGATCGAGACCCACTCCTACTTCCAGCGGGCCGGCGACCAGCAGCTGATGATCGACCGCGGCGTCCAGATCGAATCCTGGGGGCCGCTCGCCGAGGGCAAAAACAACATCTTCAGCGACCCCACGCTCACCGCCATCGGCCAGGCGCACGGCAAGTCCGTCGCCCAGGTGACCCTCCGCTGGCTGATCCAGCGTGGTGTCGTGGTGATCCCGAAGTCGTCACGCCCCGAGCGGATGGCGGAGAACCTCGACGTGTTCGACTTCCAGCTCACCGACGACGAGATGGCCCGCATCTCCACCCTCGACACCGGCGCCAGCGTCGCCTTCGACCACCGCGACCCCGCCATGGTCAGCCGCCTCAACGGCGTCCGGCTCAACTGAGCCCGGCCGGCACCCGACCGCACCACCGAACCAAGGAGCACCACGATGATCACCCGCACCCTCGGGACCAGCGGCCTACAGGTGTCCAGCCTCGGGCTGGGCTGCATGGGCCTGAGCCACGGCTACGGCCCGGCGTCCACCCACGCCGACGGCGTCGCGCTCATCCGCGCCGCCGTCGACCAGGGCGTCACCTTCTTCGACACCGCTCAGGTCTACGGCCCGTTCATCAACGAGGAACTCGTGGGGGAAGCCCTCGCTCCCGTGCGTGACCAGGTGGTCATCGCCACCAAGTTCGGGTTCTCCTTCGAACCCACCAGCCCCACCGGCCTCGACAGCCGCCCCGACACCATCCGCACCAGCGTCGAGGACTCGCTGCGCCGGCTGCGCGTCGACGCCATCGACCTGCTCTACCAGCACCGCGTCGACCCGAACGTGCCCATCGAGGACGTCGCCGGCACCGTCAAGGAGCTCATCGGCGAGGGCAAGGTCAGGCACTTCGACCTGTCCGAGGCCGGCGTCGGCACCATCCGGCGGGCCCACGCCGTCCAGCCCGTCACCGCCCTGCAGAGCGAGTACTCCCTGTTCTGGCGTGAACCCGAAGCTCAGATCCTGCCCACCCTGGTCGAGCTCGGCATCGGCTTCGTGCCGTTCAGCCCCCTCGGCAAGGGCTTCCTCACCGGCGCGATCAACACCACCACGACCTTCACCGACGGCGACCTGCGCAGCAAACTGCCCCGGTTCACCGAGGACGCCCGCGCCGCCAACCAGGCGCTCGTGGACGCCGTCACCACCGTCGCCACGCGCCGAGGCGCCACCCCCGGCCAGGTCGCCCTCGCCTGGCTCCTGGCCCAGCACGCCTGGATCGTCCCTATCCCCGGCACCACCAAGCTCCACCGCCTCAGCGAGAACAACCGGGCCGGTGACCTCCGCCTCGCCGCCGACGACCTCGCCGACCTCACCGCAGCGTCCGACCGCATCGACCTCCGCGGCGACCGCTACCCCGAACAGATGCAACGCTGGATCGACCGGTGACCCGCGCTTACGCCGGTGCTCGGGGGTACTGCCGGCATGCACGCCTCCTGCCAGCACGGCGGCGGCTACGACGGCTGCCAGGCCGAGAAGATCCGGATCCCGAACGCCGACGGCACCCTGCTGGCCACCCCC
>JALHFX010000157.1 GCA_022837595.1 Propionibacterium sp.
GTGAGCTTGTCGGTCTCGACCTCGCAGAGGATGTCGCCGACTTCAACCGTGTCCCCTTCGGCTTTCAGCCAGTTGGCGATCGTGCCTTCCTCCATGGTGAGACCGAGTTGTGGCATACGTACTTCAAACATTTTGATCTGCCTCGCTCTCAACGGTTCAGTTGGCGTTTGACGGCTGCGATGCTGTCGGCCACTTGCGGGAAGTTGACGTCCTCCAGCGGGGGAGAGAAGGGCGAACAGATATTGAGACCTGCAACTCGGCCGACCGGCGAATCCAGTTCATCGTAAAGCTCCTCGATTACCTGGGCAGTGAGCTCAGCGCCAATGCCTCCGCGCTTGACACCTTCTTCGACGACGAGCAGATTGTGGGTCTTTTCCACTGAAGCCTTGATGGTGTCCCAGTCCAGCGGTACCAGAGTGCGTAGATCGATGACTTCACACGAGATACCCTCGGCGGCGAGCTTCTCGGCAGCCTCCTGCACGAAGTAGACCTGCCGCGACCAAGTGAGGATGGTGATGTCGGTGCCCTCCCGCAACACATTCGCCTGCCCGAGTGGCAGCACGATCTCTTCATCCGGCACTTCTTCCTTCTTGGCGTAGAGCAGCTTGTGCTCGAGGAAGATCACCGGGTCGTTGTCGCGGATCGACGCCTTGATCAGGGCTTTCGCGTCGGCGGCACTTGAGGGACAGACGACCTTGAGCCCGGGGATGTGCGTGAACAGCGCTTCCAGGCAGGCCGAGTGCTGACCGGCGTTGCGGCGGCCGGCTCCCATTGGCGCGCGGATGACCATGGGAATGGTGACCTGGCCACCGGTCATATAGCGTAGCTTCGCTGCTTGATTCATCACCGGGTCGAGAGCGACCGAGATGAAGTCGTTGTACATCAATTCGACGACCGGACGAATGCCGCGCATCGCGGCACCGACGGCCATGCCTGTGAAACTGCCTTCTGAGATCGGCGTCTCGATGACCCGGTTTGGACCGAACTCTTCGAGGAACCCTTTGGTGATAGCGAATGGGCTGCCCATGACGCCGAGGTCCTCGCCGACCTGGATCACGCGCTCATCGCGCTGCATTTCCTCGCGCATACCTTCGCGGATGGCTGCGCTCACGCTCATTTTGCTCATCGGGCCACACACCTGTCATTCATTTGGGAGTACATGTCTTCGGTCACGGCGCTGATATCGGGGTAGGGAGATTCGTCGGCAAAGACGTACGCCTCCTCGATCTCCTTCTTCGCGGCTTGTTCGGCGGCGGTGATGTCAGCTTCGGAGATGCCTTCGCCAAGCAATCTGGCGCGGAAGTTCGCCAGGCAATCGCGCTCGGTGGCCTCCTCCATATAGGACTCGGGGCGATACCAGGCGTTGTCGCCCATGTAGTGGCCCATATGTCGGTACGTGAGTGCTTCGATCAAGGTTGGGCCTTCGCCTTTGCGGGCGCGGTCCACGGCTTGGCGGACCGTCTCGTAGACAGCGATCGGGTCGTTGCCGTCGATGGTGATGCCGGGAATGTTGTACGCTTTGGCGCGCTCCGCGACTGTGTCGGTATTCATGACCGAGCGGATCGGAACTGAGACACCGTATTGGTTGTTCTCGCAGAAGTAGATCACTGGCAGATTCCAGGCGGCTGCCATGTTGATCGATTCGTGGAAGGTACCCTGATTTGACGCGGCATCGCCGAAGAAACAGAGGGTGACTTCGTCGGTGCCCTGGATCGACGATACTAGGCCTGACCCGGTTGCGATCGGAATGCCGGCACCGACGATGCCGTTGGCGCCGAGGATGCCTAGGCTGACATCGACGATGTGCATCGATCCGCCTTTGCCGCCGCAGTAGCCAGTGGCCTTGCCGAATAGCTCTGCCATGGTTCGATCCGGGCGTGCGCCTCTGGCGAGACAGTGTCCGTGGCCGCGGTGGGTGCTGGTCATGAAATCACGGCTTTCGAGCGCGGTGCAGGCGCCGACACAGGAGGCTTCCTGCCCGATGCACAAGTGAATATTGCCCGCAAGCATGCCCTTGGTGAAGCTCTCCGCCGCTTGCTCCTCGAAGCGTCGGATCAACACCATGCGTTGGTACATCCCCAGCAGAAAGCTCGAGGAATAGCTCGGGGCAGATTCTCTGGTCTTCGTAACCGCCATCTTCAGACTCCTTACTCAGATGTGGTGGTTGGTGAAGGAATATGCGGCTCAGCGGAGGATGGGTGAACTCCGATAACAGCCTCGTTGTGGAGTAGTGCCCGCGGGCTTATTGCCCGACGTCCGCATTCACCTGGCCAAGATCAGTTCTGTCAGTTGTTCCACGGTCCAAGCCCTGGGACCATCTGCATACCAACCTCCTTGTTTGATGCCTCCAAAAAGACTACTGGTAGTACCAAAACCAAGTCAAGTGCCCACGATTAGATCTTGGGCACTTGACATCAAGCATCGGTCTATTCAAACTAGATGTAGGTAGTACCAAACAGAGAAGTTGGTATGGATGACACGATCCTTGGAGGTCTGATGCTCAAGGACGAGCTACTCGAGACGACCACGTCGAAGAGCTGGGGCATAGCTTCAGCACGTCGAGAGTCTGCGAGCGGAACACGGCCCTGGAACGAGATGGAGGTGAATTGATGACTGCAGACGATCCACAGTCAGTTGGGTTCCTGGGTCTGGGCGCAATGGGACTGCCCATGGCCAACCGGATTGCCAAGGCCGGCTTCGCCTTGATTGCGGTTGATATTTCGGAAGCTCAGGTACTCCTAGCCACGAAATTGGGCATCACGGCGAGCGCCGATAAGAACGATCTGGACGGCTGCGAAGTGATCATCGTCATGGTGGCCACGCCGGCTCAGCTCATGGACTGCGCCAGCATAGCCGGACTGGACGAAGGGGTTACCGCCGTAGTGATGAGCACGGTCGGGCCTGCTGCTGTCAAGGAATTCGCAAAGGTCGTCGCGCAACGCGGCGTTCGAGTGGTGGATTCGCCAGTGAGTGGGGGAGTCGTCGGAGCAGAAAGCGGTTCGTTGTCGCTCCGGAGACCCAACGAGTCATCATTCCTGTTTTGGAGACGATGGGGCAGATCTTTGAGTGTGGGGATGAGCCTGGTATGGGGCAGGCAACAAAGATTGTCAATCAACATCTGGCAACTTCGAACCTCGCTCTCGCCGCAGAGGCGCTCGGCTTGGCCAAGTCAATGGGGTTGGACGGGGAGAAGGTGCTCGAGCGAGTGTCGTCGGGAGCCGGATCGTCGTGGATGCTGCGCGATCGAGGCCCACGGATGCTGATCAGCGCAGAAGACCGTCCCGTGCTCACCCATCTGTCGATCCTTGCGAAGGACGCGAACTTGGTGGCCGGAGTCGCGTACCAGGCGCCGATCCTCGCTGCAGCAAGACAACGTTGGCAATCAGCAATGGAGCGCGGCCTCGGCCAAGCGGACGACTCGTCGATCTACGACGTCATGAGCTGAGCTGCTCAGACGCACTCGGCTCATTGCCGCGCCGTTCAGCGGCAAATACTTGTCCCCAATGTCGGGGGCATCCTAATAGGAGAGAGTTATGACCACTCAATCAAACGCAATTGAGAGTGCCAGGGATGCCTTGGTTAAGCGAGTCAATCGCAAGACCCTTTGGCGCCTGATGCCATTTCTCATGCTTTGTTATTTCATCAACTATCTCGACCGCAGCAATCTTTCGATCGCGGCTGTGAATGGTATGAATGAAGACCTCGGCCTCACTGCGACGACCTATGGTATTGCGGCTGGCGTCTTCTTCATCGGTTATATTCTGCTGGAGATTCCCAGCAATCTTGCATTGCATAAATTCGGAGCCCGTAAGTGGATCTCCCGCATTATGGTTTCATGGGGCGCCGTTGCTTGCCTGATCGCTTTTGTGCCCAATGCCAATTGGTTGTACACCATGCGTTTCCTGCTGGGCGTCGCCGAAGCCGGATTCACTCCGGGTATCCTGCTCTACCTAACCTACTGGTTTGTCCAAAAGAACCGTGGGTTGGCGAATTCGCTCTTCCTGGTGGGGATCCCGCTCTCGAATGTGATCGGCGCTCCGGTCGCATCGTGGTTGGTCGCCATCGGGCACGACATCATGTTCGGTCTGACCGGGTGGCGGTTCATGATCTTCATCACCGGCGTCCCTGCCGTCCTGCTGGGAATCATGTGCTGGTTCTTCCTCACTGACCGGCCCGCGGACGCCAAGTGGCTGACGGCGGAAGAGCGTGCCGTGCTCATCGAAGAGATGGCGAAAGAGGATGCGGGAGAGGTCCACGAGGCGTCGGCGCTGGGTGCATTGAAGAGTGCCCGGGCCTGGATCTTGGGCCTTGGCTACTTCGGCCTGGTCTTCGGCCTGTACGCGATCTCGTTCTTCTTGCCCACCATCATCAGGGGATTCCAGGAGATGTATAATGTTGAATACAGCACCGTTGAGATCGGCTTGTTGACGGCGATCCCATATGCATTCGCTGTGGTGGCTCTGTTGGTTTGGGCATTCCGCTCACGTCGTACCGGCGAAGCCTCGAACCTTATCGCAATCTCTGCCGTCGTTGCAGTTGTCGGCATTATCATCGCGGTATCTGCGCACAGTCCGACGTTGACTCTGGTAGGTGTGACCTTGGTGGCGATGGGGGTATGTAGCCAGGGTGCCGTCAAAGTCGTGTGTAGAGGTGTCTGACTAGCTTGTTTGGTGTGTTCGCGGCGTGGTGAACACGAGGGACGCGGCCCTGGTAGCGATGAT
>JALHFX010000048.1 GCA_022837595.1 Propionibacterium sp.
CTCGGGCACCACTACCGTACTGACTGGGAGTGGTTCGCCAGCGATATTGAGAAAGCACAGCGCCGCGCGGACGCCTGGTCTGCAGCGTTCAACGCGCCGTACGGACCCTCGTCCGCCCCGGTCATTGATGACCTGCGTCGCGCGATGCGTGACGATCTCAACTCTCCCACAGCGCTCGCCGTGGTGGACGAGTGGACCGCTGCCGTGTTGGCGGGTGACGGCGAAGATCAGCAAGCCCCCTCTCAGATCGCCGAAGCCGTAGACGCGCTTCTGGGAGTCGTCTTCTGAGCGGCGCTTTCCTCGGAGGAGACGGGCCACATAACGGTGCCTTCCGCGCGACACGTGATGGGTTTCGGAGCGGTGCACGACGCACAACAGCAGCTACCGAAAGTCACAGGCCCAAACGCAGCGGCTACCGAAAGCCACGGGCCAAAACGCAGCGGCTACCGAGAATTGCAGCGGCTACCGAACGTTCGGTAGCCGCTGCAATTCTCGGTAGCTGCTGTTGGTGATGCCGTGCAGATCGGTAGCTGCTGTTGGTGGTGCCGTGCAGATCGGTAGCTGCTGTTGGTGGTGCCGTGCAGATCGGTAGCTGCTGTTGGGGGCCCGGTCGGCTCGTGGCTAGGGACGCACTACATCGCCTGCAGGCGCGTCATTGGTTGGCGGTGCCGTTCCCGACTGACTCTGAGTGCAAATCGACCTGCTTCGGACGCTCGATGCCGGCTACCTGGTAGACCTCGGCCTCGTCCAGCGTCTCCTTGATCAACAGCTCACGAGCAATCGCGTCCAGCTTGTCACGGTGCTCGTTGAGCAGCGTCACGGCCTTCGCATGGCACTGGGAGATGATCACCCGCACTTCGGCGTCCACAACCGACAACGTCTCATCCGAGATACCGAGGTCTCGCGGATTGACATCGTCGAAGAGTACCGTCATCGGGCCAACCTTGGTCGACATGCCCCACTTGCCGACCATCTGGCGGGCAATCGAGGTCGCAGCACGGAGGTCCGATTCAGCACCGGTGGTAACCACGCCATAGACAGCAGCCTCGGCGGCCATCCCGCCCAAGGCGCCGACAATGCGCCCGCGCAGGTACTGCTCGTCGTAGCCGTAGCGATCGGAGTCCGGCGTCGACAATGTGACGCCCAGGGCCTGGCCGCGAGGGATGATCGAGACCTTTCGTACCGGGTCGGCACCCTTCTGCAACATGCCGAGCAGCGCGTGACCACCTTCGTGGTAGGCCGTCCGGCGTTTCTCCTCCTCGGGGATGAGGACGCTGCGCGCCACACCGAGTTGTATCTGTTCGAGCGCGTTGGTGAAGTCTGATTGGTAGACGAGCGTGTCGTTGCGTCTGGCGGCTCGTAATGCGGCCTCATTGGCCAGATTCGCGAGGTCGGCGCCCGTAGCGCCCGGTGTGGTCTGGGCAAGCGCCTTCAGATTGACGTCGGCTGCCAACGGGATCTCGCGCGTGTGGACCATCAGGATCTTCTCACGGCCGATCTGGTCGGGAGGGCTGACTGTGATCACCCGGTCGAAGCGGCCCGGCCTGGTGAGTGCCGGATCCAAGACATCCGAGCGGTTGGTCGCAGCCATCACGACCAAACCTTCGGTACCGTCGAAACCATCCATCTCGGTGAGAATCTGGTTCAGCGTCTGCTCGCGTTCGTCATTGCTGCCGGACGCTCGGCTGGAGCCGCGCGCGCGTCCGATGGCATCGATCTCATCGATGAAGATGATCGCCGGAGCGACCTTCTTTGCCTCTTCGAAAAGCTGGCGCACCCGCTGGGCGCCCACGCCAACGATCATCTCGATGAACTCGCTGGCCGAGGCCGTGAAGAATGGCACATCGGCCTCACCCGCCGTAGCACGCGCCAGCAGCGTCTTGCCGGTGCCTGGCTGACCTTCCAGGAGCACACCACGCGGCGCTCGTGCGCCCACCCGCCGATACTTATCGGGGTTCTTGAGGAAGTCGACGATCTCATCGACTTGTTCTTTGACCTCGTCGATGCCTGCGACATCGGAGAAGTTCACTCGCACCGCGGTCTTCTCGATCGGCTTGACTTCGCGCTGCATGCCGAAACCACCGAGGCCGCCGCCACTCTTCGCGATCCTCCGGAAGGCCCAGATCGAAACGCCGATCAGAAGACCCCACAGCAGCAGCGAAGAGACCAGATTGCCGACTGTGCCGCGTTGCTCCACGACCGGTGTTGCCCGCACAACCGCACCCTTGTCCTGTAGCTCGGCCAGGAGATTGTCTTGCGCGAATGTCGGTCGCTCGGTGCTGAACTGCGTGTAGTTGGCGTCCTTCTTCTGAGCGTCGTCCTGGTCGTCGCCATCACTGGGCAGCGGTGCCTCGTGGTTCAACTCGCCTTGGATGGTATCGCCTTGAGCGTAGACCTCTTTGACGTTCCCGGCCTCGACCTGAGCAACGAATTCTGTGTACGCGATGGTCGGCGGAGCGTTACGTGCGTCCTGCCAGCTCAGCAGGCCCCAGACCGCCAGCAGCGCCAAGCCGGCAATAATCCAGAACCGCCACATCCGGGACTTCTTCGAATCCTTCTTGTCGTCGTCGCCTTTGGAATCCTTCGGTAGCCCTTCGGTACGCCATGGTCGAGGAGAGTCGAGCGGGGGTGGTCCCGAAGGTGCCTGGGAATGGTTGGGACGCCGGGGCTCGTCAGTAGAGCGCTCCGGCGTGGGGACCTCGGCCTGGTGCGACGGCTGGGGATCGGTCATGAAACCTCCTGCATGGTTCCTCAATGTTAGACGCCGCTCTCTAATCTCCGGTTGTGCTCATCATCGATGCGCTCAGTGGTTGACTAGTAGCCATGAAGAAGTTAATCAACGATCCTGGCACTGTCGTTGCTGATGCGTTGCGTGGCATGGCCGCCGCGCACCCGGGGACGCTGAAAATTGATCACGCGAACCGGTTGGTTATTAGCATTGACGCTCCTCGGCCCGGCAAAGTTGCCGTCATCTCCGGCGGTGGTTCGGGGCATGAGCCACTTCACAGCGGATTCGTAGGTCCCGGCATGCTGGACGTCGCGGTGGCAGGTGAGGTTTTCACCTCCCCGACTCCCGATCAGGTGCTCGCGGCACTGCAAGCCGCCGACTCAGGTGCAGGTGCTCTATTAATCGTCAAGAACTACACCGGCGATGTGATGAATTTCGAGATGGCCGGTGAACTGGCAGCCGCAGAAGGTATCGATGTGGCGAGCGTCATCGTGGCCGACGATGTGGCAGTCACGGATTCTCTGTACACTGCCGGGCGCCGTGGTGTCGGTGGCACGGTGGTTGTCGAGAAGGTGGCAGGTGCCGCTGCGCAGGCAGGGTGCACGCTTGCCGAGGTGACTGCACTCGCCCAGCGGACGGCAGATGCCGCGCGCTCTATGGGGTTGGCGTTAACCTCGTGCACGGTTCCAGCGGCGGGGCGTCCGACCTTCGATCTGGCAGACGACGAGATTGAACTCGGTATCGGTATCCACGGTGAACCCGGGCGCAGCCGCGAGCAGATCGCTCCGGTGCGTGAGTTGGCGGCTCGACTCGTGACTCCGATCCTCGAGGATCTCGATTTCACCGACGCACCGGTGATCGTGCTCTGCAACGGCATGGGCGGGACCCCGTTGATCGAACTTTACGGACTGTATGCCGAAGTCAGCGATCTTCTAGCAGCTCAAGGCGTGCAAATCGCGCGCAACCTGGTCGGTAACTATGTGACCTCGCTCGAGATGGCTGGTGCCTCGGTCACCCTGGTGAAAGCCGACGATGAGATGCTCGAATATTGGGATGCTCCGGTTTCGACAACCGGACTGCAGTGGTGAGTCCGATGGAACTCTCTCCGCAGATCCTCGCGGGTTGGCTGCGCGCGTTCGCAGCCGATATTGCCGAAAACGAGGCGCTGCTGACCGATCTTGATCGTCAGATCGGTGACGCGGACCATGGTGCGAACATGGTTCGCGGCACCACAGCGGTCGCTCAACTCGATCCAGCTGATTTTGCAGATGGGCGCAGTTATGTGAAAAAAGCGGCGATGACGCTGATTAGTACGGTGGGTGGCGCGTCCGGCCCGCTTTACGGCACTTTGCTGCTGAGGCTTGGCAGCGCTCTGCCGGACGATGGTCCGATTGATCAAGCCGGTTGGCTTCCAGCGTTGCGGGCCGGGGTAGAAGGAGTGGTGGCCCGCGGTAAGGCGGGGCCGGGTGATAAGACAATGCTCGATGCATTGATCCCAGCAGTGGAAGCCTTCGAAGCGGCGACCGATCAACCATGGCAGGCGGCTGCTGAAGCGGCTGCTGCAGGTCGTGATGCGACCGTACCGATGATCGCCCACAAAGGACGCGCGTCATATCTGGGTGAGCGCAGTGCCGGGGTCGCCGATCCCGGCGCAACCAGTAGCGCACTGCTGATCGAGGCGGCAGCGAGGACGCTGGCGTGATCGGAATCGTTGTTGTCTCACATAGCCGTCCGCTGGCGGAGGCTGCGGTGGCGTTGGCTGAGCAAATGGTTGCCGCAGAGGGGCCGAAGATGGCTATTGCGGCAGGTATGGACGACGGTAGCTTCGGCACCGATGCTGCGGCCATCTCGCTTGCCCTCGCCTCGGTCGATTCACCTGATGGGGTGCTGGTACTACTCGACCTAGGCAGCGCGCTATTGAGCACCGAACTGGGTATTGAGTTCGCGGACCCAGGGCTCGCTGAACGAGTCTTGATCAGTCCTGCACCGCTGGTGGAGGGGCTGCTCAGCGCGGTCGTGAGCGCAGCAACGGGAGCCTCGCTGGCCGAGGTGGATATCGAAGCGCGCCGTGCGCTGGATGCGAAGATCGAGCACCTATCTGGCAACGGTGAGGGTCGAGCCGCACTTCAGGTGGCCCGGCCGACCCCCAAACCGCGCGCATCGAGCCGTCGAGTGGTTTGGCGGGCCACGGTGCGCAATCCACATGGAATCCATGTGCGTCCTGCGGCGATGATCATCACCTCCCTGCGCGACTTGGACGCAGAGGTCACCTTCAGCAATGCCACCACCGGCAAAGGGGCTGCGCCAGCCGACAGCCTGTCGAGCATCGCGGGCTTGGAGATCGGCTGCGGGCAGATCCTCGAAGCACGGATTTCTGGCCCCGATGCTGATGCTGCTCGTGACGTGTTGGCCGGGTTGGCTGCGCAGAACTACGGCGAAGACATCAAACCGCGTGCGTCCCGATCATTGGCCAATGGTCGAACCGCGATGCCGCGGGTATTCGGTGAGACCCCGGCCGCGGCAGAGCGCCGGGCTGTCTTCGGCCCGGTAAGCAGGATCGGCCTTAGCCCTCCGGTGGGTGAGTATCGACCATTGACCCCCAAGGACGAATTGGCACGCTTCAACGAGGCAGTCGCCGAGGTCGACACCTTCTTGACCGAGATCATCTCCGAGGGCGAGGCGGTGCCGGGGATCCTCGAGGCCCAACGGCTGATGCTGGCCGATCGCGAGTTGCAGCATGGTGTCGTCGGCCGGATCACTGCCGGCTTCAGTGCTGTCGACGCCGTGGACGATCAACTGACCGGTATGGCCCGTTCGTTCGATAAGTTCAGCGACAGCTATTTGCGCGAGCGTGCACAAGATTTGCGCAGCCTGCGGCGGATGCTGCTGATCGCATTACTCGGTCGTCGTCTTGAGCAGGAAACCCCTGATGAGCCGCGGGTCTGGGTGCTGGAAGAACTCGATGCGGCGACCGCGATGCGGCTCGACCCACGGCTGTGCTTGGGTGTGGTGACGGTGGCCGGCGGATCTAGTGGTCATGGCATGCTTGCGGCTCAAGCGCGCGGTATCCCGGTGTTGGCGGGCTGCGCTCAGGTCGCCGACGTGATCGACGCTCAAATTGTGGCCTTCGACCCGGTGACCCGCGAATTCTGGCCGAACCCCGATGAGAAACTGCGCGCGGAATTAGAACGACGCAACGCCGCACGCACTGCTGATGCGGAACGCGCGCGTCTTCGCGCCCATGAACCGGCGATCACCCGCAGCGGCAAGACGATCAAGGTCGAGGCCAACATCAGTTCGATCGATGAGGCTCAGGCCGCTGCCCGGCAGGGTGCCGACGGCTGTGGCGTGTTACGCACTGAAAACATCTTCGCCAAAGACCTCACCCCACCGGACGTCGAGATCCAGACCGAGGTCTTCGTCCGTATCGGGCAGGCACTCGACGGGCCGATCACGATCCGCACCTGGGATCCGGCGGGGGATAAGCCGCTGGCCTTCATGCCGAACCAGCCAGAGGACAATCCCGCATTGGGGGAGCGCGGCATCCGGATGATGCGCCGAGCACCGCAGATCTTTCGCGATCAGATCAAAGCCGCTTTGCTTGCCGCTCAACAGACCGAAGTGCAACTACTGATACCGATGGTTACCGATCCGGCCGAATTCGTCTGGGCCAAGGAACAGATCGAATCGGTGCGGGCCGAGTTGGGGACTGATCCGGTGCCCGTCGGCGTGATGATCGAGGTTCCCGCGGCCGCGTTGCGTGCCGGAGAGTTCGCTGATCTGGTTGATTTCGTCAGCATCGGCACTAACGATCTCAGCCAGTACACGCAGGCGGCCGACCGTACCAACGGCGCAGTACGAGAGCTGGCCAGGCAGGATTCACCTGCAGTGCTCGAACTGCTTCGGCTGACCCGCGCTGCGCTGCCCGATCTACCGTTGGCCGTCTGCGGAGACCTCGCCAGTGATCCGGCAGTTACTGCAACTCTGGTCGGTCTTGGCGTGGATGCACTATCGGTGCGTCCAGGGATGGTGGCTGAAATCAAGGAGGCTGTAAGAGCTATCTGAGCTCTGCACTAGGCTTGGCGGATGTGAGCAAGACTTTCGAAGACCTATACGCCCAGCTGACCGAGATCGCGGCTACCCGGCCCGAGGGCTCCGGAACGGTTGAACGGTTGGATGCCGGCGTCCACGCCATCGGCAAGAAGATCGTTGAGGAGGCCGCCGAGGTTTGGATGGCCTCCGAGTATCAAAGTCTGGAGGAGGCCGCTGAGGAGATGAGCCAACTCATCTACCACGTCCAGACGATGATGGTGAAACTTGGGCTCACTCCCGACGATATCTATCGCTACTTGTGACAGGCTGCCATGATGCGGCGATGCCGACATCGCGGCACCACTATCCCGACGGCAAAAAGGAAATGATGTGCCAGAAATGCTGAGAATCGCGGTGCCGAATAAAGGCGCGCTCTCGGAATCCGCCGCCGCAATGCTGAGCAAGGCCGGTTACCGGCAGCGCAGCGACACCAAAGACCTCGTCTTGGTCGACGAACTCAACAATGTTGAGTTCTATTATCTGCGTCCACGTGACATCGCTGTCTATGTAGGAGAGGGAACCCTGGACCTCGGCATCACCGGACGCGACATGCTCCTCGACTCCGGTGCCGACGCCGAAGAGATCATGGCGCTGGGCTTTGGGGCCTCGAAGTTCCGATTCGCTGCCCCAGGCGATCGCGAATGGACGGTCGAGGCGCTCCACGGTAAGCGGATTGCGACGAGCTACCCAGGGCTGTTGCGTAGCTACCTCGATGAGCGTGGTATCAGCGCCCGCCTGATTCAACTGGACGGGGCAGTGGAATCGTCCATTCGGCTGGGGGTCGCCGACGCCATAGCCGATGTGGTCGAGACCGGCACGACTCTGCGCAAAGCTGGGCTGCGGCTCTTCGGCGAACCGATCCTGCTCAGCGAGGGTATCTTGGTGCAGCGTCCGCAGGCCCGCGGACAGCTCGAAACCCTGGCGCTGGAACACCTTCAGCAGCGGCTCTCAGGAGTCATCGTCGCGCGCGACTATGTACTGATGGACTACGACATCCCGGCGGCGCTAGTCGATGAGGCCTCGGCGCTGACGCCCGGTCTGGAGAGCCCTACGATCTCGCCACTGGCGAAACAAGGCTGGGTCGCTGTCCGTGTCATGGTCCCGGCCAAGGGTCACCAGCTGCTGATGGATCATCTTCACGACCTCGGTGCCCGCGGCATCTTGGTGAGCGAGCTGTCGGCATGCCGGCTGTAACGTGGGTGGCCCCGCATTCGATGCGGTACTTGGGCTAGATGTCCTCAACCTCGCGGTCAGGGTCTGCCTTCCGGGCGGTGCTGGGCAGCGGGGGCGGCGGCGATACCGGAGCGGCTGCGTTGCTTGATGTGTCCTGGGCTCGTCGAGCCTTCGCCGCCTGCTTTGCGTCGTTCTGGCGCTGCTTGGCTTGACGTTCATATTCACGAAGTTTGGCGGCCTCCTTGGTCGGTACCTTGATCGCGCTGCCGACGAGATAGGCGACCAGACCCAGGACAGCCATCGCGATACCCACTGAGATGGTGGCGGTCAGCTGACTCAGGTGACGAAACCATTCGATGACTTGTCCGGTGAGGCCTGCCAGGGCTGCTCCCACGACCATCAGGATGATCCCGATGCCGCGCAGCAAGAAGTTGATGCTGCGCCGCGAGTTCCACTTCAGCACTGCCCAGATCGCTGCAATTACGGAGACGGCAATGCTTACGAGCACGATGATCGTTGTATCGTTCATGACAGAAGCGTGACACGGTTTGTGGGTTGCCATGAGGTTGCGTTACAATTCACAACGCTGATCGGTCTCGTGCAGGCCGAATCCAACGAAGTGAGGGCCTGACCCTCCACCCACGATCGCAGACCGCCGGTTTTGGGTCGGTACCGTAGTAGCCTCAGGGGAAACCTGGAGGGTCTGGATGATAGACGTCCAGATCATTGAGCTACTCATCGTCAGGCCTTCGCGTTCGCGGAGGCCTTTTTATTGACCATCGGCGGACGCCCGGAATCGATCGGCCAAACCAAACGACATTGGAGGACAGTCATCAGCAACGAATTCCGTATCAATGAGCGGATCCGGGTGCCCGAGGTGCGCCTGGTAGGCCCGCAGGGCGAGCAGGTGGGTATCGTACGCATCGAGCAGGCACTGCAGCTTGCCCGCGAGCACGACCTTGACCTCGTCGAAGTGGCGCCTAGCGCTCGTCCACCGGTGGCCAAGCTCATGGACTACGGCAAGTTCAAATACGAGAACGCCCAGAAGGCTCGTGAGGCACGTCGTAACCAGGCGAACACCGTCATCAAAGAGATGAAGCTGCGTCCCAAGATTGACGAGCACGACTACGAGACCAAGAAGGGTCATGTGGTGCGCTTCCTCAAGGGCGGCGACAAGGTGAAGATCACCATCATGTTCCGCGGCCGTGAACAGTCTCGTCCGGAATTGGGCGTCAGCCTGCTGAGGCAACTCGCTGCTGATGTCGCCGACGACGGCGTGGTTGAGCAGGCTCCCCGCCTTGAGGGCCGCAATATGCACATGGTGCTGGCTCCCACCCGCCGCAAGAGCGAGGCGAAGGCGGCCGAGGCGGTCCAACGTGAGAAGCGGATAGCCGAACGTCAAGAAGCGGCCGAGGCGAATAAGCGCGCAGAAGCCGAGATGCGCGCGAAAGCGACGAGCCATGCCAAGAAGAAGGGGCCTGCCGACAATATGGACCCCGACAGCCTTCTATAAGCCCAAGGAGTCCTGCAAAAGACTCCGCCCCGGTGCAGCATCCCGTGCCGGGTCGATCGAGAGAATGGAGCGGCACCAATGCCGAAGATGAAGACGCACTCCGGTGCCAAGAAGCGGTTCAAGGTAACCGGCAGCGGAAAGCTGAAGCATAAGCGCGCAGGCAAGGGCCACTTGAACGAGCACAAGCCTTCTACGCGTACCCGCCGGCTGAATGTTGACGGTGTTCTCGAGACCGGAGACGCCAAGAAGATTCGCAAGCTCATCGGTAGCTACAAGCCGAAGTCGAAGCGCGGCTGACGGCGCCATCCACCCGAACCACTTTTCAAGGAGTACGAAATGGCACGCGTCAAGCGGGCAGTCAATGCACAGAAGAAGCGCCGCGAGATACTCGAACAGGCATCCGGTTACCGTGGCCAGCGCTCGCGGCTCTACCGCAAGGCCAAAGAACAGACCCTACATTCCGGCGTTTATGCCTACCGGGACCGTCGCGCCAAGAAGGGCGATTTCCGAAGCCTGTGGATCCAGCGGATCAACGCTGCATGCCGTGAGAATGGTATGACCTACAACCGCTTCATCGCCGGCTTGAAGACCGCCGGAGTCGAGGTCGATCGCAAGATTCTCGCTGATCTGGCTGTGAACGATCCCGTCGCATTCACCAGCCTCGTCAAGACTGCTCAGTCTGCCCAGCAGGCTGCTGCCTGAGGTAGTGATCGAGGTCGATAGCGGGCCGGACGCCCTCGTGCCGATATCCAAGGCGCAGGTGCGTTCGGCCCGCCGTTTACATCACCGCAAGGGTCGTCAGTCCGCGGGAGAATTCCTTGTTGAGGGCACTCAGGCTGTGCGAGAGGCGCTCGCTAATCCCGACGAGGTCAGACTGCTCATCGTGGACGACCCCGACCGCCACGGCGAGCTCGTGGCGTTGGCCGATGGCATTCCGCTCGTGGTGGCCGATCGTAACGAAATCTCCCAACTCGCCGAGACTGTGATGAGTCAGGGAGTGTTCGCTGTTGTCCGCGATACTGCTGCTCGGCTGGAGGATCTGACTCCGGAGCCCAAACTGGTGGTTATCTGCGCCGAGGTTCGCGACCCGGGTAATGCTGGAACGGTGATCAGATGCGCGGATGCTTTCGGGGCAGACGCGGTGATTCTCACCCGTGGCTCGGTCGAGCGCACCAATCCCAAGACCGTACGGGCCTCGGTGGGCAGCATCTTTCATTTGCCGGTTGTCAGTGGGCCCGATGCCGCCCAGGCGATCAGCTGGGCACACGATCAGGGATTACAGGTTTTCGCCGCCGATGCTGGCGGACGCATTCTTGACGAGATGTCGCGTTCCGAACTGGCTCGTCCGACCGCATGGGTGCTGGGGAACGAGGCCTGGGGCCTCCCAGATGAGGTCATCGACCTGGTCGATGAGGTGGTCTCGATTCCGATGTGGGGTCGCGCGGAGAGTCTGAATCTGTCGACTGCCGCTGCGGTCTGCCTGTACACGTCGGCCAGCGCCCAACGCCATGAGATACCATGACCCCATGTTCATCGGTGCAGTATTTCATGAGGCCGGCCGAGTCGCTGGAGCCGCGGTCTTTACTGCGCAGGTCTAGGCCTGCGTTTCAGTCACCGATCATCACCATCGCGTCGGCCGGCCGATCGACGCGAGGCTCGATAAACCTAGGGCGGAACACCTGCGCGCGCAGCGGGTGCGCGTCGCTCACCATCCAACAGTCAAAACCCGAGGGGAGCCATGACTACCTCTAAGTCCGCCGAGCAGGGCCCGAACCCGCTCGATGTCAGCCAGGTGATGAGCCGGGTCGATGCCGCGCTCACAGCCATCGCCATGGCAGTGAGCACCGCAGAACTCAAGCAGGTACGCAATGATCACGCCGGTGACAAGTCGCCGCTGGCACTAGCGAACCGTGCTATCGGCAAGCTCGAGCCCGGCCAGCGCAAACACGCCGGTCAGCTCATAGGCCAGGCCCGGGCTTCAGTCAACGCAGCATTGGCCGCTCGGCAAGGCGAATTGAATGCAGCCGAACTAGAAACGGCGTTGCAAGCCGAACGCGTCGATGTGACCTTGCCGATCGAGATGCATCCGGTCGGCGTCCTGCACCCGATCACCGCATTGATCGACGATATGTGCGATGTCTTCATTGCGATGGGGTGGGAGGTCGCCGAGGGCCCGGAACTAGAGTCCGAGTGGCTGAACTTCGATTCGTTGAACATCGGGCCGGATCATCCGGCCAGGGGACTATCGGACACGTTGTTCATTGAGCCGGCCTCCGACCACAAACTACTGCGAACCCAGACCAGCCCGGTCCAGATGCGCACCATGCTCAGTCACGAGCCGCCGGTCTACATCGTCAGCCCGGGCAAGGTATACCGTGCCGACGAGTATGATGCGACGCATCTGCCGGTCTTCCATCAGCTGGAGGGCCTGGTAGTCGACAAAGGCATCACCATGGGTCACCTCAAAGGCACCCTTGATCATCTCGCGCACGCCATGTTCGGAGAAGTGCGCACGAGGCTTCGCCCCCACTACTTCCCGTTTACCGAACCGAGCGCCGAGATGGATCTCGAGTGCTTCGTCTGCCACGGGGAGTCCATCGACAATCCTGATCTTGACTGTCGCACCTGCAAGTCCGAAGGCTGGATCGAATGGGGCGGCTGTGGCGTAGTGAATCCGCGCGTCCTGGCAGCTGCCGGCATCGATACCGATGTCTACTCTGGCTTCGCGTTCGGAATGGGTGTCGATCGCACCGTCATGTTCCGCAACAATGCCTCCGATCTACGTGATTTCGTCGAAGGCGACATCAGGTTCCCCCGTTCACTGCAAGGAGGCGCCCGATGAGGGTTCCCATGTCTTGGTTGCGCGAGTTGGTGGCGCTGCCGTCGGATCTCACGACCAAGCAGATCGCAGATGCCCTCACCCGCGTCGGGCTACAGGTCGAGCGCATCGAATCCATCGGAGCGGATGTCAGCGGCCCGGTTGTGGTCGGACGCGTGCTCGAGTTCATCGAGGAACCGCAGAAGAACGGGAAGACCATCCGCTGGTGCCAGGTGGATGTCGGCGAGGGGCCACGCGGTATCGTCTGCGGCGCGCGCAATTTCGAGGCCGGTGACGCTGTCGTGGTGGCACTACCCGGATCGGTGCTGCCTGGTGGCTTCGAGATTTCTGCACGTAGAACCTACGGTCATATCTCTGACGGCATGATCTGTGCGGTCGACGAACTCGGCCTGGGTGAAGATCACAGCGGAATCATGGTGTTGCCGGAAGAGATCGACGGCAAGCCGGTCAGCCTGGGTGCTGATGCGATGGAGTTGCTCCAGGCCCGTGACGAGGTGCTGGAGATCGATGTCACCCCTGACTCCGGGCACTGTCTGAGCATGCGCGGGATCGCTCGCGAGACCGCTCAGGCCTTCGGGCTGGATTTCAGTGATCCGTACGCCGCCGTCGGGCTTGAAGAGACCGCTGGGGGTTACCCGATCAGGCTCGACTCACCCAATTGCTCGCTGTTCACGGCGCTGACCATCACCGCTGTCGACCCGAAGGCGTCAACCCCGCTGTGGATCTCGCATCGGTTGAGTGCGGCCGGGATGCGGTCGATCAGTCTCAGCGTCGACATCACGAACTACGTGATGCTCGAATCCGGCCAGCCGCTGCACGCCTACGATGCAGACGCGTTACAGGGCACCATCGTGGTACGGCAGGCGCATGAGGGGGAGCACCTGGTCACCCTCGATGATGTCGACCGCGAATTGTCCGTCGAGGATCTGCTGATAACCGACGATTCCGGCCCGATCGGGCTTGCTGGGGTAATGGGCGGACAAACTACAGAACTCACGGCGACTACCCGCAACATCGTGCTGGAGGCGGCCCATTTCGATGCGGTCACGATCGGACGGACCTTCCGTCGGCACAAACTCCCCTCAGAAGCCTCCGCGCGTTTCGCTCGCGGGGTTGATCCTGCCCTGTCGCTCGCAGCCGCCCGGAAGGCTGCCTGCCTCATGGTCGAGCTTGGTGGAGGTCATTTGGAGGATGCCTTCACCGTTACCGGGTCTGTTCCGGCGATGCCGAGCCAGCGGATGCGGGCCGACCTACCGGCCAAGATCCTCGGCGCTGAGATCAGCTCGAAGCAGGTGGTCGAGGTACTGAAGGCATCTTGTGTTCAGGTGAGCGAGGAGAGCGATGGTTGGCTCGACCTCGTCCCCCCGACTTGGCGAGCCGACCTCGTCGACCCCTATGACTACGTCGAAGAGATCGGACGCAAACTCGGTCTGGAACTGATCACCCCGCAGGTTCCCCGGGCTACTGCGGGACGTGGATTGAGCTTCTCGCAGCGTTCTCGCCGCGAGGCGTTGACAGCGATCGCCGAAGCCGGGTTCGTCGAGCTCATCACGTTGCCTTTTATCAGCAATGACGAACTCGACAAGCTCGGTCTGGCCTCGGACGACCAGCGACGCGCAGTGGTGCGGTTGGCCAACCCGCTCGCCGATACCCAGCCTTATCTGCGCACGACTCTGCTGCCGGGGCTGTTCTCCGCAGTGGTCCGCAACACCTCACGTTCGCAAGATGATCTCGCGCTCTTTGAATGTGGATCGGTCTTCTGGGCGAACGGTTCGGCTCCCGCGCCAATTCCTGACGTCTCTCGGCGTCCCAGCGACCAGGAGATCGAGGCTGTCACCGGGAACCTGCCTGATCAGCCGCGTATGCTGGCCGCCGTCCTGACCGGTAATTGGCTACCTGCAAGCTGGCAGCATCCGGCGCTGAAAGCCGACTGGACGCATGCCGTCTACTTCGCCGAGACCGCGTCGGCTGCGCTCGGTTTGCGGCTGGTGCGCAGGGCTGTGGCCAATGCGCCTTGGCATCCGGGAAGATGCGCCGAACTCGGCGTCCAGACCGCAGACGGGCTGGTCGTACTCGGACATGCCGGGGAACTGCATCCTACCGTCGTCAAAGCCTTCGGACTACCCGAACGAGCCTGTGCCGTCGAGCTGAACCTCGACGCGATGATCACGGTTGCGCCACGCGGCGGCGAGATCGCGCCGCTGTCGTCCTACCCGCTCACCAAGCAGGATGTTGCGCTTATCGTCGACGCAGACCTGCCCGTCGAGCAGGTGCGTCAGGCGTTGATCGACGGTGCCGGCGAGCTATTGGAGTCGATCCGACTCTTCGATATCTACACCGGGGAGCAGGCAGGTGAGGGCAAGAAGTCTCTCGCCTTCGCCATGGGTTTCCGGGCCCCCGACCGGACGCTGACCGAGGCTGAGGCCGGGGTCGCGCGCGAGGCCGCGGTCGCGAAAGCCGGCGAGGTCTGTGGGGCAGTCCAGCGGGCCTGAATCCTAGAGCGGACACGGGGCCCAGGAGGATCGGATTGAGAACCTGAATCCGGATCTCCTGGGCCCCGTTGTGTGCTTCGCGCCACGCTTGGTCGGTACCCGATCAGTCACATCACCCCGAGCTCGACCGAGGTCCCGCGGCAGAGTAAGCGGGTTTCAGTAGCTGACGCGAGTCTCGTCGCAGTACTCTGCGATGCGCCCGATCGCTTCGCGCAGGATGGCCTCTTCGGGCAACGCAACCAGACGGAAGTGATCGGGGCGGGGCCAGTTGAAGCCGCGGCCGTGGCTGATCAGGATCTTCTTGCGTTGCAGCAACCCGAGCGCCCACTCCTCGTCATCGTCGATGTCATACAGCTCGGCATTCAAGTGCGGGAACAGGTAAGGTTCACAGCTGATACCGGGGATCTCATTGAGCAGTCTATGGGCGAGCTTCAGCTGATCGTGGAAGCGTCCTCCCGGCTTCACCAGGTCATCGATCGACTGGTAGCCCCCGAGCGCCGTCTGGATCGCATGCTGGGCAGGAACGTTCGCGCACATTCGCATATTCGCGAGCAACTGCAGGCCCTCGAAAAGGTTGGATGCGTCGTCCAGCGGCCCAGTGGTCACCAGCCATCCCGCCCGCCAGCCACATGCACGGTAGGCCTTCGACAGACCAGAGAAGGTCAGGCACAAGACATCTGATCCGGTCACGTTTGCCATGTTGATGTGTTCACCGGTGTAGATGATCTTCTCGTAGATCTCATCGGCAAGAATGATCAGTTCGTTATCACGGGCGATCTCTGAAATCTGAGTGAGCGTCTCCCGCGAATAGACCGCACCGGTCGGGTTATTGGGATTAATAATGACGATCGCCTTCGTGCGGCGAGTGATCTTGGATTTGATGTCCTCGATATCGGGCTGCCAGCCATTCGACTCGTCGCACAGATAGTGCACAGGATGACCACCGGACAAAACAGTCTGAGCCGTCCACAGGGGATAGTCGGGGGAGGGTATGAGTATCTCATCGCCGATATTCGTCATCGCTTGCAGTGTCAACGAGATCAACTCGCTAACTCCGTTACCGATGAGCACCTGCGGCACATCGACATCCATCCCACGAGTCTGGTAGTAGTTCGCGACCGCAGTGCGCGCCGAATAAACCCCGCGCGCATCAGAGTAGCCGTCGGACTCGTGGATATGCGAGATGAAGCTGCGCACCATCGACTCGGGCGGTGCAAATCCGAAGTTGGCGAGATTGCCGATGTTGAGGTGCAGCACACGCTGTCCTTCAGCCTCCATGCGCTGGGCTTCAACCATGTTCTTGCCACGCACGTCGTAGCGCACGCCCTGCAATCTGCTTGCCTGTTCGAATTTCGACATCGTGTCGCCTTTCGTCTGGTGAGGCTTCGTGCTTGCCCGTCTGACTGACGAAACCCCTGTGCAGAGTATCGCCGATCGAACAAGGAAAACTAAAAAGTTGAGTCCACACCGGAAACCGCGGGTATGGTCGCAGGGTGGCAGTAAGTCAGGCACGTATCGTAGATGCCGCTTTGCGGATCCTTGATCAATACGGACTGGCTGACTTATCGATGCGTCGCATCGCCGATGTACTCGGCGTCCAAGCGGCTGCGATCTACTGGCATTTCGCGAACAAGCAAACCCTTATCGCCGCCGTCGGCGACGCGATCCTCGCCGACCAGGCCGATTGGGGTGACTCGATGGCGCTCGAGGAATGGGCCCGTGATCTGCGCGATGTACTACTCCGTCACCGTGATGCAGCCGAACTCGTAGCCGCGAGCCTTGCTGTCGGGCTTTGCGAGCATGCCCCGGAAGTAGGCGCTGTGGCGATTCTCGAGGCACAAGGGTGGCAACCTGACGATGCCGGACATGCTGCTAGTGCGATGGTGCATTTCATCCTTGGGCACGTCATGCAGGAGCAGACCCGGCAGAACTTGCTCGCCGTGGGAGTGTTGGCTCCACCTACCGAGGCTATCGACGAGGACGGTTTCGAGTTCGGGCTGCAGATCTTGGTCAGCGGAGCTCGCGCGTTGGCTGCTCGTTGACGGTTATTGAACTCGAACGGGGCAGAGTCAAAGCAGTGAAACTGCGTTCAGCGGTGCCGGTTTATGATCTGCATCGTGAATGCTCCGGATTGCATTCCGCCCAAATCGATCGTGACATAGGCGAACCCGGCAGCGCGGATCGCCTGCTGTGTTTGCTGACGTACCGCCTCGTCGGCGAAGCGTCCTAGCTCTGCCAATGGGACCTCGATCCGCGCTATCCGACCATGATGGCGCACCCGCGAATCGGAGAATCCGAGTTCGCGCAGGGCTTGCTCGGCGGCCTCGACCTGGCGGAGTTTCTCAGGTGTGACCTCCTCGCCGTGTGGGATACGCGATGCGAGGCAGGGTGCGGCAGGTTTGTCCGCTACTGATAGACCCAAGTCGAGCGCCAGCGCCCGTACCCGGGCCTTGGTAATTCCGGCCTGAGCTAATGGACGCAGCACGCGGTGGCGCGTAGCGGCCTCAGCACCCGGCCGATCCGGGCGGTTCGCGTCGTCCGCATTCTCTCCATAGGCAACCGCGTCTAGCGCCAGATCCTCGGCCAGCGTGTTGGAGATGACAGTGAACAATTCGTCCTTGCAGTAGAAGCAGCGATCAGCTCCGTTGGCCCGGTACTCGGCGCGATCATCCTCATGGGTAGCGAACTCGACCACTTTGGCCCCCATCTGGGTAGCGACTGAGCGAGCGATTTGCAGTTCATGGCGGGCCAGTGAGGGTGAGTCAGCGAGTAAACCGATGGCTCGCTCCGGGCCGAGCGTGCGAACTGCGAGTGCCAGCAGGACCGCAGAATCCACACCTCCCGAATAGGCGACACCCAATCGGTTCACGTCCCCGATAGCCTCCGCGACGGCTTCGGCATCGTCGCGGGTCGACTTTGACAGATCATCGAACCTCACAAATTCAAAGTCTAATCCGCGGCCGAAAGATCCCCCTGGAACTAACTTGCATATCTATTCCGTAGAAGACATAGTTATTCCCATGACGTATTCGATCGCTGTGGCCGGCTGTACCGGCTATGCGGGCGGCGAGGTCATCCGCCTAGCCGCAATGCATCCAGAACTGGCCATTGGCGCGCTCACCGCGCATTCCAATGCAGGCACGAAGCTCGGCGTCCACCTTCGCAATCTGCCCGAACTGGCAGACCGCGACGTGCTCGAGACCACCGCGGAGAATCTCGCCGGACACGACCTGGTCTTCTTGGCTCTGCCACACGGAGCCTCGGCGGCGCTGGCTGCGGAACTGGGTGATGAGACGGTGATCATTGACTGCGGTGCCGATTTCCGCCTCACGGATCCGGCTCAGTGGGCCAAATTCTACGGCGGAGAATACGCCGGAAGTTGGCCCTACGGACTGCCAGAATTGCCCGGCCAGCGTGCCAAGCTCGCCGCGAGTAAGAAGATTGCGGTGCCCGGCTGTTACCCGACCAACGTCACTTTGTCACTGCTGCCCGCACTGGTACACGGGCTGATTTCGGGCACCGACGTCACCGTCGCGGCAGCCTCCGGATCGTCCGGAGCAGGCAAAGCGGCTAAACCGCATCTGCTCGGTAGTGAACTGTTCAATTCGATGAGCGCCTATAGCGTGGGCGGCTCCCACCGTCACGTACCGGAGATCCTGCAGAATCTCAGTCTGCTTGGTGCCGCTGAACCGTCCGTCAGTTTCACTCCGATGCTCGCGCCGATCTCCCGCGGCATCCTCGCGATTGTCACCGCCCCGATCGAAGGCGTGAGCGCGGCCGAGTTGCGCGCGGCCTATGCCGATAGTTATGCCGACGAGCCATTCTGTCGGCTGTTGCCCGAAGGCCAGTGGCCGCTGACGAAGTCGGTGCTGGGCAGTAATGGATATCAGGTGCAGGTCACTGTGGACGAGGCCGCTGGCCGGATGGTCGCCGTGGGTGTGCTCGACAACCTGACCAAGGGCACCGCCGGCGCCGCCATCCAGTCCATGAACCTTGCACTCGGGCTGCCCGAGACAACCGGATTGTCAGCGATTGGAGTTGCACCGTGAGTATCACTGCAGTCGAGGGGTTCACCGCTGCCGGTATCGCGGCAGGTATCAAGGCATCGGGTGACGCCGATCTCGCGTTGGTCGTCAACCTCGGTCCCAAGTTCGACGTCGCGGCGGTATTCACCTCTAATCGGGTGGCAGCAGCACCGGTCATCTGGTCGCGCCAAGTCGTCGCCGGCGGCGGATTACACGCGGTAGTGCTGAACTCCGGGGGCGCCAATGCCTGCACCGGAACTGCCGGTTTTCAAGACACGCTAACGACGGCCGAGGCTGTCGCCCAGGTGGTTGGATGCGCGGCCGATGAGGTTGCGGTCTGTTCCACGGGTCTGATCGGCGTCCGGTTGCCGATGGACGCACTGCTGCCCGGGATAGAGGCGGCCGCTGCCCAACTGGGACCCGACGGCGGCGACGCCGCAGCGCGGGCGATCATGACCACCGATACTCGTCCGAAACAGGCCGTGATCCAATGCGGGGGCTACACCATTGCGGGGATGGCCAAGGGGGCTGGCATGTTGGCCCCGGCTTTGGCAACGATGCTCGTCGTGATCACGACCGACGCCGACATATCGTCGAAAGATCTGCAGGATTGCCTGGTAAAAGCGACCTCGCTGAGCTTCGACCGCATCGATTCCGATGGTTGTATGTCGACCAATGACACGGTGCTCGCGATGGCGTCCGGAGCCTCTGGTGTGACTCCGGATCTGGGTGATTTCGCTGTCAATCTGTCCAGGCTCTGTTGGAATCTCGCGCGTCAGCTGATCGGCGATGCCGAGGGCGCTGCACATGACATCGCGGTGGAGGTTGTGGGCGCAGCATCGGAAGCCGATGCGCTCGAGGTAGCCCGCGAGATCGCCAGAAGCAATCTCTTCAAGTGCGCGATCTTCGGCAACGACCCGAATTGGGGCCGCGTGCTATCGGCAGTCGGCGTCACTTCGGCCGCATTTGAGCCCGACCAACTTGATGTGACGATGAACGGCGTTCAGGTTTGCCGAGCCGGGGGAGTCGGTGACCCGCGGGAGTTGGTCGACTTGACGCAACGAGAGTGCCACGTCCTGGTCGACCTACACGCGGGTGAACATGCTGCGACCATTTGGACCAATGATCTGACCTACGACTACGTCAAAGAGAATGCGGAGTACAGTTCCTGATG
>JALHFX010000049.1:0-1315 GCA_022837595.1 Propionibacterium sp.
GCCACATTGCAGAACGAAGATGCCGTGATCAACCAACCGGTGGCAGGTGGTGCCATCGTAGAACCCTTGCTTGGCAAGCGCCTCGAACGAGTTCACCGTACACGGAGCCTCGGCACGATCCATCGTGATCGTGACCGCGCCCGCGGTCATGTCGAGAGTCGCGGTGAGCGTTCCTGTGGCAGGTACATCGGTGGCGGGCGGCGGATCAACGGGCAATGCACGCTTCCCTCCTGCGGTGTACGTGCAATTCACGGTTTCACTCAGTGCAGTACCTTGTGAAGCACTTGGTGAGCCCACGGGTGAGGCAGAAACCGAGCCACTGGTTACCGAAGACGGGCTCGTCGCGACCCCGGTTCCGCTCGCACACCCCGCCAACGCCATGATCGCGCCGGCTGTGACGAGTCCCATCGTCGCGCGTTTGCTCACTGTCATCTGCTCGTCTCCTCGTCCAGGTAAGCTTCAGTGATGGTGCATCTCACCCGTATCTATACCCGAACCGGCGATGCAGGACAGCGCTCACAAGACCGATGCACGAGTCGAAGCCTATGGTACCGTTGACGAACTCAACTCTGCCATCGGCGTCCTGTTGGCGAATTTCGATATCGACGATGACGCCCGTGCCGCCCTTACCATCATCCAAAACGAACTCTTCGACCTCGGCGCTGATCTATCCACTCCGGTAGTGCCGAACCCCAAGTGGGAGCCGTTGCGGATCATCCAACCCAGTATCGACCGGCTTGAGGGCTGGTGCGACGAGTTCATTGAAGGACTGGGCAAACTCGACTCGTTCATCCTTCCCGGTGGTTCTCCGGCCAGTTCACAGTTCCATCTCCTGCGGACGATGGCTCGCCGCGCGGAACGTCAGGGCTGGGCCGCGGCCAAGCAATACGGTTTGGAGGATGGGAGCACCGAGGCCGAGGGCGGCATCAGCCCGTTGCCGCTGAAGTACTTGAACCGGCTCCAACCCGGGCCACAAGGGCAAGTAGCCCGTCCAGCAGCAGCCATCGAAAACTACACGTCCGACATCAGCAGCTACCGAGAATTCCAGCAGCTACCGAACTTCCGGTAGCCGGAGCTACTTTCGGTAGCTGCTGGGCGGAAACCGGGCATTTCGGTAGCTGCTGCGGGGACGCCGGGCCGCGGCTTGGGGGAGAGTGGCTGCCGCAGCTTCTTCACGGTACTCGGTGGGTCCACCGGTCGGTCGCGAACTTGGTATGCACGAGTTCACCGGCGCGATCGAGCTGATCATCGGCGTAACTCGCGTCCACGCATCGGTAACGAGATTTGAAGGATGCGAGGAAGGAAGCCATCACCT
>JALHFX010000049.1:1358-41038 GCA_022837595.1 Propionibacterium sp.
ACCTTTCTCGCTGATCCGCTCGCGACCGAGCCTCAGCACCTTCGCGAGCAGACCCATGTCCATGTCATAGGCGCTGGTGACATGGTGCAGCACCGTGCCATCGGCGAATCGGCGTTGCGCTGCACCTCCGATCTTGCCGGAATCCGAAGCAATATCGTTGAGCGGCAAATAGCGAGCTCGAACACCAACCTGCGCCAAGGCCTCAAGCACCCACGCATCCAAAAAGGCGTAGGACTGTTCAAAGCTCAACCCCTCGGTCAATGATCCCGGCACGGTCAACGAATACGTGATGCAGGTACCTGGCGGCATATACATCGCTCCCCCACCGGAGATCCGTCGCACCACCTTGAAACCAAACTTCGCCGCGTTTCCGGCGTCGACCTCATTACGCACCGATTGAAAAGAACCGATCACCACGGCCGGATCATCCCACTCCCAGATTCGGAAAGTGGGGTTACGACGTCCGGCCCTGATGTCGTCTGCAATCACCTGATCTAAGGCGACGTGAGTAGCTACGGGTAGAGTCACCGGAGGAATCACATCGAAAGTGAGATCGCTCCAGTCGGTGGCGGCCATCACGGCTCGGCGCACCGCCACAGCGCACGTGGATGCGAGGGCGTTGTCGAACCACGGGCATGCTTCCATGATGATCGCGGTGATTGTGCCTGCGTTCGCCGAAGCATCCAGACCGACCAACACCGCAGAAGCTGCGCTGAGGTCCTGGCGGAGCTGTTCATTGATGCCTGCAACTGCACTGCTCACCTGCACACGGGTGAATCGGCCATCAATGACCTCTAGCTCTGCAGTTATGGGCCCCTGGTCGCCGGACGCGTAGCTGCCACGCACGTTCATGGCGTCTCGATTCTCGGGTGAGGCATCAATGCCGACGCAGATAGTCGCCCTGCCCTGGGGGTGCTGCTTCCAGCCAGCTCACCAAGCCCATCGCAGAGCCTTCGTTGAGTGCCAGGTCCCACTCCTGTGCCGGCACCTCAGGAGTGGGACCATACACTCGCAATGACAAAACTCTCGAGAAAGCGTAACCGAGCCGCGACTCTGCAGCGTCCGTCTCACGCAGCCCGCCCAGTTCGCATTCACTGCGGACGAAAACCCTGGTGGGTCTGGGCCAAATCTTCCACAGCAGATACCATTCGAATCGCTCACCCGAATAGCGAGCTAATCCAAGACGCCAACGGCCAGAGTCCCTCGAGCGCAATCCACAATCGAAAAGTCCGCCGCGGCTACTCAGCCAGACGCGGCGGACGAAAACGATGCTCAGATAGCCCACCGCGAGCAATAGAACGATCGCGGCGATCAAACTCAGCCACCCCGGATCGTTCATGACCAGAGAGTAGCGTAAATGATCATGGCGAGGTGCGGCATCTAACGATTTTTCTTAACCAGTTCACCGTACTTCTCGCCGGCTTTCACCTGTGCCTGCAGCCTTCGGTAGAGTCGCACCTCGCTTTCGATGGCTTCGGCAGACTGCACCTTTAAGTGCATCGCCGCGAGTTCTACCCGTGCTTCATCTACCGAGATCGTGTCTGCCAGTTCGCCGAAGGCCGATATCACCGAAACATGGTTGTTGAAGACCGACAAAAATCCCGAATCGATCGCGATGATATACCGCACACCGTCAACTGAGACGACCTCCGCGCCGTGCGGTACCAGTACTGCCATCAATGGTTCGTGATTGGCCAGAATCCCGATATCGCCCTCAACGGTACGAACCAGCACACTGGCCGCCTCACCCTGCCAAACGAGCTCATCGGTGGCGACGAACCTCACATTCAGTGGGTCGGCTGCCATCTCAGGATTCTTTCTTCATCTGATCCCAGTTGGCCATCACATCATCCATGCCGCCGACGTTGAAGAAGGCCTGCTCAGGGATTTCGTCGCATTCGCCGTCGCAGATCATCTTGAATCCGGCTACGGTTTCGGCGACCGGAACAGTGGAACCGGGAACACCGGTGAACTTCTCGGCGACATAGAAATTCTGGCTGAGGAATTGCGAAATGCGCCGGGCCCTGTTTACCAGGATCTTGTCATCCTCGGACAATTCATCGATACCAAGGATCGCGATGATGTCCTGCAGTTCCTTATTACGCTGCAGAATCTGCTTCACCTGCGTGGCGACATCGTAATGCTCTTGGCCAATGTATTGCGCATCGAGGATTCGGCTGGTCGAGGTCAGCGGATCCACCGCCGGGTAGATGCCGCGCGACGCGATCGCGCGAGAAAGCTCTGTGGTCGCATCCAGGTGCGCGAAAGTGGTAGCGGGCGCCGGGTCCGTGTAGTCATCGGCGGGAACATAGATCGCCTGCATCGAGGTGATCGAATGGCCACGCGTCGAGGTGATCCGCTCTTGTAGCTGGCCCATCTCATCGGCCAGGTTCGGCTGGTAACCGACTGCAGAAGGCATGCGGCCCAGCAGGGTCGAGACTTCCGAGCCAGCTTGAGTGAACCGGAAGATGTTATCAATGAATAACAGCACGTCCTGGTTCTCGACATCGCGGAAATACTCGGCCATGGTCAGTGCCGAGAGTGCGACACGGAGTCGGGTGCCCGGTGGCTCATCCATCTGGCCGAAGACCAGTGCTGTGTCCTTGAGCACATCGGCACCGGCCATCTCATAAATCAGGTCGTTACCCTCGCGGGTACGTTCCCCGACTCCAGCGAATACGGAAGTACCGCCGAAGTTATGGGCGATACGGAAAATCATCTCCTGAATGAGCACTGTCTTGCCCACACCCGCACCGCCGAATAGACCGATCTTGCCGCCCTGCACATAGGGCGTCAACAAGTCGATGACCTTGATGCCGGTCTGCAGCATTTGGGTTTCCGGCTGCAACTCGTCGAAGGGTGGCGGATCGCGGTGAATCGGCCAGCGCTCCGTGATCTCCACGGTGGACGGATCGGCGTTGAGCACCTCACCGATAACGTTCCAGACATGGCCCTTGGTCACCGGACCAACTGGGACGGTGATCGGTGAGCCGGTATCGCGCACAGGCTGGCCCCGACGAACACCGTCGGTCGGCTTCAGCGAGATACAACGCACCTGGTTATCACCGATTTGCAGTTGGACCTCGATGGTGATCGGACGCCGTTGATCGCCGACCCCGGCGTCAACGATCAACGCATTGGTGATCGCCGGGATCCGGTCCGACGGGAACTCGACATCGATGACCGAGCCGATGACACGCGTCACACGGCCATCACCGGTCGTAGAGTCCGATGTCGCGGAGGCGAAGGTGGTGGCTGTCATTGATTCAGCGCTCCTATCAGGACGCCGACAGCGCGCCAGCGCCACCGACGATTTCGTTGATTTCCTGGGTGATCTCGGCCTGACGTGCCTGGTTAGCTTGCCGGGTCAATTCCCGGATCAGCTCCTGGGCGTTGTCGGTGGCCGAGTGCATGGCTTGTTGACGACTCGCCAGCTCCGATGCAGCCGCCTGACGGAGCATGAACTTGATCGAGTCGATGATGTACATCGGGAGCAGAGCGTCCAGCACGGTCTCCGCGTCTGGTTCGAAGGTGTAATCGGGGGCGATTCCCTCGGGGGCCGCGATGTCAGGCCCCAGTTCTTCCTCGCCGCTGTCGGCATCGACGACTTCCAGTGGCAGCAACCGGACAATCCGTACCTGCTGAGATACAAGCGAGTTGAACTGTGTATAGACCACGTGCAATTCGGAGACGCCGCCTTGCTCTTGGTGCTTCAGGAAGCGCTGCATCAATACCTGACCGACCTCGCGTGCGTGCTCGTAGTGGGGTGCCTCCCCAAAACCGAACCACGACTGGGCGACCGGGATCTCACGGAAAGCGAAGTACTCCATCGCCTTCTTACCAACCGTGTACAGCTCGATCTCCACCCCTCTGGATTCGAGTAGGTCGATCAGCCCCTCGGCAGCCCGGGTGACGTTGCCTGGATAAGCACCTGCCAGTCCTCGGTCACTGCTGATCACCAAGACCGCCGAACGCTGATGTGTGTGGTGCTCGCGGGTCAAAGGGTGATCGACTTGGGCATAGGTGGCCACCGCACTGACCGCGCGGTGTAATTCGAGTGTGTAGGCGCGCGCCGACTGTGCCTTGAGCTCGGCGCGATTCACCCGAGATGCTGCGATCAACTCCATCGCCTTGGTGATCTTCATCGTCGCGGCCACGGAGCTGCGACGCTCCCTCAGTTCTCGCAGGGTCGCCGCCATGGGTCAGCTCCGACTCCGCTTGATCTGCTTCTGCTCGATGTCCGAGTCGCTCGATGTCCGAGTCAGTCACATCATCGGCGTCAGGCTCGCCGAGCAAGGCGCCAGATGCAGTGCGGAAGGTCTTCTTGAATCTAGCCATCTGTGAGGTTGCTAGTTCAGCTTCGGCGTCGCTGAAGACACCCGATTCTGCGATCGTGGCGAGCAGGTTTGAGTTGTGTCGAAGATTGTCGAGGAATTCGGCTTCGAATCGCTGTACATCTTCGATAGGCACCTCGTCCAGCTGGCCGGTGGTGCCGGCCCAGATCACTGCAACCTGTTCTTCCATCGGCATCGGGGAATGCTGCGGCTGGCGCAACAATTCCATCGCCGACCGCCGCGTTCCAGCTGACGTTTGGACGTGTCGTCAAGATCGGAAGCGAACATCGCGAAGGCTTGCATATCGCGGTATTGGGCCAGCGAGATCTTCAGCGTGCCCGCGACCTTCTTCATGGCCTTCGTCTGGGCCGCTCCGCCCACGCGCGAGACCGAGATGCCAACATCGACTGCCGGACGCTGATTTGCGTTGAACAAATCGGATTGCAAGAAGATCTGACCGTCGGTGATCGAGATCACGTTGGTCGGGATATAAGCCGAGACATCGTTCGCCTTGGTCTCGACAATCGGCAGTCCGGTCAGCGAACCGCCACCCAGTTTGTCCGAGAGCTTCGCGCAGCGCTCCAGCAAACGGGAGTGCAGATAGAAGACATCACCGGGGTAAGCTTCACGGCCCGGCGGGCGGCGCAGCAGCAGCGACATCGCGCGGTAAGCCTCGGCCTGCTTGGTGAGGTCATCGAAAACGATCAGCACGTGACGGCCCTTGTACATCCAGTGCTGGCCGATCGCCGAGCCTGCATAGGGGGCGATGTATTTGAAGCCCGCGGGGTCGGAGGCAGGAGAATTCACGATGACGGTGTAGTCCATCGCCCCGAGTTTCGTGAGTGTTTCATGCACCTCGGCGACGGTCGAGTTCTTCTGTCCGACCGCGACATAGATGCACAGCACCTGCTTCTTCGGATCGCCGCTGGCCCAGTTCGCCTTCTGGTTGAGGATCGTGTCGATCGCGATCGCTGTCTTGCCGGTCTTGCGGTCTCCGATGATCAGCTGGCGCTGGCCACGCCCGATCGGGGTCATGGCGTCGACGGCCTTCAGACCGGTCATCAATGGTTCGTTGACCTCCTGGCGGTCCATAACACCTGCCGCCTGCAACTCGAGCGGTCGCCGCTCCATGGCCCCTTCGATGGCGCCTTTGCCATCAATGGGGTTGCCCATGGCGTCAACCACCCGTCCCAGATAGCCGTCGCCGACCGGCACCGAGAGGATCTCGCCGGTACCGACCACCCGTGACCCCTCCTCGATCCCATCCGAGTCGCCGAGAACGACGACTCCGATCTCGCGTGCCTCGAGGTTCAGCGCAATACCGAGCGTCCCGTTCTCGAAACGCAGCAATTCATTGGCCATCGCCGACGGCAGGCCCTCGACCCGGGCGATACCGTCACCCGAGGTGATGACGCTGCCGACTTCTTCTCGGGCCGACCGAGTGGGTTCGTATTTGAGTACGAACTCGTTCAGCGCATCCCGGATCTCCTCGGGGCGAATCGTCAGTTCCGCCATCGCGGTCTCCACTCCTTGTTTCCGTCAACCGATCAGGCGACGTGCTTGATTAAGTCTGTTCTGGATGGTGCCATCAATGATCTCGTCGCCCACCTGGATGCGCACCCCGCCCAGTACCTCGGGATCGAGTTCGATTCGAAGATCGATCGGGCCACCGTAAATGCGTACCAGCTGTGCTTTGATCGCAGCGATTTGTTCGTCGCTCAGTGGCTGGGCCACGGTCACTCTCGCGACCGTGCTCGCTCTCACCTGCGCCGCCAGCTCGACATAGGAGTCGAGAGTCTTGACCAGCGGGCGCCCCCGAAACGCCAACGCGCGTTGTACCAGCCAGATGCTCTGCGGACGAGCCTTCGCGCCCAGCAGCGTACTGACGAGTTCTTGGCGAGCCTTCAACCCGATTCGGGGATCGGTGAGCGTCTTGAGTAGGTCGGCATCGCCCTGTACGGCACGGGCAAAACGGAAGATCTCCTCGGACACCTGATCGATTTCCCCACCAACCTCCAGATTGGCCCGAATCGTCGATCGTTCGACAAGATCCTCAAGGTCACGGGGGCCTCTGCAGTGAGCTGCCGCCTCAGCCACCACTGCCGCCGCCTTGGCGCTGACTCGTCCTTTGAGCAGTCGAAGGGCCAGCTCGGAACGTGCGTCACCGGACAACGTCGGATCACTCAGGGCGCCACGTAACCGCGCTTGGTCGGCCAATGCATCGACGACTGTAGTGAGCCCGTCGATATCGGCGGGTCCCAGCTGAAGGCTGTCAGCTTTGGCGTCCAGTTCGCGCATGCGGATCTCGGTCTCTATCACTACGACGATCCCGCTCCCGAAGCCCCTGCCAACCCATCCGGCACATAGTCCGGTGCGACTCGCGAGGGTTGCGTGTCCAACTCAGCAAGGAACCGGCTGACCGTGCGCGAAGCAGTTTGTGAATCGGCCAGCGTCTCCCCGAGTACCCGCTCCGACAGTTCGATCGCTAGTCGACCGATATCGGAGCGCAACTCCTCGTACGCCTGAGTGCGTTCGTTCGCCAGTTGTAGCTCAGCGGCGTGCCGAATGCGTGCTGCTTCTTCTTCCGCGCGCCGGCGAGCATCCTCGATGATCTTCTCGGCCTGCTCGCGAGCCTGATCGCGCAGCACAGCGGCTTCTTCTCTTGAGCTGGCCAGCTGCTCTTGATAACGCCGCTTGGTCTCTTCGGCTTCTTGCTTGATCACCTGGGCGCGGTTGATTCCGCCTTCGATCTCCTCCGCCCGTTCGTTGTACATCTTCTCGAACTTGGGCACGGCGATCTTCTGGACACCGACCGCGACAATGATCGCTAGGACGAGTCCCACCACGAATTCCGACAGATGCTCCGGGGCCAGCGGTCCCAGCGATAGCTCCATAGGGATCAGTCCCACACCAAACATGGTGGGACCAATCACTGGATAACGAAGGCGAGCACGAAGCCCAAAATGGCGAGCGCCTCAACCACCGCGAAGCCGATATAGGCGGTGCCCATCATGGCGCCCCGAGCCTCAGGCTGACGAGCGGTGCCGTTGATGACCGAGGAGAAGATCCAGGCGACGCCGAGCCCCGGGCCCAACGTGGCCAAGGCGTACCCGATGACGTTGATCGAGCCGGCCAATTCCATTGGGGTCATTCTTGGTTCCTTTCGTTTGCTTCCAAGCTGCTACGGTCAGTGGCTTTCACTGATCGAAGATGAAATGTATTGCGCGGTCAGAATGGTGAAGATGTAAGCCTGCAGGAAACCGATGAACAACTCGAAACCCAGCATGACAAAACTGAAGATCAGCGAGAACCCACCGCCAACTTTGAGGACGATACTGTCCGCTTGGGAGACCAGATAGGTGCCACCGATGACGAACACCAAGATCGTTAGATGACCGGCGAACATGTTCGCGAATAGACGCACGCCGAGCGTCAATGGCCGCGTGATGAAGTTCGATAAGAACTCGACCGGCACAATAATCGGGTAGAGATACCAGGGCACGCCTTCGGGGATAAGCGCCTTGCGAAGGTAGCCGATGCCATGCGTGCGAAACCCCGCATAGATATAGATCACCAGTACCATCACGACGGCGCCCCAGGCGTAGCCGATGTTCGACATTGTCGGGAACATGAACAAGAAGAGCTCGCCGAACCAGTTATTCACCAGAATGTAGGTGAACAACCCGATCAGCAGACCGATATAGGGACGGAACCCTGGCCCCAGGACGTCACGGCCGACCCCGTTGCGAATGAACCCGTAGAGGTATTCCATGAGGAACTGGGACTTGTTCGGTATCGTGGTCAACCGTCTGGAGGCCAACCACCAGATGACGATGACAGCGATCGCAGCGATCACCGCTTGCAACATCGGCTTGGTGATCCAGTCGGTGCCGAAAAGCCCCGGGAATTGGAAATCCTGTACGCCCGGTGCGGTGTATCCCCCACCTTCCATCGGGATCATGCCACTCCCCCGTACCGCTTAATGATGATGTAGAAACTAACGACCATGCCGAGGATGAAACCAAGGACCATCAAGAACGACGTGTTCAATAGCTGATCGGCCAACCATCCGAGGCCACCGTACAGTCCAATCCCCGCCAGCAGGTAGCTGAGGATCGTCAAGCCCTGGTCTTTACCGTGCGTGGTCGATTTCTCACGCGCCTGGTCGATCTGCTGGCGACTCATGCATCCCACCCCTCCGGTGTGACATAAGGGCGATCATAGACCTGAATGCGCATCCGCGAGTGTCCAACGATCAACCCGCTGAGCCAGCCGACGACCGTCACCAGGGCACCGGCGCCCACCCACAACGGTGACACCAAAGAACCGACCATCGACGAGCTTAGTGCCCACCACAGCAATACTCCGAGCAGCGCAACGCGCCCGATGTATCCAGACACAATCAATATCATGCCTTGCCTGTTTGCCAGTTGCAGAGCGACGCGCTCGATTAATTGCCCACTGACAAAATATGCGAAGACCAGGGCCGCAGCTCCGAGCGCGCTACCGAACCCATGCGCTTGATCGCTGAGCGCCGCCCAGACCGAACATAATGCCGCGGCCACCAGACTCCCCGTTGCGGCAGAGAAGACGAGGGGCCCGAAGATGTGCGTCGTGACTGACGTCGAGACCACGGTCACCTCCTCGTTGACGAAACCTAGTGGCTGATAGCACCTAGCATAGGCCATCTGATCACAGATCACATACTATTTCTCGGATTTCCTGATCTTCTTCTCGCTTCTCCAACCGGGACCAGCCGTCACCAACACCGCAGCAATGATCCCTAACGCGACGATCACCAGGGCTATCGGTAGGCGTACCAGCCCGAAAGCGATCGCGCCGTATGCGATGACAGCACTCCACAGATAGAGCACCCAGACTGCGGTGATTGTGGAATGACCCTGCTGGATCAACCGGTGGTGAAGGTGCTGTTTATCGGCCACGAACCACCACTTACCATGCCAGGTACGGCGGATGAAAGCGGTCGCAAGATCGAAGAGAGGTAACGCCATGATCGCGAACGGGAGTAACAGCGGTAACCAGTTCGGGAGTAACCCGGCGCCTTCTGGGTTCAGCGACTGCGAGTCGATCTGCCCGGTGAATGACAGCGACGAACACGAAAGCAGCAGCCCGAGCAGCATCGATCCCGCGTCACCCATGAACATGCGGGCGCGATGAAAATTGTGTGGTAAAAAGCCGAGACAGACCCCGGTGGTCGTGACAGTCACGAGGCTCGCCGTTGTCGCGACCACGAAGTTCTGCTCGCGCGCCAGGACATATGTATAGGTGAACATCGCTGAGGCGCCTATCGCGACCACACCCGAGGCCAACCCATCTAGCCCGTCCATCACGTTGATCGCATTGACGCAGACGAAGATGAACAACACCGTGATGATGATCGAACTCGCCTGGTCGAGTGCAATGATCCGGTTGGGCAGCGATATCCAATACATCCGCACGCCGAACAGTACCGCTATACCAGCCGCCAGCACCTGCCCAGCCGCCTTCGCGATCGCCGGTAAATCGATGATGTCGTCGAGCACGCCAACTAGGCAGATCACTGCCCCGGCTGCCAGGATCCCGCGCGCGTCCCGCGTCACAACTTCATGACGTCCCAAGAACGGCATCATGGACCCGAGAAGAAAAGCCACTGCGACCCCACCGAGCATCGCGAGACCACCCAGATAGGGCGTGGGACGGGTATGAACGTCACGCATGCGGATCGGCGCTTCAATCCTGAATCTGATGGCGATGGCGCGGAAGCCCCCCGACAGCAGGTAGGTCGTCGCTGCCGCTATGAGCATCACCAGAAGGTACTCACGCATCCGGGGGGCGCTCCGTTTCTGAGCCCCGCTCCTGCCCGGCCGCTTGCACAGATCCCGCCGGCTTGGTTCCGGAATCTTCAGTGAGCGTGGGTAACACTGCCGAAAGCTCAGCGAAGCTCAGCAACCCCGAGCGAAGAATACGTCCGCCACCACTGCCGGTCAGGTCGATGATCGTCGATGGAACCGGGCCTGGGGCAGGGCCGGCATCCAAATAGACAGCCACCGAATCACCAAGTTGCGCGATCGCATCATCAATGCTGGTGGCCGGTGGCTGTCCGGACAGGTTGGCGCTGCTGACCGCAAGCGGGCCCGTTTGCCGCAGAAGTTCGCGAGTATCGGCTTGGTCGGGCACCCGCACGGCGATGGTGCCCTCGCTCTCGCCCAAATCCATCTTGAGCGTCGGCTGCGCTTTCATGATCACCGTCAGCGCTCCCGGCCAGAAACGGTTGATCAGCGCGTCGACCTCAACAGGCACATCGACGACCAACGCGCGCAAGACCGCGGATTCAGCGATCAGTACCGGCGGTGGTAGCTCGCGTCCACGCTGTTTGGCGTCCAGAAGGCGCTGCACTGCTTGCGGCTGTAATGCATCGGCGGCGACGCCGTAGACCGTGTCGGTCGGGACGACCACCAGCGCGCCCCTGCTCAGAGCGTCCTGGGCTGCTGCCAAGCCGGCGTCACGATCGGTGCCCAAATCGAAACGCAGCCAGCCGGGCCCCTTGGATTCCGAATTCGGCAATTCAGTCACCACTCCATCCTGACATGCGTCTACCGGTGACGAAGCGTGGACGCCCCGCAAGATCGTGATGACAGACCCCTTCTCGGAATCCACCCTGCTTCAACTCGTCAAGTACCGCAGGACCCTGATCATCACCATGTTCGATGACTACCAGACCGTCCGGGCTCAAGAGCCTGCGCGCGACCTCGATGACTACTCGGATAGCGGCCAGCCCATGGTCGTCGGCGAACAGTGCCTGAGCCGGATCATGGCCACCCACATCGGCCGGCAGCCCGATACCGGCAGACCAAGGCAGATAGGGCGGGTTGGCAACCACAATCGCTACCTGCCCAGTTAGGTCGGGTAGCGCATCGGCCATATCGGCCTCGACCACTTCTACAGCCGTCGACCGCAGGTTTCGCCGCAACCATCGTGCGGCCACCGGATCCTTCTCGATCGCGATCACCCGGGCACCGGCCACCTCGTCCACCAGCGCAGCGCTGATGGCGCCGGAGCCGGCGCACAACTCCACCACCAGAGGATCAGTGAGTCGGCCGGCCTCCGCAATCGCGGCCCCAGCGACCAGTTCGGTCTCGGGGCGGGGGACGAAGACTCCCGGGCCAACTTCGAGCCGCACATTGCGGAACCACGCCTCGCCGGTCAGATGCTGCACGGGTATGCCAGCGGCCCGCTGATCGATCAGCTCATTGAATTTCTCTACTATGCGAGCATCGATTCTCGATGTGGTCAGCAGTTCGGTAATCGACAGCCCACTAGCGTGCAGGAGAAGTAGCCTGGCGTCAGCTTGCGGCGATTCCAGTCCCGCTTCGGCGAGTTTCGCGGAAGCTTCGGCGAGTAATCTCACCGAACCTCGACTCACCGCGAAGCCTGCTCCCCGACATGCGACAGCCGCTCTTCGAGATCGGCTGCCTGCAGCGCTGCGACCAGATCTCCGAGATCTCCGCCCAGGACAGCATCCAGATTGTGGGCCTTGAAACCGATCCGGTGATCGGTGATGCGATTCTCCGGAAAATTGTAGGTACGGATACGTTCAGAGCGGTCGACGGTGCGCACCTGGGATTTTCGTGCGGCAGCGGCCTGCTGAGCCTGCTCTTCTTCGGCCTTCGCCACCAGTCGGGCACGAAGGATGCGCAAAGCCTGCTCCTTGTTCTGCAGCTGGCTGCGCTCGTCTTGACAGGTCACCACGATGCCGGTTGGAAGATGGGTAATGCGAACGGCCGAATCCGTGGTGTTAACGCCCTGACCGCCTTTACCGCTGGATCGGTAGACGTCGATACGTAGATCGTCATCGTTGATCTCGATCTCGTCGTCCTCGACTTCTGGCATGACCAGCACCCCAGCCGCTGAGGTGTGCACTCGGCCCTGCGACTCTGTGACCGGTACTCGCTGTACCCGGTGTACCCCGCCCTCGAACTTCAGCACGCCATAGGGCGCTTGTCCGGGCTCAGGCGACTTCGTTGACTTGACTGCGATCGTGACCGATTTGAAGCCGCCCAGGTCGGTTGATTCCGAATCCAGAACCTGGAGCTTGAATCCGCGCTGTTCGCAGTAGCGCAGATACATATTCAGCAGGTCTGCGGCGAAGAGCGCTGATTCCTCACCACCCTCCCCCGATTTGATCTCCATGATCGCGTCATTGTCATCGTTGGGGTCACGCGGCGCGAGTAGCGCAGTCAGTTTCTCGGTCACCGCCTCCAACCGCCGCCCGATCTCCGCTTGTTCCTCGGCGAAGCTCGGGTCCTCGGCGGCCAGTTCTGCAGCAGCACTCTCATCTGCGACCAAGGCGTCGTACTCATCCAGCGCCTTCACGATCTGGGCGAGTTCCGCGTAACGCCGGCCGACCGAGCGTGAACGTTTGACATCTGACAGCACTGCCGGATCGCTCATCAGTGTTTCGAGTTCGGTGTATTCGGCCCTCATGGAATCGGCGGCTTCGAACATCAATCCTCCTGAGGACATAGGCGCGGTTTATGGGCAATGAAACGGGCGCCGGCAGCGGATGGTCCGCAGCCAGCGCCCGCTGGAAGACTGTTAATTCTTCTTGCCGTAGCGACGCTCGAACCGAGCGACGCGGCCACCGGTGTCAAGAATCTTCTGCTTGCCGGTATAGAAGGGATGGCATTCCGCACAGACGTCAACGTTCATCACGTCCGACTTGACGGTGCTACGGGTTTCGAACTGGTTCCCGCAGGTACACACGACCTTCACCTCGTGGTACTCAGGATGAGTCGACTGCTTCATGGTTTCTCCTTGTTATCGTGCCGGGTCGCCAAATAGTCGAGGGCGTGAACCGGCGCCGTCGCGTGATCCTACCGCGCACTGAGGCATTACCCAAATCTCGCAACGGCTCAGACTGCTCCCGGGGTGGTCTTGGCGATCGACACGATGAAGTCCGGGTTGCTGGTGGTCTTACGCATCCTGCTCAGCAGTGTCTCCAGCGCTTGTTGGTCCTCCATGCCAGCAAGCACCCGCCGTAGCTTCCAGATAATGTCAAGTTCGGCGCGTCCCATGAGTAGTTCCTCCCGGCGGGTACTGGAGGCGTCCACATCGATTGCCGGGAAGATCCGCTTGTCGGCGAGCTGGCGCGAGAGCTTCAGCTCCATATTGCCGGTGCCCTTGAACTCTTCGAAGATCACCTCGTCCATCTTCGAGCCGGTCTCGACCAGCGCGGTCGCGAGAATAGTCAGCGAACCGCCGTTCTCGATATTGCGCGCCGCACCGAAGAACTTCTTGGGCGGATAGAGCGCGGCTGAATCGACGCCTCCGGAAAGGATCCGCCCGGATGCCGGCGCCGCCAGGTTATAGGCTCGAGCCAATCGGGTGATGCCGTCGAGGAGCACGACGACGTCTCGGCCCAGTTCGACCAACCGTTTGGCGCGCTCGATCGCGAGTTCGGCGATCGACGTGTGATCCTCGGCAGGCCGGTCGAATGTGGACGCGATAACCTCGCCAGTGGTGGTTCGCTGGAAGTCGGTGACTTCTTCTGGTCGCTCATCGACCAACACCACCATGAGGTGCACCTCGGGATTGTTGGCGGTGATCGAGTTCGCGATCGACTGCATCACCATCGTCTTACCGGCTTTCGGCGGCGAGACGATGAGTCCGCGCTGCCCCTTGCCGATCGGGCTGATCAGGTCGATGATGCGCCCGGTCATATTCTGCTGAACGGTCTCCATCCGCAACCGCTGCTGAGGATAGAGCGGGGTTAGTTTCGCGAAGTCCGGACGAGTCTTCATCTTGTCCGGTGATTGCCCATTGACGGTATCGAGACGCACCAACGGGTTGTATTTCTCCCGGCGCTCCCCCTCACGTGACTGCCGAATGGCACCAGTGATGATGTCGCCCTTGCGTAACCCGTTCTTGCGAACCATGGACAACGAAACATAGGCGTCGTTGGGGCCCGCGAGATAGCCGGAGGTCCGCACGAATGCGTAATTATCGAGCACATCCAGGATGCCGCTGATCTCGACGAGGACGTCATCGTCATGTACCGTCTCGTCCACCCGTTCGACTTCATGATTACCGCCCCGGTTACGGCGATTGCCGCGTTCGCGCTGACGACGGTTGCGGGTACGACGAGATCCGCTGGGCTGTTCATCGTCGTTGCCGCGCGATGAGGATGACTCATGACTCGATGCGCCCTGCTGCCTCGTAACCGTTTGGGTGATCTGTTCGCGCTTATCACCGCTGGAAGACCGACTGGTCTCGCGTTCGCGCAGCCGTTCACGCACCTTCGGATCCTGGCCAAGCGCGGCAAGTCGTGCTCCGACGCTATCCTCAACGCTTTGCTCGGCATCGCCCGCACTCTCGGCAGCTACTCGCTCGGTACGCTCCGAGGACGCGATGGCCGGACGCTCGACCGCACCGACGAGTTCGGGCTGCGAACGCTGGAAGTCGGCTTGTGCACGGCTCGGCGCTGTTGAATCGCCGCTCTCGGCGCTCGGCTCGCGGTGGTTACCGGCGTGCGTGCGAGTCTCGCCGGACCCGGCAGCTATCGCCTGTTGTCCGGCTGCGTCGTCGGCCGATCGTTCAGGCCCGGTCACCCGAGGCGAACTATCGGGCTGTGTCCCCTGACCTGCTGTTTCTTCCGCTGCCTGCGAATCTCGTCGAGGTTCATCGCGCTTCGAGGCTTCGGACTGTTTGGGCGAGCTTGTACGCCCGGTGCTTTGGGTTGCTTGGATCGCAGAGATCAATTCTGCTTTGCGCATCGCGCTGGTGCCTTTGATGCCCAGCCCGGCAGCAACCTTCTTCAGCTCGGGCAGACGCATTGCTGATAGGCCTGCCTGAGTGCCTGGTGGAGTCTCGCTCACAAGGTTCCTTTCCGCCACGAGGCGGCATACGTAACACGTTGATATAGCTCGTTCAATTAGCTCAACCTTTGCACGGCGACCCTGTTGACCACACAACCAACCAGCGAGGATATTAGTGGGGTTGCCCTTTTGCGGACGCATGCGCCTGAGCAATCAAACACATGACGGCTCTTGATGAAACCGTGCGTGGATAACTCTAGCAAGAACGGGCGGCAAACGCGACATCTCGGATTGCCGACGATGTCACGTTTTACGCTACCCAAGAAGCAGCTCCCAGCTTCTCTCAGGCTCGGCGGGCTGCGAGCGCAGCGCTCGCCCTGGTGAAAGCCGCCCGCAGTTCATCGTAATTTGTTGTGGATTCGAACTGCGGAAACTCGGCTATCACCCGCTGCGGTGCACTGAACAAGATGCCGGCCTCCGCCTGACCGAGCATTGAGGTGTCGTTGTATGAGTCTCCCGAGGCTATACAGGCGAAATTCAAGCTCTGGAATGCTTCGATAGCATGCCGTTTCTGGTCCGGCATACGTAATCGATAGCCGGTGATCCGGCCATCATCGGATACCACGAGACGATGACAGAACAATGTCGGACGCCCGAGTTGCCGCATGAAAGGATCGGCGAACTCGTAGAAAGTGTCCGACAAAATGATCACCTGATAACGCTCGCGAAGCCAATCGATGAAGTCTCGTGCACCAGGCAACACCTCCAGCCCGGCGATCACTTCTTGAATCTGCTGGAGCTTGAGGTCGTGCTCGTCGAGTACCCGCAGTCGGTGGGTCATCAACTCGTCATAGTCAGCAACATCGCGGGTCGTGAGCCGTAGTTCGTCGATCCCGGTCGCCTCGGCAACCGCGATCCAAATCTCGGGGACGAGGACACCCTCTAAATCCAAGCAGGCCAATTCCATCTACATGCCCTCCACCCTCAAGAAGCGCACGTCGCTGCGCAGCTTCGGATTCGCATTGAGTTCGCCTAGACAAGCCACGAGGTTGGCTTCGGTGGCCACATGGGTCATCAAGCTCAATTCAGCCGATGCAGCGGCAAGCGGTCCCGCCCCGGTAGCCGGCGTCTGAAGCACGGTCTGCACCGAGATCCCGTGACGCGCGAGGATCGTGGCGATGGCGGCCAGCACACCGGGCTCGTCCACCACGCGGAATCGCAGGAAGTAGCGCGTCTGCACCGCACCCATCTCGGCCACTGCGAGATTGTTGTAGTTCGTCTGGTCCGGCCCGGCCACACCTCGAACTCGGTTGCGAGCAACCGTCACCAGATCACCGGTCACCGCGCTCGCCGTCGGTTCACCACCGGCGCCGGGCCCGAGGAACATCAGACGCCCGGCCGCTTCAGCCTCAACGAAGATGGCGTTATAGGCGCCCGAAACCGAGGCCAGCGGATGCCCCAGCGGGATCAACGCTGGGTGCACACGCACCGAGATCTGAGAGTCATCCAAGCGGTCGGCGATTGCCAGCAGTTTCACCACGCAACCCACCTCATGCGCAGCGCGAATGTCGTCCTGCACGATGTGGGTGATGCCCTCGGTAGGCACTTGATTGCTGTCGACGCGGGTGTGGAATGCCAGGCTCGCCAACAGCGCTGCCTTGGCACCGGCATCAAGACCCTCGACATCAGCAGTCGGATCGGCCTCCGCATAGCCCAATTCCTGGGCCTGCACCAGTGCGGCCTGATAATCGGTCCGCTCGGTGGTCATCTTGTCGAGAATGTAGTTGGTGGTGCCGTTCACAATGCCCATCACCGTGCGGATCGAGTCGCCGACCAACGATTCGCGCAACGGTCGGACGATCGGGATCGCACCGGCCACGGCAGCCTCATAGTAGACGTCGACGCCGACACGCTCGGCAGCGGTGAAGATCTCCGCCCCGTGCGCGGCCAGCAGGGCTTTGTTAGCCGTCACGACGGAGGCGCCGTGATCGATCGCAGTCAAAATCAATTGTTTGGCCGGCTCGATACCACCAATCAACTCAATGACGATGTCGATATCGTCGCGGGTGACCAGTGCCTGGGGATCATCGGTGAACAATTCCGGCGGCAGATCGTCGCGTGTGCGCGACAGGTCACGCACCGCGATGCCCACCAGTTCGAGAGGCCGCCCGATCCGCGCAGCAAAATCGTCCCCGTGCTCGAGGATGAGTTTTGCCACGTGAGTACCGACCGTACCCGATCCGAGCAAGGCCACCTTCAGCGGCGCTTCGCCTTCTTGACGCACTCGCATCATCATTTCCCCACATCCAATGCCATCAGATCGTCCATGGTCTCACGGCGCAGCAGAACCGTCGCTTCGCCTTGGTCAACCGCGATCACCGGAGGTCGCGGTGTGTGATTGTAATTGCTGGCCATCGACCGACTGTACGCGCCCGAAGCAGGCACGGCGATCAGATCTCCTGGATGGATATCGGCCGGCAAAAAGACATCGTGTACCAAGATGTCCCCGCCTTCACAGTGCTTGCCGACCACCCGGCAAAGCATCGTATTCGCTTGTGACGAACGGTTCGCAAGGACAGCGGAGTATTCGGCCGCATACAGCGCCGGACGAATATTGTCGCTCATTCCCCCGTCCACGCTGATATAGACGCGTTGCGTTCCGCCCTCCAAGTCGACTGGCTTCACAGTGCCCACCGTGTATGCAGCCATCGTGCTGGGCCCGACGATCGCTCGACCCGGCTCAATCGACAGCTTGGGCTCAATCATTCCGTACGCACGGGCCTCGTGAGCCACGATCTCACGCAAGTTTGCCGCCAATTGCTGTGGCGTCGATGGCGAATCCTGGCTCGTGTAGGCGATCCCGAAACCACCCCCAAGGTCAAGCTCGGGCAACTGGGTGCCGGTGGCATCGGTGAATTGCGAGAGCAGCTTCAAGGTGCGGCGCGCTGCCACCTCGAAACCACCGGTATCGAAGATCTGGGAACCGATATGAGAATGAATCCCCGACAGTGTGATGTGCGGATCGTAATGACAACGCACCATCGCCACCATCGCCTGGTTGTTGGTGATCGAGAAACCGAACTTCTGATCCTCATGTGCGGTAGCGATGTAATCGTGGGTGTGTGCCTCGACTCCCGGTGTCACGCGCACCATTACTCGCGCGTGCCAGTCATGGGTCTCGCAAAGCTCAATGATGCGGTCCAACTCATCCAGCGAATCGATGATGATGCGTCCGACCCCGGCTTCCAGAGCGGTAGCCAACTCGTCAACGCTCTTATTATTTCCGTGCAGACCGATCCGAGCCGGATCGAAACCAGCTTGCAGCGCCGTAATGAGCTCTCCATGAGAGCAGGCATCGAGCCACAGCCCCTCTTCGTCCACCCAACGTGCGATAGTGCGCGTCAAGAACGCTTTTCCTGCGTAGTAGACCGTCCAGCCCTCGAAAGCATCGCGAAATTCTCGGGCTCGTTGGCGGAAATCCTGCTCGTCCATGAGATAGATGGGGCTGCCGAACTGCTTGATTGCGTCGGTCACCTTCAACCCGGCAACACTGATGACCCCGTCATCGTCGCGCACAGTCGATGAACTCCACAAAGCAGCGTCGAGCTTGTTGGGGTCGACGGGGCGCTCCAGCCACTGCGGGCCAGGAGTTGAAACGTCGGCGTGGATCGCACCAGCAACGTGCATATGTGTCACGATGCCCTATTCTCCCAGACCGGGCAACGTGATGCCAGGCTGCCACCACCGTGCCTGATCCGGGGCGGCAATCGGACCGGTTTCCGGCAACGGTTTCCGACGGTGGCCGCCCAGTGCTAGCCTGAACTTTGCCCAGCACGTCAACAGACTTGCCCCCGTAGCTCAGGGGATAGAGCACCGCCCTCCGGAGGCGGGAGCAGAGGTTCGAATCCTCTCGGGGGCGCCACCTCCCTGATCCATACACCGTGACCCGCGGGCTGACCGGAGGACGTCTGATGGCCACATCATCCCCGAAGCCTCAGTCACCCGCGCGCTTACACCTGACGGAGAGCTTGATCGCGCCCGAACGATTCGTTTCGCGTGTGTTCGACCGCTGGCAGCTGCGCTCGGGACGCATGCAGCTGCTGATCTGGACTGCCGGACGATTACTGGTGTTGTTGACTTGGGGCCTCATCAATCCCGAGACCCAAGGCGACGTCGTCTACTACTACGAGCACATCTCGTTCATGTTCACCGCCGGGCCGGCCGAAACGATGACCGAATACCCCATCACATTCACGCTATCGCTGTGGGCTTGGGGCGAACGGCTGCGGGCGCATGCGGTAACCTTCTGGACGCTCTTCGTCGTCTTCATCGGCCCCACCATCTATCTACGTTTTGACTTGGTGACCTCGGTGCTCGCCGGCTGGAGCCTGCTCCTGCTGTTACGCCGCCGTTGGATGCTCAGCGGTGCGCTGGCCGGCGTCGGTGCCGCGATCAAACTCTGGCCGGCATTGTTATGGCCTGCGCTGCTCGGCGGCGACCGCAGGCAGCGCGTCCGCACCAGCCTCGGCTTCTGGATCTGCGGCGGGGTGCTGGCACTGGTTTCGCTGCTCTGGGCTGGATGGGACAGACTCATCTCACCGCTGAGTTGGCAATCGGGCCGAGGTCTTCAGGTGGAGTCGGTCTGGGCGACCGTACCGATGCTCTTCCGAGCGCTCGGCATCGGCGATTACGCGGTAACGATCTCGCGCTTCCAGGCGTTCGAGATCTACGGCACCGGGATCGGGTTCTGGTCGGCACTCGCCTCGATAGCCACCGTGACGGGCATGATCATGCTGGTCGCGATCTTCGCTCTTTGGTGGCGGCGTGGGCGCGGCACCACTTCCCAGGCGGCCTTGCTCATGATGCTGGTGATCTTGACGATGATCGTCACGAACAAGACCTTCAGCCCCCAATACATGATCTGGCTCGGCGGGCCGATGGCTGCGGCGATTGCACTCCTGGGGCGTCAGCATCTCGATACCGCCGAGTACGCTTTGGATCGGCGGCGACTCTGGTTGATCTGTATCACGATCCTGACGATCTCGGTGCTGACCGGCATCGTCTTTCCGATCGGCTATGACCCGTTGGTGCGGGATTCACATCTCACCCGCTACTGGAGATTGCCTGTGACGATCGTGCTGGTGTTGCGGAATCTGCTGATCGTTGCGCTCCTCGGCTATGTTCTGCGATTGGTCAAAGGTTTTGTCTGGCCGACTGTCAGGGAAAGGCAGCGATGAGCAGACCCGGCAATCGGCTCGCATCGTCCGTCAGCTCGCTCGCGACGCATGGCTTCGTTGTTTTCGCGCTGTGGGTGCTGAGCCGCGCCTTGCTGGCGGTGCTGTGGAGCTACCAGGAATCCTTCATCGACCACGACGTGCGCTACTACTTCTGGCAGCTGCAGAACAACGGACTGGACAGCGCGCTGATCGAGTACCCTACTCCGATCGCTCTGCTGCTCGAGAGTATCCGGGTGACCGTCGGCGGAACGGAGGGTACCTACGTTCTGTCTTTCGCGCTCGTCATGGCGACCATCGACGGGGTCGTGACCTGGTGGCTATGGCATTCACACAGCAGGAAGGCTGCAGTCTTCTGGTCGCTCTATACCTTCTGCATCGGCCCCTTGATTTGGTTCCGTATCGATCTCCTGCCCGCCGTGGCGGTGTTGGTGAGTCTGATATTCGTGGTGCGCCGTCCCTTCGCCTCGGGCGCGGCGGTCGCCGTGGGAGCAGCCACCAAACTATGGCCGGCCATGTTGATCGCACCGATGCTGGGTACGGATCGCCTGGGGAAACGCCGCGCACTGGGTTTCGCGGTGATCGGGGCGCTGTTGGGAGGGTCCTCACTGGCCATCTTTGGTTGGACGCGTTCGGTCTCGCCGGTGACCTGGCAATCCGACCGCGGCCTACAGATCGAGTCGATTGTGGCGACCGTTCCGATGATCCGGCATGCCTTCGGTTATCCCGACCAATACCGCACCGAACTGACTCAATACAATGCCTGGGAGATCTTCGGACCAGGTGTCGACTTCTGGCTATCCACCACAGACTGGCTGTTGGCCGCCAGCGTGCTGTTGGCCGTTATTCTCGGCTGGCTGGTGGGATTCGGCGGTGCCGGGTTACCTCATCACCAGCTGCGTAATGCAAACGATCCCGATCGAACGGCAGCCCGCACACACGCCATCATCCTCGCCCAGATCGCGCTGATCAGCCTGACGATCGTCGCAAATAAAACCTTCAGCCCGCAATACATGATTTGGCTCGGCGGACCGCTGGCCGTGCTGATCTCCCTCCCGTTGCCACGTCGCGAGCGGAGCGGTGCGCACTATCTGGCAGCCCTCGGGCTGATCTGTGCTCTGCTCACCCATCTGGTCTTCCCATTGAACTACGAAGGGCTCATCGGTCAACAGCTGGCCAATCAGCGCGACACACTCCGGCTGGTCTTCCGCAACCTTCTGATGATCGCCCTCTGTGCGACCTCTGTGACGATGGCCATCCGCTCGGCGTGGCGGATCGGTCGAGACAACCCGAAAACGAGCTCCTGACATTAGAGTTGACCGTGCAATCAAACCTGGCAGGTAAGAGGTTGCCAGCGGGTCGCGCAACGCCAACCACAGGAAGGGGCGAAGCGGCATCCGGCCGCGGCAGGTATGTCCACTTTTGATGACTTCGGCGCTAATGACTGGCTCATCGAAGAGATGAGGGAGCGCTATCAGAACGACCCCTCATCGGTCGACCCGAAATGGGCCCGGTTCTTCTCTCGTCAACCCGACGACGCCGACTCCGCGGTCGATCCGGCTGCCGGTCCAGCCACGGTCAGACCCGACGCCACGACGCAGCAGCCAGAGACCACGACCCGTCCAGTGAGCGGCGTACCAGTCGCCAAGGTCGAGGCCAAGGACGAACGCACTGAGTCGCCGAGCCAACCGGGCACCGTCAGCGGGTTGGGTCCCGAGGTTCCCAATCCATTCCTGCGTCCACAGCTGTCAGCCGATGGGCCCCAACGAACCGTCCTGAGAGGCGCGCGGATGCGTACCGCGCGCAATATGGATCTGTCTCGCTCGGTGCCAACCGCCACCTCGGTGCGGACGGTTCCGATGAAGCTCGTGTTGGAGAATCGGGCAACAATCAACAACTTCTTGCGCCGCAGCCGCGGCGGTAAAGTCAGTTTCACCCACATCATCGGTTTCGCGATGGTCCAGGCGATCAAGACCGTACCCGCGATGAACTGCTCCTACGATGAAGAAGACGGCAAGCCGGTGCTGGTCGAGCACGGCGATATCAATCTCGGCATCGCGATCGACGTCACCAAAGACGATCAACGTCAACTTCTCGTCCCCAATATTCGGGCTTGCGAAGACCTGAACTTCGCGCAGTTCTATGCCGCCTACGAGACGCTGGTCCACAAAGCTCGCGAGGCCAAGTTGACCCCGGACGATTTCGTGGGCACGACGGTCTCATTGACCAATCCCGGTGGCCTGGGAACCAATATGTCGGTACCTCGCCTGATGCCCGGCCAGGGTCTCATCCTCGGGGTCGGTTCGATCGACTATACGGCCGACTTTGAGGGCACCAGCCAGGTGAACCTGACCCAGCTGGGGGTCAGCAAAGTCACCACGCTCACCTCTACCTACGATCATCGGGTCATCCAAGGCGCTCAAAGCGGCGAGTTCCTGCGCGAGATGCACCGGCTGCTCCTGGGCGCCGATGGCTTCTACGAGCAGATCTTCGAAGCACTACGTATCCCCTATCCGCCGCTCAAATGGGCGCCTGATATCCCGGTCAACCGCAGCTACCACGTGAGCAAGCAGGCACGGGTCGTTTCGCTGATCAACGCCTATCGCACTTTCGGGCATCTACAAGCCGATGTCGACCCTCTCGAGTACACGATGCGTACCCATCCCGAGCTCGAACTCGAGACGCACGGACTGACGCTGTGGGACCTCGACCGCGAGTTCCCGGTCGGACGTTTCGCGGGTGAGGAACTCGGGTTCCTCACCCTTCGCCAAATACTTGACACGCTGCGCGATTCCTACGCCCACACCATGGGCATCGAATACATGCACATCCAAGACCCCGAACAGCGCAGCTGGTTCCAGCAACGCCTGGAGTCCGAGCATCATCCTCGTCCGCGTACCGAGCATCTGCGGATCCTCGACCAGTTGAGTGAGGCCGAGGTCTTCGAGACGTTCTTGCAGACCAAGTACGTTGGTCAAACCCGGTTCAGCCTCGAAGGGGCCGAATCGATGATCATAGTTTTGGCCGAGATCTGCAGCCGCGCAGCAGACGACGATATCGCCGAGGTCTGCATCGGCATGCCACATCGCGGACGATTGAATGTGCTGACCAATATCGTCGGCAAAGCCTACTCGCAGATCTTCCGGGAGTTCGACAACCGTGCTGCCAACGACGAGGTGCTCAGCGGCGATGTCAAATACCACCTGGGTGCCGATGGCGAGTTCACTTCTGCCAGCGGACGCACTGTACGTACCTCGGTCGCCGCCAATCCCTCGCACCTGGAGGCCGTCGATCCGGTCTTGGAAGGTATCGCTCGCGCGAAGAACGACCGTCTCGCGGTCACCGATCAAAGCCTCCAGCAAAGCCCGCATCCGGTGCTGCCGGTGCTGGCTCATGGCGATGCCTCGTTCGCCGGTCAAGGCGTAGTCTATGAGACGCTGCAGATGAGCCAGCTGCGTCCCTACCGTAATGGCGGCACGATTCATCTCGTCGTCAACAATCAGGTCGGCTTCACCACCGGCCCGGCAGACAGCCGCAGCTCGGTCTACTGCACCGATGTCGCGAAAACCGTGCAGGCTCCGATCATCCACGTCAACGGCGATGATCCCGACGCCTGCGCGCTCTCGGCCCAGATCGCCTTCGAGTACCGCCAGCGGTTCGGCAAGGATGTCGTGATCGACATGCTCTGCTATCGCCGACGCGGGCATAACGAGGGAGACGAGCCGAGCTTCACTCAGCCACTCACCTACAGCCTGATCGAGAAGAAGCGCCCGGTGCGCAAGTTGTACACCGAGCAGCTGATCGGGCGCGGCGATATTTCCTTGGCCGACGCGGAGCAAGCAGTCAACAAGTTCCGCGACCGTCTCGAAGAGGTTTTCACCACGGTCCGTGATCCCGAGATTCCCGCGGATGACATGGACTACCAGTTAACCCCGATCTACCCGGTCAAACGGGGCCTGAAGATCGGAACGGCGGCCACCCCGGGGCAGATCGCCGCCGTCGCCTCGGTCTACAGCAACTTGCCCAAGGGCTTCCAGGTACATCCAAAACTGGCTCTTCAATTGGAACGCCGTGTCAAGGCCATTCACGAGGGTCCGATCGACTGGGCAACCGCGGAGCTGCTCAGTATGGGCACCCTACTGATGGACGGCTACCCGGTCCGGCTCGTCGGTCAAGACACCCGACGCGGTACCTTCAGCCAACGTTTCGGCGCGATCGTCGATCGGGAGACAAACGAAGCGTGGGTGCCACTGAAACATCTCACCGCCGATCAGGCGCAGTTCGATATCTACGACTCACTGCTCAGCGAATACGCTGCGATCGGTTTCGAGTACGGCTATTCGGTGGCCACACCTGAGGCGCTGGTCTGCTGGGAAGCCCAGTACGGTGACTTCTCGAACGGCGGCCAGATCATCCTCGACGAATTCATCGCATCTGGTTTCGCCAAGTGGAAACAGAAGTCAGGTGTCGTATTGCTGCTTCCGCACGGCTACGAGGGCGCTGGCCCGGACCATTCCAGTGCCCGCATCGAACGTTTCCTGCAGATGTGTGCGGACGACAATATGGCAGTCTGTCAGCCGAGTACCCCGGCCAGCTACTTCCATCTGTTGCGTCAGCATGTCCAGGTCAACTGGCATCGTCCGGTGGTCATCGCCACGCCCAAGTCGATGTTGCGCAACAAACTGGCTGTTTCACAGCCAGCGGAATTCACCAGCGGAAAATGGCGTCCGGTACTCGGCGACCCGTCGATCACCGAGCCGGCCAAGGTCGAGCGCATTCTGATCTGCTCCGGCAAGATCCGATGGGATCTCGTGCAACAGCGCGAGCAGATGGGCTTGACATCAAAGGTCGCGATCCTCACTCTGGAACGCCTCTTCCCGCTGGCCAACCGTGAACTTGCCGCAGAACTCGCCCGCTACCCGCAGGTCAAGGACATCCGCTGGGTGCAGGACGAGCCCTCCAACCAAGGGCCATGGGAATTCTTACAGCTACACTTCGTACCTGCGATGACTGAGCAACTCGGACGAGAATTCATCATCCGGCCCTTCGCTCGTCCGATCGCTGCCGCAGCATCGACCGGATCATCGGCCGTCCACAAGACAGAGGAGGAAAAGCTGCTAGCAGCGGCACTGAGCGACGGCTGACAATCGAGCGACGATCTCTGCTAGTGAGACACTTGGCAACGGTCGACGGTGGCCGAAACCGTTGCGGAGCGCGACGAAGCCGAGAAAAAACGTGTTACCCCTACCGTATTCAGCTGGTTCATGGCAAAGTTGACTGGCTGGAGGTTACGACCGCAGATCGAATAGGAGTCCCAACACATGGACTGGCGCCATCGCGCAGCTTGTCTGACAGAAGATCCGGAGCTTTTCTTCCCGATCGGCAATACCGGGCCTGCCTTGGCTCAGGTCGAGGAGGCGAAGATGGTTTGTCGACGCTGTGAGGCGCGCGAGGAATGCCTACGTTGGGCGCTCGAAGCCGGCCAGGATCACGGAGTCTGGGGAGGCATGTCGGAAGACGAGCGCCGAGCCTTGAAGCGTCGTGCTTCGCGGGCCCGTCTGCGGAAGAGCTGAGCGCCAACAGTCCATTGAGCAGACGTTATCGCCCGGTTTGAGTCAGCGCATCGTAGAGAAGGTGGCCCGCCCACCAGCTGCATGCGCCGATCAGCGCGGCGAAGACCAACGTCCAGAATGCCGCCGGCAGCCGGGTCAGCTTCGCGAGTGCACCGGGGTCCTGCTTCGGATCTCGACTGGCCGCTACGGCGAACAAATGCCGCCAGGCCCCCATAAGGACGATCAGTCCAAGTCCACTAACCAAGATGCCATTCCAAGCGTCGTTGCCACGCCACCACATGACGACAACGACGGCCCACAAGGCGATCACGATTGCGGCGGTGAACAACGAACGTGATTTCACCAGCGCGATGCTGAGCCGATGGCCGCCCAGATGAGCACCGCGCCGATGAAGCCTGGCATCGGATAGCCCGCGGCCAATGTGAGCACCATTCCCGGACCACGGGCTCGTCCCTTGGTGACGGCATGGCCGGACATATCGGGGCTGACGACGAAACCACGAAAACGGCGTCCGCAAGCGACACCGACTGCTGCGTGCCCCAATTCGTGGATGACAGTGACGACCGGGCATACCCAGCGCCACGAAGGACCGAAGACCACGACCGCGGCCACCACCAGCACCCAAATCAAGCGGTCGCCCAAGTGCGGCGCTACCGGATGCAGGCTCGAAGCCAGTCGCGACCCAAGCTGATCGACGAACTCTGGCCAGCTCACAGGGGCAAGCGATCGGTCGGCAGGTTCAGCTCCACCCGTGCTGTCGAACCTCGATCTTCGTTGTTGTACAGCGAGAAACCGCCGCCGAGATCGTTCACGAGTGTCGAAACTATCGATAGCCCAAGACTGCTGGCGGAGTTGAGATCGAAACCATCCGGCAGCCCAGCGCCATCGTCGATGACATCGAGAACCAGGCGATTGTTCTCGTGGGTTGCATGCACGATCACGGTGCCATTGCTCGCCTGTAAGCCGTGCTCGATCGCGTTCTGGCACAATTCGGTCATCACCAACGACAGCGACGTGGCAATATCACCAGGCACCGAGCCGAAACTGCCCTCACGGCGAGCACAAACCTGACCCGCGGCCGAGGCCACATCCCCCGCCATCAATAGGATCCGATCGGCGATCTGATCGAATGGAACATCCTCGTCGAAGCCCTGCGACAAGATCTCGTGCACTGCCGCGATTGATTGAACGCGGCGTTGCGCATCGCGCAAGGCATCGCGTCCTTCGGGACTGTTCATTCGTCGCGACTGCAGCCGCAAGAGGGCAGCCACCGTCTGCAGGTTGTTCTTCACCCGGTGGTGGATCTCCTTGATCGTGGCATCCTTGGTCACCAATTGGCGTTCCCGATCGCGTAGGGCAGTCACATCGCGGCAGAGCACGAGGGTGGCCAACCACCTACCCTCGTCCGAGACCGGCAGCATCCGCACCCGCAGACTCGCCTGCGGCTGATCGACGGTGACTTCCCACGCCGATTCCGGCAGCACACCCGCCTCTGCCAAGTCGGCTTCACGGTTGAACTCCCCCGTCGTGGCCGGGATCAAGCTGCGGATGTCGTCACCCACCAGATCTCCGCTGGCGCCCAACTTGCGAATGCAACTGATCGCATTCGGGGTGCAATACCGGACGGTGCCATCAGGATCAACCCAGATCAACCCGTCGCCCACCCGCGGGCTCGCAGTCGGGTCACTAGGAGGAGTCATCGGGAAGTGGCCGCGCCAAATCATCTTGCTCAGCACATCGGCAATGACCAGATAGGTGTCTTCCAATGCTCCAGGAGCACGCACCCCCATGCGATTGGTATGCCTTTCAACCACTGCGATGCACTCGCTGTGACGGATTACCGGGATCGCTATGGTAGCGACCGGGATACCCGCGCGCATGTTGTTGGTGCTGGTCTCAATGATCTCACCACCGAGGAAAGCGGCAGTCACCATCGAATCAGGTTCATACCGTATCTCCTCGCCCACCACATCGTCCTCGAGCGCAGTAGGTCCGGTCGTCGGACGAATCTGTGCACCTGCCCAGAAGACGTTCTCGTCGCTGCAGTCGGGAAGCCACAAGATGAGATCGGAGAAGCTGGTATCAGCGAGGAGATGCCACTCGCGAACCAGCGAGTTGAGCCAATCCCTGTCCGACTCGCGGATTCCGCAGTGGGTCTTCATCAGCTCAGACAGGCGCCGCATGTCGCCAACAATAGACGGCTCACGTGTGGCCTGAGCGGTCACGTCCCATCCTCTGGCGCTGGTCGAAGCTCCGCGACGAAAGGAGCTAGGACTCCCTCGTGGCCAAACCTCGCCAGCTATCCAACGTGATTATTGGCCGGAGATTTTGGGTTGGTCGCAGCCGTTTGGCAAGATAGGAGACTGCGTATTCAGCGCATCGACCAGAAACTGGAGGCTTCAACCATGGGAAAAGGTGGCCGCAAGCGTCGCTCTCGTCGCAAGAACAGTGCAAACCACGGCAAGCGTCCCAACGCCTGAGCACCGTCGAAACCAAATACCGGCCCTAGCTTCCTCAGAAGCGTGGGCCGATATTTTTGTCCGGGTACCGCTGGTGGAATAGTTCAGTCTTGCCAGGTCTGACTCACGTGGATGCTTAGTCGCGAGACGCGCATCCGCAGCTCGGGCGGAGCGACCTGCGGCCCGTAGCAGCGCTTCAGAAGGGCAGAGATGAACTGTTCGGCGTCGAAACTGTCCACGCAGCTCTCGCAGGCCATCAGATGGTGCCGAATCTCATCGGCGGTCGATTCAGGCAGTTCACCGTGCAAGAAGGCATGAACGCTACGGATCGCGAAGGTGCAGGAGTCCTCGGAGTTCTCAATCATCGTTTCGCTCCTGACCGATACCCATCGTTGCTGCATAGTCACCCAGCTTTGCTCTGAGCTGGCCGCGCGCGCGGTTCAACCGTGACATCACGGTACCGATCGGGGTTCCCATGATTTCGGCGATTTCCTTGTAAGAGAACCCTTCAACGTCTGCTAACAGCACTACCTCTCGGAAATCGGGAGACAGCGATTCCAGAGCGTCGGTGACCACAGGATCCGGCATCCGATCGAGGGCTTCGCGTTCGGCCGATGGCAATCCACCGGAGGTGTGGGAGGCGGCTCGGGCCAACTGCCAGTCTTCGACATCGGCACCACCGCTGGTTTGTGGCTGGCGCTGGGATTTACGATAAGAGTTGATGTAGGTGTTGGTGAGGATCCGATAGAGCCAGGCCTTCAGGTTGGTGCCTGGGGTGAACTGTTCAAATGAGCTGAACGCCTTGGCATATGTCTCCTGGACGACGTCTTCTGCGTCGGCCGGGTTACGTGTCATCCGCAAAGCCGCGCCATAGAGCTGGTCGAGATAGCCCATCGCATCACGCTCGAATCGAGCGGCGCGTTCGTCTTCGGACTCGACCTCACGAGTATCGGTGCTAGGAGTGCTCATCGAACCTAACACTATCGAATTGCGCGGGAGCGGGGTGTACCCGCCGTAAGCGCGAGAACGGACCGTCCCCGGACGCTCCTGCAATCTCATCGACATGCCTTTAGCAACGCCATCCCACAGTCGTCTATTCCCAGGCGCAATTCCGTGGAAGACGTGTCTTCGCGTCCTGGACAGGGTAGTAATGAGCTATGTCATTGCTGCGTTTTTCTGGCCGCGCGTTGTTTTCCAGCTACTTCATCGCAGACGGCTACCAGATGGTTGCCAAGCCCGACAAGAAGGTCGATCAGGTTCGCGGATCGATCGAGTTCTGCGTGCCCCATCTGCAGTCGGTACTGCCTGTCGAAATCGCCGACCGGCTGCCCACGGACGTCCGCACCTGGACCCGAATTCTCGGGGCCGCCCAGATCGTCGGCGGCCTCGCCTACGCCACCGGGATCGCTCGTCGCCCGTGTGCGGCACTTTTGGCCGTGACCAGTGTGCCGCAGGTCGTGAACGCTGCCACGAGCGACGACCGTTCGGAGCTCTTCGCGAAGATCGCACTCCTGGGCGGCGCCCTGGTGGCCGTTCAGGACACCGCCGGACGCCCGGGCATCGCTTGGAAGGCCGAGCAATCCCGCAAATCGATCGAACAGCGCGTCGATGCCGCCGAAAAAGATGCGGACCGCCTCAAGAAGAAGGCGCAGGCAAAGGTCAAGCAGGCTGAGGCTCAGGCGAAGCGAGTAGGTAACCAGGTCCAGGCTCAGGTGAAGGACGCCGTCCGCTGAATACTGAGAGCATCTGGGACGCACCGCTGGTCCAGGGCCCGTTGCGGGCAGTGGCCAGCGTGCCCGGTTCCAAATCCGAGTCGAATCGTGCGCTGCTATTGGCATCACTGGGCGACGCACCCAGCACCCTGGGTTCGGGTCCACCCGCCGGAACGCTTCACTCCGGTTCCCGACGGTATCGACTGTGGGCTGGCAGGTACGGTGATGCGTTTCGTCCCGCCGCTGGCCGCCTTGGCCGGCGGTCGGACCCGTTTCTTCGGCGATGCGCGCGCTGAAGAACGCCCCATGGGTCCGTTGTTGGCCGGCCTGAGCCAACTCGGGGTCACCTTCGATGCTGATCGGCTGCCGTTCACCATAGATGCCCCCGCACGGCTCGGCGGTCCACTCGTGCAAATCGATTCGAGCAGCTCGAGCCAATTCATCTCCGCACTGTTGCTCAGCGCCGCGCTACTGCCAGAAGGCATCGACCTGATTCATACCGGTTCGACACTCCCCTCTATGCCGCATATCGAGATGACGGTCGCGATGCTGCGCGAGCGCGGGGTCCAGATCGATGACAGCCGGCCCGGCCGTTGGCGCGTCCTACCTGGTCCCATCGCAGCACACGACCAGCGCATCGAACCAGACCTGACGAACGCCGCGGTCTTCCTGGCCGCGGGCTTGCTCAGCGGTGGCCAAGTCACCGTGCCGGGATGGCCCGAAGATAGCGTGCAGCCCGGTCGTCTCTTCGCTGACGTGGCTGCTCGGATGGGGGCCATCGTCGAATTGACCGACAACGGGTTGATCGCACGCGCACCAGAAGGCCTGCACGGCGCACAGATTGATCTGCACAAGGCGAGTGAACTCACTCCAGTGGTCGCGGCACTGGCGGTTTTCACGTCCGGCACCACCACGATCAGCGGCGTGGCGCACATCCGCGGCCACGAGACCGACCGGCTGGCCGCGATCGAGGCCGAGCTGGCCAGTCTGGGAGTCGACCTCCACCAGACCGACGACGGACTGATCATCCAAGGGGTCGGCGATCGGGGTGAGGGGCTGGCACCGACCCGTGTGCTGCGAGCCTATGCCGATCACAGGATGGCTCATTTGGCAGCCGTCGTCGGGCTGGTGGTACCGGGGGTTCAACTCGATGAGATCGATTCGGTCTCCAAGACGATGCCCGACTTCGCTCTCCGCTGGCAGCAACTCCTCGATCAGGTTCAGGGCCCATTGTGAGTCGCAAACTGGCTGAGGCCTATGCCGACCTCGATCCCGATAGCTTCAACCGGCCGGCCCGGCGCACCCGGCCCCGTACCAAGGATCGTCCGGACTACTCAGACGCAGAACTCGGACGGGTGATCACCGTCGATCGCGGGCGTTTCCGCTGCCAACTGCTTGACGGCGGGCAGCTGCTGACTGCTACCAAGGCACGCCGGTTGGGCCGCAAGGGCGTCATCGTCGGGGATGTCGTGCGGCTGGTCGGCGACACCAGTGGAGACGAAGGCACACTGGCGCGCATCGTCGAGGTCACCCCACGCACCACCATGCTGTACCGCACCGCCGACGACAACGATCCGAGCGAGCGACCGTTGGTGGCCAATGCCGACCAGCTGATGATCGTCTCTTCACTGACAGATCCGCCTCCGCGTCCGGGAATGATCGACCGAATCTTGGTGGCCGCTTACGACGCAGCTATCGACCCGATCATCTGTCTCACCAAGGCCGACTTGGCTTCGCCGGACGAGATCATCGCGTTGTACGAGCCGTTGGGTCTGCCGATCGTCGTAACTCAACCAGGATCGGACCTGAGCGAGGTCGACGGGCTACTGGACGGTCATGTCACTGTGCTGGTGGGGCATTCGGGGGTCGGTAAGTCGACACTCATCAACCGTCTGGTGCCCGATGCGCAGCGCTCGACCGGTGAAGTCAACATAGTCACCGGCAGGGGCCGGCACACCTCGACGTCGGTGATCGCGCTGGAGTTACCCGACAACACAGGCTGGGTGATCGATACACCAGGTGTGCGTAGTTTCGGGCTGAGGCATGTGACAGCGGAGTCGGTGCTGGGTGCTTTCGGTGATCTCAGCGGTTTCACCGCAGACTGCCCACGCGGCTGCCGTCATACTGAGGACGAACCGGAATGCGGTTTGGACGACGCGTTGGCGCGCGGTGACCTCGATCTAACCCGCTTGACCTCCTTCCGGAGGATAATCGGCGCGGTGAGTGAACCTGTGGCAGGTGAATCCCGATAACGTGGGGGTATGGCTTCCTATATCGACGATCTGCGACTGGCCCACATGCTGGCTGATAACGCTGACTCCATCACAGAATCGCGGTTCAAGGCCCAGGATCTTAATGTGGAGACCAAGCCCGACCGTACCGCGGTTACCGACGCGGACCGCGCCGTGGAAGAAGCTCTGCGCAAGTTGCTGGCGACCGCTCGGCCACGCGATGCTGTGCTCGGCGAAGAAATGCCTGACACCGGTTATGGTCCACGCCAGTGGATCATCGACCCGATCGATGGTACGGCGAACTATTTGCGTGGTGTGCCGGTCTGGGCGACATTGATCGGTTTGATGGTCGATGGCGTGGTGCGTGCAGGGGTCGTCAGCGCTCCCCTACTTGGACGGCGCTGGTGGGCCGCAGAAGGCGACGGAGCGTTCACGGGAAGGTCCCTGCTGAAGGCCGAGCGCATTCGGACCTCGGCAATCCGTCGGGTATCGGACTGTTTCGTTTCGTATTCCTCGCTCGGCGGGTGGATCGTCTCAGGGCGTGGGCAGGGCTTCGTCGACCTCCTGCGCGACGCCGGGCGCACCCGCGCGTTCGGTGATTTCTGGAGCTACATGCTGGTCGCCGAGGGTGCGGTGGACGCGGCAGCCGAGCCGGAATTGAGCCTCTGGGATAAGGCCGCGCTGGATATTATCGTCCGGGAAGCCGGTGGCCGGTTCACCGATCTGGACGGCAACGACGGCTCGTACGGTCCGGGTGCGATCGCATCGAACGGTCGGCTGCACGACGAATTGGTCCTCCGTCTGTCCCAGCCTGAGGTTGAGCTCGAAGAAACGACCGGCATCATCATGCCGATCCCCGAGCAGCATTCTTGATCTTGATCGAAGCCACCGACGGTGCCGGTAGAGCGTGGCCTACCGGCACCGTTCACTATCGGCGCGAAACCCGCTGAATCAATCCAAGCGGCGAACCCGGATGGTGCCGGGTATCTCCATCAGTTCTTCCACCAGCCCTGGACGCGCGGAGGTGACATCGGTCACCACATAGCCGACCTCGCTGGTGGTGTTCAACGCCTGGAAGGCGATGTTCGCTTCGTGACTGCTGAGCGATTGAGTAAGGCGGGCCAGCACACCGGGAATATTGCGGTGAATGTGCAGCACTCGGGTTCCTTGTTGGGCAGGCACCTGCACCTGCGGCAGGTTCACACTCATCACCGTGGAGCCGGTGTGGACGTAGTCGAGCAGTTTGCCGGCGACGAAACGTCCGATATCCACCTGGGCTTCCTTCGTCGACCCGCCGATATGTGGCGTGAGGATCACATTGGGCAGACCCTGCAGTTCGCTGGTGAACGGGTTTCCGGCAGACTTCGGCTCGCTCGGATACACGTCGACCGATGCACCGGCCAGATGACCTGAGCGGATGGCAGCAGCAAGTGCGGATGGATCGAAGACGAAACCGCGTGAAAGATTCAAGAAGAGCGAGCGCGGCCGCATTTTCGCGAACTCTGCGGCACCGAAGAGATCAGCGTTCTCCTCGCGTCCGTCGACGTGAACACTTATCGTCTCGGCACGTGCCAGAAGCTCGTCGAGGCTGTCGACGCGTTGCGCGTTGCCCAATGCCAGTTTGTCGACAACGTCGAAGAAGAGCACTTTCATGCCGAAGGCCTCCGCCAGCACCGACAGCTGCGAGCCGATGTTGCCGTAACCGACCAGTCCCAACGTACGTCCGCGCACCTCATGCGAGCCGGTCGCCGATTTATCCCACAGACCGTCGTGCATCTGCTTGTTCTTATCTGTCAGGTGCCGGGCGAGCGCCACAATCTCGGCCATCGCGAGTTCGACGACGCTGCGGGTGTTGCTGTATGGGGCGTTGAAACAGGCGATCCCCTGGCGCGCACCGGCTTCCAGATCGATCTGGTTCGTACCGATGCAGAATGCGCCCGCAGCCTGGAGATCCTTGGCCGAGGTGAAGACCTTCTCGGTGATCTGGGTGCGAGAGCGAATACCGAGCAGGCTCACACCGTCGAGGGCGTCGATCAATTCGGCCTCGTTGAGTGCACCACGCCGGTTCTCGACTTCGTAACCGGCTTCGGAGAGGATGCGGGTGGCTTCGGGATGGATATTCTCCAGCAACAGAGCTTTCACGTCTACGTAGTCTACGGGTTCGGCGCCACCCGCCTACCAATCAGTCCCGCCGCAGGCGAGGCACCGATGCGAGGAGTTGTCGAGTATAGGGTTCGCGTGGATCCGAATAGACCTGGTCGACCGGGCCGGCCTCCACGATATGTCCTGCCTGCATGACCAGGACTGCATCGCAGACATGACGCACCACCGAAAGATCATGGCTCACGAAGACGAGGGTGAGGCCATGATCGGCGACCAGGTCGGCGAAGAGGTTCAAGACCTGCGCGCGAACGCTGACATCCAGCGCCGAGACCGCCTCGTCCGCGATCAGTACCCGGGGGTTGGGGGCCAGCGCCCGGGCAATCGCGATGCGCTGACGTTGTCCACCGCTGAACTGGTGCGGGTAACGGTTTCGATCACCCGGATCAAGGCCGACCTGTGCCATCAACTCGTTGACCCGGCTGAAAGGATCGGGGCGCTTGGTGCCCTGCCAGATCCTGGAGCGCAGCGGCTCGGCGATGATATCGGCTACCTTCATTCGCGGATCCAGCGACGAGCGCGGATCCTGGAAGACAAGCTGGACGCCACGACGCAACCAGCTCAGTTCAGACTCCCGCCGGCCGACAATCGACTGACCGGCGAAAACGATATCGCCGGAGCTTGGACGCCGCAAGCCTGCCATCATCCGGATCAGGGTCGACTTACCCGAACCGGATTCCCCTACGATCCCCAGCCGCTGCCCGGCCGGTATCTCGAAGCTGACGTGATCAACGGCGATAACCGGCTGCGGTCCGTGGCTGAAGACACGCACGAGGTCTTGGACGCGATAGATCGGCTCAGCGCTGGCCATCGGCTGCCCTCTTCCAGAAATCATCGAGCACAGGTAACCGGGCGCCGGGGGCCACATTGGCCAGATCCGCGGTAGCGATCAGCCCCGCAGTGTACGGATGGTGGGGGTTCTCCAATACCTGGCTTCGAGTGCCCGCCTCGACGATCCTGCCCTGGTAGATCACCGCGATGCGGTCAACCATTTGACTGACCACCGCCAGATCGTGGCTGATGAACAGTAGCGCCGAACCGGCCCGGTCCAGTCCGCTGCGTAAAAGCTCCAAGACACGCGCCTGAACAGTGACATCCAACGCGGTGGTCGGTTCGTCGCAGATCAACAGATCAGGAGTGTTGATCAACGCCATCGCGATCAGAACGCGCTGCCGCTGGCCACCCGACAACTGGTGTGGGAAGCTATCGGCCACCCGTTGTGGATCGGTGATGCCAACGTCGGCCAGCATCTCGAGAACACGCGGGCGGGCCTTCCCCACCGGAGCCCTCTCATGCAGGCGAAGCACTTCGGCCACCTGCCGACCGGTGCGCATGGTTGGATCCAGCGCGGTCATCGGTTCCTGGAAGACCATCGAGATCTCTTCGCCACGCAGTCTCGAGTATTCGGCGTCACGCAGGCCGAGCAGTTCTCTGCCCTGCCAACGAATCGATCCGCGACATTTTGCGTTGTCGGCGAGCAGCCCCATGATGGTCAGGGCCGTCAGCGATTTACCGGAGCCGGATTCACCGATCAGCCCGACACGTTCACCACGTCCGATCTGCAAGCTGATCTTCTCGAGGGCATTGCGGCTGCTGCCGGCGAAACGGACACTCAGCTCTTCGATCCTCAGTAGCTCATCGCTCATCATGATCACCTATCCAGATCCTGCAGCGTGGGATCGACGAGTTCTCGCAGACCGTCGCCGAGCAGGTTGAAGCCGAGCACGGCGATCGCGATGAACAGCCCCGGCCACAACGCCAGGTTGAGATCGGAATAGAGATAGGGCTGCGATTCGTAGATCATTCGCCCCCAGGTGGGTGTGGTCGGTGGAGTGCCCAGACCGAGATAGCTCAAAGATGCCTCTGCCAAGATGGCCAGTCCGAAGCTGACCGATACCTGAACCAGCACGACCGGGGCGATATTCGGCAGAACATGCCGCACAGCGATACCGCCCGAAGTGATGCCCGCGCTACGTGCGGCGACGATGTAGTCCTGGCTGAGTACCTGGAGCGCGGCGCCGCGCGAAACCCGAGCGAAGGCCGGAACCGAGGCGATACCGATCGCCGTCATCGCGGTCAGGGTCGAACCCGAGCCTCTAGCCGCAGCGAGAATGATCGCCAAGAGCAGCGCCGGGAAGGCATAGACGATATCGGTGGCTCGCATAATCAGCGTGCCGAACCAACTATGGCGCTTGACCGCGGCCGTGATCCCGAGCGGTACGCCGAGCAGCGCACCGATGCCCACGGCGACCACGCCGACCAACAGACAGCTACGCGCGCCGACAAGTACCCGACTGAAGATGTCCTGTCCGAAGCCGTCGGTACCCATTAGATGGTTGGCGCTGGGTGGCAACAGACGGTTGGGGCTGACCTCGGTGGGATTGTAAGGAGTCCAGAAGGCCGAGATCACAGCGATGACCACCACGAGTGCGACCATCGCCGCACCCACCACGAGGCCCGGATTGCGGCGCATCACTCGTCCGCCTCGTCATCACCGGCACCCAAACGTGGATCGATCAGCGTGTAGCTGAGGTCGACCAGCAGATTGATCACCAAGACCAGTGTCACCAGGATCATCACGATCGATTGGACGACCGGCAGATCTCGATTAGCAACCATCTGGACGAGATAGCTACCCAAACCGGGCAGCACGAAGACGCTCTCCACGACGATGGCTCCCACGAACAGCGTCGCAAGCTGCAATCCCAGAACGGTCACGATCTGTAGTGATGCATTGCGCAATCCGTGTCGCACGATCGCGGGCCAGCGAGCCCAGCCGATCGCGAACGGACATAGCGCACCAGCACAGCTGATTGGACCAAGCCCAAGGTGAGTGCTGGCAAGATGAGGTGGCTGAGCCACTGGGCAACTGAGGTCTTGGGTGTCACATAGCCGTTGGCGGGCAGCCAGTGCAACTTCGCGCCTACCACGACACTGAGCGCGATACCGACGACGAAAACGGGGATTGCCAGACCAGCCTGGCTCACTCCCGAGATGACTAGTCCGTCCACATGATTGCGCCGCAGCGCAGCTGTCATACCCAGCGGCAGCGCAATGAGGACGGCCACGAGCATCCCGAAACCGACCAGCGAGATCGTCACCCCGAATTTCTCGGCGACGATCGGATTGATCGGGGCTCCGGTGAGTGCGGACGACCCGAGATTGCCGGTCACCATGGCGGCGAGCCAGTGGATATAGCGAATCACGATGTTCTGGTTGAGCCCTAACTGCTCACGCAGCGCATTGATCGACTGTTCGGTGGCATTGGGGCCAAGGATCACCCCCGCGACGTCTCCGGGCAGAAGGTTGAGCAAACCGAAAACGACGATTGAAGCGACCAGAAGGCTCAGCAAGAACCAACCGAATCGGCGCGCTGCCAACCAGCATGCGCCGAGGAATCGGGTCGAGCTCACGACACCTCCGGGTTAAGGGACCGCACGGATAAGCCCGGCCTGCTGCGGTCGAGCTTATCCGCACCGACTCTATGCGGCTGGTGCATTGACCCCGGTCATGTCGAAGCTCAACGAGGTGCGGTTCGGGTCGACCCCGCTGATATCGGGCTTAGTGACCACCAGGTTCGGCAGCAGCCAGAGGAAGTCAGCGGCCGCATCATCCGACAGAATCCGAGCGGCGCGCTGCATCAGGAGGATCTGCTCGTCCGAGGACGGTGCCTTGTCTGCAGCTGCAATGAGTTCCTGGAATTCCGGATTGTCGTAGTGCCAGTAGTACGTCGGATCGGCGAAATTGTCGATATCACGCGGTTCAGCGTGCGCGACAATCGTCATATCGTAATTGCCCTGGTACATGACTTGATCGACCCACGTGGCCGGAAACTCAAGCTCGTCGACCGTGACATGAATACCGACATTGCCGAGCTGGCTAGCAATATAACTTGCGGCACCGGGCGCATAGGGCAGGGTCGGCACGCGTAGCCTCAGGTTGATATCTTCGTAGCCGGCCTCAGCAAGCAGTTCGCGAGCCTTATCGGGGTCGAAGGGGTACTGCTCGGACAGGTCCTCGAACCACGGATCGGTCGGCGGGACCATTGACCCGATGAGTTTGCCCTGGCCGCCCCACACCGCTTCAACGAGCGCCTTGCGGTCGATCGCATAGTTGATCGCCTGACGCACCCGCAGATCGGCCAAAATCGGATTCTGGTGATTGAAGCCGAGTACGACCTCGCCGCTTGTATAGCCTTCCAGCACGTTGAAGTCGCCGTTCATGAACTGATCGAGAGCCTGCGGAGCCGCCACATTCGAGATGATGTCGAGCTGACCCGCGAGCATGGCGGCATTCATTGCGTTGGGGTCGGCGTAGGACTTGAAGGTCACACCGGCGAGCTTGCTGGGAGTACCCCAGTAGTTGTCATTGCGCACCAATGTGACCGCTTCACCTTGCGTCCAGTTCGAGAGCACGAATGGTCCCGAGCCCGCAGGCATGGTGGGCAGCTGATCGAGATGGGCGGGGTCGAAGATGATGCCTGTGCGCTGCGACATCGCGAACAACCAGCTCTGCGACGGCTCACTCAAGGTGAACTCCACGGTGTCCGGGTCAACCGCGCGCACCGAGACCAGAGGCGCCATGGATACCTTGAGCACTGGCAACACCGCGGGATCGTCGACGATGCGATTGACCGAAGTGATCACGGCGTCGGCATCCACCTTGGTGCCGCTGGCGAACTGCGCTTGTGGACGCAGGTTGAAGGTGTAGACGAGCCCGTCGGACGACACGGACCAGTCGCTGGCCAGTAATGGCTGGTAGTCGCCGTTGCCGTCGACCTTGAGCAACGTCTCATAGACGTTGTACAGCAATGCTTCTGAAATGGCCGCAGCGTCGGATGTGGTCGGATCCATGGAATTGGGAGCCACGGAGGTACCCACGACGAGCTGCCGCTCCCGGGGTTCAGAGGTGGCCGAGCTACACGCAGGCAAAACCAATGCGAGTAGGCATATCAGTGCTGCGCCCATGCGGCGAGAAAGCTTAGTCATCTTCTTTCCGGCTCCTGACGGTTGTCGGTGGACCCCGAGTTTAGTCGCCACCGGGCTACCCGAATGACAACGCCATGCAGCGAAACTGATGACTGCAGGTATCGCGGTCTGGCGTGGACGCCCCAGTGGGACGCAACTAGCCCTGTCAGGTTACTCGCTAGCGCAGTGTTAAGCA
>JALHFX010000158.1 GCA_022837595.1 Propionibacterium sp.
TGGACGAGGACGACGAATCGATTTCTGGCGTCCCGACCCCTGAGATGACCGTCCCGGTCACCGATGAGAAAGCGACTCGATGAGCAAGAGCAAGAAGGACCAGCCGCGTACCGCAACGGCTTCGTCAAAGACTGGCAAACCTGGTACGCCCCGGTCTGTCAGCACATCGCGCCGTGAGCAGCTACGAGCCCAGCAGGAAGCCGAAGCCAAACACAAGCGCACGATCCGGATCATCACCGCCGCTGCGATCGTGATCGCGCTGCTGATCGTAGTGATCGTCGTGGTGGTCACAGTTCAAAGCCGCGATTCCTCCACCACAGGCGACTACCCGACCGGTACGGGTGAACAGATCGTCCCGCCCAGCGCCAACGCGGATAACACTGGCTTGGTCTACGGTGGTGTCGAACCGTCCGTCGGCGCGCCAGACGTCGTCGTCTTCATGGACTACCAGTGCCCCGGGTGTGCGCAATCGGCCACACTCGTCGAACCTAAGCTCGAAGAACTCGCCGACAACGGCGAGATCCAGCTGACCTATCACCTCCTGCACGGGCTGGATGGCAGCTTCCCCGGCAACCATTCGTTCCGCGCTGCGATCGGGGCCACCTGCGCAGACGTCCAGGGGGTCTTCCCCGAATACTCCAAGATCGTCTTCGCCGGTCAGCCTCCGACCGAGGGGGATGGCTGGACCGATAAACAACTCGCCGAGGACTACCCGACGCTCGTCGGGCTTGAGGGTGAGGAGCTAAGTGCCTTCCAAACCTGTTATGCGGATCGGGCCACGACCGACTTCATCATGAACATGCAAAACTCGCTGCCGTCTACGATCAGGGCGACACCATCATTCACCGTCAACGGCAAGCTGTGGACTCCCTCGAACTCCGATCTTGCCAGCACTGACGCGATGCGCGAGTCCATCAATAACGCGGCCAGCTGACAGGCCGCGCTGTCGTCAGTCAACCAAGTCCGGCCGATCGCCGAAGATGCTGGCGGGCGGCCGGACTCGTTAGGATGCACACCATGAGTTTTGAATCCAGCATGTCCTCGCAAGCCTCCAACCCGACCGGCTGGCAGGTACCGCAGCGTCCGGTACTCGAGGGCCTGGAAGAACGCTGGGCCGCGCGTTGGCGCGACGAGAAGACCTTCGCCTTCACCCGCCCCGAATCCCGCGATCAGGTTTTCGCGATCGATACTCCCCCACCCACGGTCTCCGGATCGCTGCATGTGGGGCATATCTTCAGTTACACGCACACCGATCTGATCGCGCGCTACCAGCGGATGCGCGGCAAGCATGTCTTTTATCCGATGGGTTGGGACGACAATGGTCTGCCGACCGAGCGGCGTGTCCAGAACTATTACGGGGTGCGCTGCGAACCATCACTGCCCTATGACCCGGATTTCGCTCCTCCGCAGAATCCCAATCCGAAGCGCCCTATCGCGATCAGCCGTCGTAATTTCGTCGAGTGCTGTCTCGAGCTGACCGCGATCGACGAGCAGGTCTTCGAGGAACTCTGGCGCCATATCGGCCTGTCGGTGGACTGGGAGTTGCTTTACAGCACGATCTCCGACGATGCTCAGTCGGTTGCCCAGCGGGCGTTCTTGCACAATCTTTCGCGAGGCGAGGCCTATCTTTCGCTCGCCCCGACCCTGTGGGATGTCACCTTCCAAACCGCGGTCGCTCAGGCCGAATTGGAGGCCCGCGAGTATCCGGGGTTCTATCACTCCCTGAACTTCCATCGCGCCGACGGCGGCGAGGTGCTGATCGAGACTACGCGTCCTGAGCTGTTGGCCGCCTGTTGTGCACTCATCGCCCACCCCGATGACCAGCGCTACCAGGATCTGTTCGGTACTACTGTCACTACCCCGGTCTTCGGGGTGGAGGTGCCGGTGTTGGCGCATCCGGACGCCGAGCCCGACAAGGGTTCGGGTATCGCGATGTGCTGTACCTTCGGCGATCTGACCGATGTCACCTGGTGGCGTGAGTTGCAGTTACCGACGCGCACAATCGTGGGCCGCGACGGTCGCATCGTCCGCGAGACCCCGGAGTGGATCGTCAACAAGAACGCCTATGAGCAGATCGCAGGCAAGACCGTATTCTCGGCTCGCGAGCAGACCGTCGTCATGCTGCGCGAAAACGGCGAGTTACTGGGCGAGCCCAAGCCGACCACACGCATGACGAACTTCTTCGAGAAGGGTGAGAAGCCACTCGAGATCGTCTCGACCCGCCAGTGGTATATCAGCAACGGCGGCCACGATCAGCAGCTACGAGCCGAGTTGCTGGCCCGCGGCGACGAGCTCGAGTGGACGCCGGAGTACATGAAACACCGCTACTCGAACTGGGTCAGCGGGTTGAACGGTGACTGGCTGATCAGCCGCCAGCGCTTCTTCGGTGTGCCCTTCCCGATCTGGTATGCGTTGGACGCCGACGGCGAGCCGGACTACGAGCATCCGATCACCGCGGACGAGGCCTCGCTGCCCGTGGATCCGGCTTCGCAGCCTGCTCCCGGATATGACGAGTCACGCCGCGGGGTTCCCGGTGGTTTCATCGCCGACCCGGACATCATGGATACCTGGGCCACCAGTTCGTTGACCCCGCAGATCGTCTGCGGCTGGCAGCGCGATCCGCAACTGTGGAACCTGACCTTCCCGATGGATTTGGCGCCGCAGGCCCATGACATCATCCGGACCTGGTTGTTCAGCCGGGTCGTGCGTAGTCATCTGGAGGAGCACAAGCTCCCGTGGCGCCACGCGACCATCTCGGGTTTCGTGGTCGATCCGGACCGTAAAAAGATGAGTAAATCGAAGGGCAATGCGGTCGTCCCGACCCAGATCCTCGACAAGTTCGGCGCGGACGCGGTGCGGTGGCGTGCGGCGATGGCTCGTCCGGGCATGGATTCGCCGTTCGACGAGACTCAGATGAAGGTCGGGGCATGGATTCGCCGTTCGACGAGACTCAGATGAAGGTCGGACGCAGGCTCGCGATGAAGATCCTCAACGCGTCCAAGTTCGTGCTCGAGAAGCACTCGCCCGCCGATCCATCGGCAATCTCAGAGCCGGACGATCTCGCGATGCTCGCCGGGCTGGCTGCAGTCGTCAAGCAGGCAACCGAGGCCTTCGAGGACTACCAGTACACCGACGCGTTGGAAGCAGCAGAGAAGTTCTTCTGGGCTTTCTGCGACGATTATCTCGAGTTGGTCAAGGAGCGTTCGTATTCGGACGATACCTCCGCGGCCTCGGCAACCGCAGCTTTGCAATTGGCGTTGAATGTGCAACTTCGGCTGTTCGCGCCGTTCATGCCCTTCGTGACTGAAGAGGTCTGGAGCTGGTGGCAGCCGGGCTCGGTGCATCATGCGTCTTGGCCCAGTGTCGAT
>JALHFX010000159.1 GCA_022837595.1 Propionibacterium sp.
TTCGGGCGCCCTGGGGGCTTTGACTATCACCGCGAAGATTCTGCTCGACGGCGGTAGCTGCATGAACGAACCGGATTGTTGCCGTTCATGCCCCGTCGCAGCTTCGCCCGGGTAGTCTCTTTGGAACACCGCGCACTCATCCAATCATCTGCGAAAGCGGAGGAAGAGGACGGGAAGGCTTGGAACCATGGCTGAGATCCACCTGACTCGAAGTCGACAAACCATCAAACTCGGGCTGATCATCGTGGTGAGACAGCTGTTCCCCGAAGAGACGTTGAAGATCGCGTATTCCATTCAAGAGGCCGAGTTCTGTAGGTTTACGAAGACTGCGATTTCCGTCAGAGAGGTTCGTCAGATCGAATCCGCCTTGAGGCACTGGATAGCGACCGACCCCGACATTGAATACATAGAACGCAAGGATGGCTACTACCAATATCGCTGTGCCGGCACGGATGTCCGCCTCATCTATCCCTGTGACACAAATGTTGACGCTATCGGACCTTTCGATGTGTTGCCCTATGCGGACGGCTTCATTGTCGACTTCAACGACGCCAATCGCGACGACTGGTCCCTGGCCCCGCCGGATAAGCTCGCGGTTACCTATGAAAAGACGCAGGAGTGGCTCCGAAACACCAACCTCGAGCTGCTGGGAGACGTGAACAGCTATATCGCCGGTGGGGCAACTCTCAAGATGATCGGAATGGCAGAAGCTCTGCAGGAGAAAGAGATATCCACCATTGCGGACACCATTCTCGAACGAAAGAAGATCCTGAGGGTCCTATTGATCTCCGGAGCGTCTTCTTCAGGTAAGACGTCGTTCGCTCAGCGACTGTCCACCCAGTTGAGCGTCAATGGATTCAACCCGGTCACGCTCTCGTTGGACGACTACTACGTAGACAGGGAAAATACCCCACTTGATGCAGAAGGCCGGTACGACTTCGACCGCGTGGATGCGCTCGACCTACCGTTTTTGCAGCACCAACTGTCAGAATTGATCTACGGCAAGACCGTTGAGACGCCAATATTCGATTTCAAGACTGGACGCCGCTTCAACAGGACAAGAAGAATGCGGATCGGACCGAACGACATCCTCCTCGTAGAGGGTATCCACGCGTTGAACCCCACACTATTCCCGAATATCGACAGAAATATGCTGTTCAAGGTCTACATGACGGCGCTGTTCCAATTGAACATTGACTTGATCAACAGGGTGCCCAGCTCGGAGGTCAGGATGATCAGGAGGATTGTTCGGGACGATAGATTCCGTGATCGGCATCCGACTGAGACGCTGGATCAATGGGATAACGTGAGGCGTGGAGAGTACCGCAGCGTGTTCAAATACCAGGAGGAAGCGGACATCATGTTTAATTCCAGCTTACTCTACGAATTGAATGCTCTCAGGCCCTTCGCGGAACGCTCTTTGAACAAGATCGAAGACGGTGGCCCATATGCGCATACGAAGGAACGCCTCCTCCGAATAATCTCATTCTGTGAGCCCATGGATACCGCGAAGATCCCGTTTAACTCGCTACTACGAGAATTCATCGGTGGCAGCATCTACTTCGATTGAAACAAGGAATATACCGGCGATGACATCAGGACAAGGTCACGAGGAGTCAGTCTCGGTTTAGGAGGTATGCAATGATTGCTGTGAACGGCGCTGAACGAACACGACTCCTTTCACGCCTTGAGAGCGGCAGATTCGCAGTCATCAAGGGAATGATGTATGACGAGTGGGTATTGAACCGGCTACCTAATGCGCAGTTCGAATATTACAGAACCGCATTTGACTGCATCAGCGCGCTGAAAAACGACAACGTGGACGCCTTTCCGTACGACGATTCAATGCTGAAGTACATAATTGGGAACGCCTCAGAGTCCTTCGCCTTTATATACGATGAAGGCTTCGGAGTCGCCGACTACGGATTTGCCGTCAACACCAACAGGCCTGACCTGAAGAAGGCTATCGACGAAGCCATCGCCGAGATCAGGGCGGAGGGCAGCTACCACGACATGGTCACGAGGTGGTTTCCGAGAACCGGAGCAACCGGAATTATGCCACAGCTAAAGCTAACCGGAAAGAACGGCAAGCTGAAGTTCGGCACGAGCACTATTGACAGGCCCTTCACCTTCATCGTGGGAGATGGAGTTATTACGGGCTTTGACATCGAGCTTGCTACGCGTATATGCGCTAAACTAGAAACTGAGTTGGAGATTAGCGCTATCACCTTCTCGGAGCTTATACCCGCAGTCGTTTCCGAGGAAGTTGACATGATCGGGGCCGCCCTGGCGATCACCGAAGAAAGATGCAGGTCGGTTCTGTTCTCCGAACCGTACTTTCAGGCTAAAGTAGCTCTTCTAGTCAAATCGGACTTTGCTTCAATCTGAGAGACAAAGATTCCGCACTAGGCGACTCGCCGCGCCGACAATGAAATGAGGCGAACCCGCCCAGCCTCCGATTTCCGCATACCGCGTGCCAGACTGCGACAAACACCGCTGCGGACTTCAGAACCCTTATTCACGTGACGATGTCTCGATTCTGGCGCTCGAGTTCCTTGGAGCGTTCCGCTTCACTTCTGGTGGCGCGTGAGGTGCCGTTACGCCAGATGGGAAGAGCTCGGGCTGCTAGGTGGGCGCAGATCCCCACAATGATCTGCGAAGTCGCGATGGTTGTCATCGGCGATTGGTGAACGGCCCAGCGGTACGGTAGGCTACTTTTCGGCTCAGTGGCCATCGGGGTGTGGCGCAGCTTGGTAGCGCGCTTCGTTCGGGACGAAGAGGTCGCAGGTTCAAATCCTGTCACCCCGACGAAGGCCGAGAGCAATCGAGCTCGCTCGAATTGCCGAGGCCAAGGAAGGGGTTGAGCCCTTCTGGGCGAGCACCCGACGAAGGCCGAGAGCAA
>JALHFX010000050.1 GCA_022837595.1 Propionibacterium sp.
CAGCTGTCACGACGCTCATACACCGAGCGTACCGGTCAACCTGCCAGACGGCGTCGACTCGGCCCCGCACTGTTCGCACTGGAATGACGACCGCGGCAGACACCGACGTGCTCGTCACCTCCGGAGTCTCCGCGCTGGCGCGCGCTGGCGGCAGTAGTCGAGGACGGTTGGCTCGCCTGGATCCCTGGGAGTGTTCGTAGGATTGAATTCGTGGGTGCGGTGGTGAGGATGCGTGAGTTACGTTCGAGCGACGGTCGTCTTCTCGTCCGTGCAACGCTGGGCAACGTTAACTGGTCCGGTGAACGATTCACCCTGGCGGATCTGGAAGCAACACCGGAGTTGTCGCACTACTTCACTGCGTGGCCTGCCGATCGTGAGTTCGGCGTCGTCGCCGAGAACGCGCACGGCCTTGCGCCGGTCGGGGTTGCTTGGGCTCGAGTCTTTCCAGCCGATGACCCTGGGTACGGGTTCGTGGACGAAGTCACACCCGAAGTGAGCGTCTGGGTCTCCCTGCAGCGGCGCGGGCAAGGGATTGGTAGTGACCTGATGATGCAGATGATCGAGCAGGCGCGCGAGCGAGGATTCTCCCAGATCAGTCTCAGCGTCGAGAACGGGAACCCCGCCCGCAGACTGTACGAGCGCCTCGGATTTGTTCCGGCTGGCCGCGACACCCAGCCGGGCACCTTGATCCTGCGTCTTTGAGCGTTCCATCTCACACCACCCGTCACAACGCCGGGCTGCGATCTCGCCTATTCCGACACTCACAGCGGCATCGTGGGTGGATTTAGTTAACGCTGCACACCGCCTGCAGATTGCTCGCATGAACCTCTTCACCGCTTGGAGTTCATGCCGAGCTGCTGACGATTGGACGTGGCGCTGCGGGGAACTCCCGACCCCGCGACAGTTGGGTAGCGCATCAGTAAGATGACCACAATCGACGTGTAGCTCACCAGCCAGAGCACCGGGCTGCTACCCGGAGGGAGCCGGGGCAGCACCGGCCACGTCGGCCACGACGGGTAGCTCAGTAGCAGAGCTCGGGGCTCAAGACCCTGAGGATGCAAAGGCGGAACTAGCCACGTCGGCGATCACAACCTGACAGGTAGCTGATGACGAACGGTTATGCCCTCGGGCAACTGGCCAAGGCCTTCCTCACTGCGGCGACGCACGAAGACCCCGACGCGCGTCGCCGTGCCGAGCGACGCGCACAACGTTGGGCGCAGACGATGGAGCGCATGGCAGACGGGCGCATCAACATCGGATCTCGCGTCCCCATACAAGGACTTCCGGCTTGGGTCACTCTGGAAGTGTTGCGAGGCGGGTTCGCCAGCGGCAACGCGCTGGCCGAGGTGCCGCTCCAGGCCGATGAAATCGACCTCGCCCAGCGACTGGGGATCCCTGCGGCTCGAGGACTGATCTTCGGATACTTCCTCACAGATCAAGGTCTTGACGAGCTCTACTCCCTGTTGGACTCCGGCGCGTACCGGATTGAGATCCCCGAGGACGCCGCCCTTCTCACTGTCGCGTGGCTGGTGCGTGCTGGCGATCGAGTGGGCGCACTCGACATCCTGGACGAACTGTCTCCGTTTGCCGATAGGTTCCGCATGGCACCCAAGCGCGCGGACGCACCGACTTCACCGCCGGATCACGTCTTCCGAATCACCGCCGGCGCAGCGGCTGACACACTCCGGAGCCGGAAACCGAATCCGCGGGTCGAAGCCCAGCGCGAGGCACTCGCAATCTGGAACCCGTTCAGCGACCGCGTTCTTGCTTTGTGGCTCGAACAGTACCGCGCTGGGCGGCTTGAGCTCGCCAGCGAGCCAACCTGGCAGGGGAGGGCTGCTGCACTTGTCGAAGAGTACGACCGCCTTGCCGCAGCGCACACACTCTGCACGAAGCACAAGAAGCCGAAGGAAAACCTCGCGATTCTCGTCCGAGCACTCAGGGCTCTCGCCGCCGGTGACGACCTGCGCGCTCGGGAGGTGGGCTTCGTGCGCTGTGCGGTTGAGTCCCAGCTCGCCAAGCGTGGCCGACCGGACTCCGAAGAACACCGTGCGCTGCGGGCTCTTCAGCAGGCTGTCGCGACCGCACCCGCGCATACCCAGCTCGCGGCCGTCGCGGCCACACGCGTGGACCGACTGGATCCAGCCGAAGGCATCGAGTACCCCGAAGCGTTCCTCGGAGGGGTTACGCCAGCCGAAGCGATACAGCCCGGAGTTGCTGAGGGTGCTGCGATGCCTCCGAGCGTGCGGCGAGTGTTGACTCGCGCGCATTCAGCTCCTGTCGAGAAGCTGCTTGAGGAGGGCGTGGTGCCCTCGGCCGAGGTGCTTGCTGCACTGGTTCCCCGGATCAGCGCGTCGGGGCTCGCACCGGGCTTTGCTGACGTTGCTCTGGCGCGTCTGGCCGCCGCCAACTACGAGGCCTTCCGCCGACGGCGGTCTTTGCTACTCGTGAACCTCGAAAAGCAAATCCAGATCGATGAGCTTCCGTGGGTGCGCACAGTAGCCGCCCATCGTCACGCCACCACTGATGAAGCGATGACGGTCGCTCGGCGTGTCGGTGCGCTCGCCCTTGACCACTTCCCTTCGACGATTATCCCAAATCCGCTTGTTCAGGAGCTCCAGTACCTGCTGTGGACGGCAGGTCACGATCTGCCGCTCGTCGAGGAGCTTGCCGCTGACATCTTCATGGGTGAGTTCTCGGACGAGTTCGCTCAGGCTGCGCAGCGAGCCGCGAAGGTGGTCGGTGGAACTCTCTATGCCCGCTACTACGGGATTGACGCCGAGCAGATCTTCAGTTGGGCTGAGCCGGGCCAGGGCTTCAACGATCTGTGCTGGGCGCGAACCGGACGAACACCCGATGACGAATGGTCTGTTGCCGCGAACGGAACAGTCATCGAGCAATCCCAGATCCTCACGACCCACAATCTGGCCGCTTTGGTATCCATCAATGTCCAGCCCACCCGACCATGGATCGAGCTCGCTCACGAGGCTATTCGTCGCACCGGTGCATACCTCGACGTCGCATCGCGACAGCAACGCCCCCTCGCGACGATCAAGAACGCGGCCTACGCGTGGCGACAGGCCATCTTCTTCCTCAGCGTCGCTGGTCCTTCGGAAGCGAAGACGTTCCTTGCCGAACAGTCGTTGGCCACTCGCGGTCCGCGCGTCATGAGCGTCCTCGTCGATGATCTGCGGTGCGTCGCAGACCGACAACCCGTCGAGGGCGGGCACACACCGTTCCTCGGCTGGACCGTTGGCCGACACTGGGTCCTCGACGCGATTGGAAACCGCTCGGATCCCTCGCCCCTGCGTCCTGCATGATCCCTCAGCCAGCCCCAACGTCCTTGCGGGCCGCCGTTCACACAGATCCGGAGTGGCTGCTTGGAGATGACCAGGAGACGTGCGAAAGTGGACTGCCGCACGAATCGTCGCTCCTCAGATAGCGTGGGCACTCCGAAAGAGGGGAGCAGAGGAGGAAACTATGTCATTTTGGACGGCGATCTGGGATGCGATTTGGTGGTTCATCACCGCGTTCGTCTTCATCGAAGGCCATCTGGCTGATCTTCCTGGTCTTCTTGCCATTCTTGACGGCGCTGGTCTACCTCATCGTGCGTGGTGGCGGCATGGGTGAACGCGCAGCTGCACAGGCACGTGCGGCACAAGCCACCACGGACGAGTACATCCGTTCGGTCGCGGGCGAAGGTAGCAGTGCCACCGCGGAGATCGAGCGAGCCAAAGCTTTATTGGACTCCGGCACCATCAATCAGGCGGAATTCGAGACGCTAAAGGCCTCCGCACTCGCCCGGCGGTGATCGTCAGCCAGGTCTCGAGATCTGGCTGACATCGTTGAATCCCCGGTCTCTGGGTAGAGGAGACCATGAATGCTTGACCGCCCGTCGGCACTGAAATCGGTTGTTTCATCCGACTACTACACCCGGGACAGGGGAAGACCTGATGGAGTTTGACGGATCGCCGACACTCACCGTTCCACCACCGAAACCGCCGCTGGTGGAACGACTGGGCCGAGTGAGCTGGGCTCTGCTCGGCATCATCATCGTCTGCCTCCTCGGGGCGGTCGCGCTCGGCACAATTAGCGGTATTTTGATTCCGCTCGTGATCGCCGTCATCCTCGGCACCCTTCTTGAGCCGATCGCACGCTGGCTTCGCAGCTTGCGGGTGCCGAGGACCTTGTCGGTCGTCCTCACGTTGCTTTTCCTGGCCGTTATCGGGGCCGGAGTCGTCATGATCGTCATCTCCGGTTTCGTCCGGCAGCTGCCCGAGATCTCGCGGCAGCTGCTGGTCGGCTGGGATGCATTTGTCAGATGGGGACGCAACCTCGATCTCGACCCCATGCTGCTCGAACAGGCACGCAGCACCTTCTACGCCTACGCCCCTCAGCTGGGGCAGGGTGTGCTCGGGCTCGTATCGACCACCTTCTGGGGCGCGGTCTCGCTCGGCCTGGGACTTTTCTTCGCGCTCTTCTTCCTCTTCTTCGTGATTCGGGATCACGATCGTTTTCCGCTATGGGTTGCGAGCTTCACTCCGGTGGACCCCGATCTCGCGGTCGAGGTTGACGGGCTGGCTCAGGAATCGCTGCGAGGATACTTCAAGGGCGTCGCGGTCACCGCTTTGATCACAGCGCCGATCTTCATGATCCCGCTCGTGCTGCTGCGAGTCCCGCTCGTGGTGCCCATTTTCATTCTTTATTTTGTGCTCTCGTTCATCCCGTATATCGGCGCGTGGATCACCGCGGCGTTCGCCGTCCTGATCGCCTTCGGCTCAGGCGGGGCACCCGCAGCACTCATCGTCACCCTCAGCCTGCTCGTGTCCAACGGCACGATCCAGAGCGCTGTCAGCTCGTGGGCGCTGGGGGCATCCCTCAAACTGCATCCGGTCGCCGTACTGCTTGCCACGATCGTCGGCGGGGCGGTCGCCGGCCTACTCGGCATGGTGCTGGCGCCGCCGCTACTCGCCGCCGTGAAGAGCGCTGCCGGAGCGGTCAGCGAGCATCGTGCGCTCTCAGCGCCTACTGCAGCGCAGAAGTGAGCCTCGCTAGACCGTCCATCACCTTGCCGCCCAACGGACGATCTGCCCATTCGAGTGGATCGAGCCGGATGCTTTGGGCACGGTAGTGGTCTTCGACAGCGCGCATGCGTTCGTTGAGTTCTGTACTGCGAACCAGTAGCGAGACTTCCATATTGAGGCTGAACGAACGAATGTCCATATTGCTCGATCCGATCACTGAAACGCTGTCGTCGATCGTGAAGTGTTTGGAGTGCAGCACCGTGGGTGAACGGTAGAGCCAGATCGTGACGCCCGCCGCTAGAAGCTCCGCATAGTACGAGCGTTGCGCATGGGCAACCAGGATCTGATCGGCAACCTCTGAGACGAAGAGCTCGACGTCCAGCCCTCGGGAGGCCGCTGTGACCAGGGCGAGCATCGTTGACTCATCAGGCACGAAATAGGGACTGGTGATGCTGACTCGCTCGCGTGCGTTCTGAATGAGCATCACGAACAGTTTCAGGTTGTTGTCGTTCTCGAAACTTGGCCCACTAGGGATCACCTGCGCGGCAACATCATGGACCACGGGGCTGGTACCCGCGACCAGCGGGGGCTCGTTGGCACTGGCCGCCAGGTGTGTCTGCAAAGGCAAGAGCTCATCGGTTTCGGAGTACCAATCGGCTGCGAAGACCGCATCGAGTTCGCCCACGATCGGACCTTCGAGCCTGACCATCAGCTCGAGCCAATGCAGACCGCGTTTGACATTCTTTGGCTTGAGGTAGGAATCGTCGATCAAATTCTGCGATCCGGTGAAGCCGACTCGGCCGTCGATTACGACCAGCTTGCGGTGATTGCGCAGATCCGGACGCTGCCATTGGCCACGCCAAGGACGCAGCGGAAGCATCGGGGACCACTGCGCTCCCATCTCGTGCAGTGCTCCGATCGTGCTGCTGCGTTCGGGGTACATCAGACCAGAAACGTAGTCGGACAGTACTCGCACGACGACACCGCGCTGTCTCGCGCGAGCGAGCGCATCGAAGAACGGACGGGTGGTCTGGTCCCGGACCAGGATGAAGAATTCGATGTGGATGAACTCGGTAGCCGCATCGATGTCGGCGATCATCGCGTTGATCGACCCTTGGTAGTCCTCGATCAACGTGGCGGAGTTACCCGCGACCATCGGTAGCGCGCCGAGACGTTCATTGAGTACGACCGCAGTGTCGAGCCAATCCGGTGTTCCCGAGCCCGCGATGAAGCTGGTAATTTCGGAACGTTCGTACATCGCCGCGTTGACCTCGCGCTGCTTGTCGCGTCGGGCCTTGGGAAGTCGTCCGAAACCGATGAGGAAGAAGGCCACAACACCGATGACGGGGATGAAGATGATCGTGAGTATCCAGGCGATCGCAGTGCTGGGTTTTCGCCGTAGCGAAATCACTATTGCAGCTACGAATCCAAGAACGATATGAGCGGCCAGCGCCACGGTGCCGATGATCTCTGCCATTGCGATCTCCCTCGTCCGGCTGGTGAGGACATTACTGCACGCGGCGAATACTGGTGATGGCCTGGGTGGCGGTCAAGATCCCCACCCAGGCCGACCTCTTGACGCCGGAGCCCCGGCACGCGGCGGGCACCGTTGCAGAGCGGGACGTCGGCCTGTTCCGGCCTCATCCAGGCGCGCCGAGAGGTCAGGAAGCTGCTGATCTCTCGGCGCGGGAATCCGCGCCGCAAGGCTAGGCCGACAGACAGCGCTCCTTCTTGTGAGGCCGCTGCTGTCCAGCGATCAGGCGTCCACCAGATCCCCGGAACCTTCCCGACTCCGGGCTTCGGCGATCCGATCACGCAACGCCTGGAGCTGCGCGTTGAGCTCGGCGGGCACTCGGTCCCCGAATAGGGCGAAGTATTCTTCGGTGAGATCAGCTTCTTCGTCCCATTCATCAGGCTCAACAGCGAAGAGCATGGCGAGGTGTTCGGCGGGCAGATCGAGACCGTCAATGTTGAGGTCTCCGGGCGCGGGTAGCCTGCCGGAGATCGCGTCGACGGCCGGTAGCTCGCCGGCAACTCTGCGCAGGGCCCATTCGATCACCCGGGAGTTGTCCCCGAAGCCGGGCCACAGGAAGTGGCCGTCGGAGTCCCGGCGGAACCAGTTCACCTGGAAGATTCGCGGTGCCTCTTTGCCGAGCAGCTCGCCCATCTTGAGCCAATGCGCCCAGTAATCGGCCATGTTGTACCCGCAGAACGGCAGCATGGCGAACGGGTCGCGGCGCAACTCCCCGACGGCGCCTTCGGCCGCGGCGGTCTGTCTGGACGATACGGTTGCGCCCACGAAGACGCCATGATTCCAGTCGTAGGCCTCACTGACCAGCGGGACGGTATGGGATCGTCTGCCGCCGAACAAGATTGCATCCACCGGCACCCCCTGCGGGGCCTCCCAGTCGGGGGAGATCGATTCTGCCTGGCCGGCGTACACAGTGAACCGGCTATTGGGATGAGCCGCCGGACGCCCGCTGTCCGGTGTCCAATCGTTGCCTTGCCAATCGATCAGATGGTCGGGCGGCTGCTTGGTCAGGCCCTCCCACCAGACGTCGCCGTCGTCGGTGAGGGCGACATTGGTGAAGATCGTGTCGTGATCGAGTGCGTGCAGCGCGGTGGGGTTGGTGGTCTCGGAGGTGCCCGGGGCGACACCGAAGAAGCCCGATTCGGGGTTGATCGCGTATAGCCTGCCGTCTGGGCCAGGACGCATCCATGCGATGTCGTCGCCTATTGTTTCCACCTTCCAGCCCGGGATGGTCGGGCGAAGCATGGCCAGATTTGTCTTCCCGCAGGCCGACGGGAAGGCAGCGGTGACGTGGAACTCTCTTCCATCGGATTCCCGGGTGAGGCGCAAGATCAGCATGTGCTCGGCGAGCCAGTCTTGCTCCCTGGCCAGCACGGACGCTATCCGCAGCGCATAGGATTTCTTGCCCAGCAGTGCGTTTCCGCCGTAGCCGGAACCGTATGACCAGATCTCGCGGGTTTCGGGGAATTGGCAGATGTATTTGTCCTCATTGCAGGGCCAGGCGACATCGGGGCGCGAGTTTCCGTTCTCGTCGATCAGCGGGTAGCCAACCGAGTGCACCGCCGGCACCCAGTACTCGCCGGCATTGATGCGCTCGAGGGCCGGTGTGCCCATCCGGGTCATCATGCGCATATTCACCACGACATAGGGGCTGTCGGTGATCTCGATGCCCAATTTGGAGATCGGGCCGCCCAACGGTCCCATCGAGAACGGGATGACGTACATGGTGCGGCCGCGCATCGCGCCGGCGAAAACGCCTTGCAGGGTTGTGCGCATTTCGGTGGGGTCTGCCCAGTTGTTGGTGGGGCCGGCATCCTCGGGGCGCTCGGAGCAAATGAAGGTTCGTGATTCAACCCGTGCGACATCGGACGGTGCCGAGCGGGCGAGATAGCTTCCGGGGCGTATGTCCTGGTTGAGACGGACGAACGTTCCCTTGTCGACCATCTCTTCGTATAGCTGGTCGCGTTCGGCGACAGAGCCGTCACACCAGTGGATCTCGTTCGGTGTGGTGAGTTCAGCGATTGAGGCGACCCAGTCGACTACGGATTGTGGGACGCCGCTGGGAGCGCTGACACCTATCGACTCTGACAGCTGCGGCATTGAATCGTCTCCTTGGTTCAGATTTCTTGTTCTATTTCGCGCTGAAGCAGATCGACAACATTGTCCTCGCTCTGCTTCGCTGTTGAGCTCCGTGACTGAATAGCCAGCGACTCTTGCGTATCAAGGGTAAACCATGCGTCGGTCAGCAGATAAACAGGGGTCGAGGAACGAACAAAGGGGTGTAGCAGATTAATGGTGGGTCGCGCGCATTCCAGTTGAGTCGGCCTTCGACGGTGATCGATGATGGGTCGCTCGTCGAGTGGGCTGTCTGCATCAACGTCGACGAAATCCTCGACCTCGCGGGGCACGAACGTTGCAGAACTCACAGGCTCGACCGGTTCAGCTCGGCGTCGTGGCCACGATGCTGATGAGCATGCTCATCGTGCTGGTAGCACGTCAGCTGATCAGAAGGCCGGCAGCAGGCGCCCGGGCGGTCAGCCAGAAACAGGGGTGCTCGCATCCCAACACCCGTGACTGGTCCCCAGATCGCTTTGCAGACTCGATTTCGTCGCCGAACAGGCATCTGGGGACCAGCCACGGGTGTTGGCCGGGTTTGCCCCTAAGCGATTCATCGTGGCGACGTCCCCACGAGTGGGATCATCTGCACGCGTGCAGCAAATCTGAGCAGGATACGAGCGGAACGTTCGTGAACGCTCTGCTCGTCCACCCGGCACCCGATCGAATCCGCTCCGGCCCCGCATCCTCGACGCATCCGGGGCACTAACGTTGCAGAACTCAAGGCAGAACATTGCTGCAGGCGGCGAATAATACTGATGGCCTGGGTGAGGATCGAGATCCTCACCCAGGCCATCAACCTCGGGTCAGCTGTGCCGATTACTCGATGACGTCGTCATCGACCCAATCGAGGGTCTTGGTGACGGCCTTCTTCCAGTTGCGGTAGAGCCGCTCACGCTCGACAAGAGCTTCCGGGCCGTGGTTCGGCAGCCAGCGCTTGCCCTCCGCCCAGTTGGCGATGACGTCTGCTTCGCCCTCCCAGAAGCCGACCGCGATACCTGCCGCATAGGCTGCGCCCAACGCTGTCGTCTCAGCCACCACCGGCCGCACCACATCGACGCCGAGCTGATCGGCCTGGAACTGCATCAGCAGGTTGTTCGCCGTCATACCACCGTCCACCCGCAGCTCGGTGAGTGGCACACCAGCATCAGCGTTCATCGCCTCCAGCACGTCGCGGGTCTGGTAGGCCGTGGACTCCAGCACCGCGCGGGCGATGTGGGCGCGATTAACGTAGCGGGTGAGGCCAACGAGCGCGCCGCGGGCATCGGCACGCCAGTACGGGGCGAACAGGCCAGAGAATGCGGGGACGAAGTAGGCGCCACCGTTATTCTCGACGCTGGCAGCCAGTGCCTCGATCTCGGGAGCGGAGTCCACGATCTTCAGGTTGTCGCGCAGCCATTGCACCAGTGATCCGGTGACCGCGATCGAGCCTTCGAGCGCGTAGACGGCCTTCTGATCCCCAATCTTGTAGCAGACGGTAGTCAACAGCCCATTCTTCGAGAAGACCGGCTCCTCACCGGTGTTCATCAGCATGAAGCAACCGGTGCCGTAGGTGTTCTTCGCCATGCCTGTCTGGAAGCATGCCTGGCCGAAGGTGGCCGCCTGCTGATCGCCGAGAATACCGGCAATAGGCGTATCGATGATCAGACTCTCGGCGTCGCCGTGCCCGTAGACCTCGGAGCTCGACTTGATCTCGGGCAGCATCGACATCGGGATACCCATCGCCTCGCACATGCCCGGATCCCACTCGAGGGTCTGGACGTTCATGAGCATCGTGCGTGAAGCATTGGTCACATCGGTGACGTGGACGCCGCCGTGTTGACTGCCGGTGAGATTCCATAGCACCCAGCTATCCATGGTGCCGAATGCCAGCTTTCCGGCCTCTGCACGCTCTCGGGCGCCGCTCACATTGTCGAGAATCCACTTGATCTTCGGGCCTGCGAAGTAGGTGGCCAGTGGAAGACCACAGATCTGCTTGTAGCGGTCCGGTCCTTCATCTCCTGCCAATTCCTCGCAGATCTTCTGTGTGCGAGTGTCTTGCCAGACGATGGCGTTGTAGACCGGCTTACCCGTCTCGCGGTCCCAGACCAGCGTGGTCTCGCGCTGATTGGTGATGCCGACGGCAGCGATCTGGTGACGGTTGATACGGGCACGAGCGAGCGCTTGCCCCATCACTTCGTTGACGTTGCCGCGAATCTCCTCGGCCGCGTGCTCGACCCAGCCGGCACGCGGGAAGATCTGCTCATGCTCCATCTGCCCGGTGGAGACGATCTGCCCCGAATGATTGAAGATGATGGCGCGCGAACTGGTCGTCCCTTGATCGATGGCCATGATGAACATTTCTGCCACGTTGATTCACTCCTTTGTGTATTTGAACGAGGTATCTCTTAATTGGACTTGGTGTTTTCGAGTGCACAGGATCAACGTGCGACGATCGCGAAGAATGGTGCTGACTCGGCAGGCAGAGCTCCGGTCGCGGTGTAGATCGGTACGAGGATCAAAGCGGCGAGGACGCCACCGACCAGCGGGCCGACGACAGGGACCCAGGCGTAACCCCAGTCGGAGCCACCCTTGCCCTTGATCGGCACGATGGCATGGACGATGCGCGGGCCGAGATCACGAACCGGGTTGATCGCATAACCGGTGGGCCCACCAAGCGAGGCGCCGATGCCGACGATCAGCAAGGTGACACCGATAGGAGCCCAAGCATTGCCATGGGGATCCTGAAGGACGGCGACCAACACCCAGCCGACCAACACGAACGTCGCGATGACCTCAGTCAGGAAGTTCCAGAACGGATTCCTGATCTCGGGGCCTGTGGCGAAGGTTCCCAGCTTGAGTGCCGGGTCGACATCAGTGTCGTAGTGCTGCTTGTATGCCAGCCAAGCGAGGACGGCCCCGAGCATGGCGCCCAAGAACTCCGCGAGGATATAGACCCAGAAGAGCGCCCAATCGATTGAGTTCCCCAGCAAGAGTTCGCGGATCAACAGCCCGACCGTTACCGCGGGATTCAGCTGCCCACCGCTATTGCTGGCGAAATACACGCCAGCCATGACGCCGATGCCCCAGCCAAAGTTGACGAACAGAAAGCCCGTCCCCTGGCCCTTGGTCTTACCGAGCAGATTGTTGGCGACGACGCCGACACCCAGAACGAGCAAGATAGCGGTTCCGACGAATTCCGAGACGAATCCTTCAAAGAGGGAGGATACAGCCATCGGTATAAGGTTCATTGATGTCCCTTTCATGCAATACCACGAGGAAGTCAGTCTCTACGGAGTATACGGCGGGTGAATCTGCCTTGGTTGAAGCGGATTCCCCCGGCGCATATCCGGCAAGAACTGTTGTGGATTTGTGCTTGTGTTGAAGGATGCGAACTATCACCATTATGTCAAGCAATAGCGGCGATGGATGGAGTCTTCTTTCACTTGCTCAGAATTGTGTGCGAAACTCAACCAGATCTTGCGCTGCCCCGGTGAAGGATCCGGCGTTGAAGATCAGTCGCCCAGCCCATATGCGCGGTGGATCAGTGAGACCGGATGTACCGTGGGAACACCGGTTGACTTGCTGATTTGCCAGCGACAGGTCTCGGTATCACAAACCGCCAACTCGGGATTGGTGTCGATCACCATGTCGAACAGCACTTGCCCGACGGCCTGGGCTACGTCGTACTTCTCCTTCTTCAATCCATATGTTCCGGCAATACCGCAGCATCCTTCACCGGATTCCACGACCTTCAATCCCGGAATGAGTTCCAGCAAACGGATAGCGGGCATACCCATTCCCTGATCCTTCAACTGGCAAGGTGCATGATAGGGCACGGTCATATCGATCCGCTGGAAGCTATGGGGGAGTGTTCCCGCATCCTCGAGTTCCATAAGGAATTCGGAGGTTTCCCGTGTTCTGGTGCTCACATCGATGAGTGCCGGATCGTCCACTCCCATGATTTCGTGTGCCTCGTGCTTGAGCATTCCCGCGCACGAGCCGGACGAGGAGACGATCGTCAGGTCTTGGCCAGCTGCCCGTAGTTGCCGGCACAATTTGGTGACTGTCTTGCGGGCCTGGGTGAATAAGCCGTTCGACTGCTGAGCGAGCCCGCAACAGCCCTGGGTCGGGACGATGACCTCGAATCCTAGATATTCCAGTACCTCGACGGTATGAATTGAGGTCTGCACCTCGAAATAGCCGCCGGCGCAACCGTGGAAGAAGACGACGGGTCCTCGAGGTGCTGGGCCGGCCGGTCGCTTGTGATGCTTGGCCCAGCTCACAAAGGACTGAGACTGCGCGGTCGGCATCGGTGCATCGCGGTGTACTCCGATGATCTTTTCCATCGCAATGCGGATTGGCTTGTTCGCCAGTGCGGCATTGGCGATCGGGGCGATCGGAGTCATCACCTTGCCCATCAGCACAGTCTCGCCGATAAGGAAATCACGGATAGGCATGTGATCGGCCTTCATGACGGCCCGTGCCATGGAATTCAGCTCGGCGATGTTGACACCCTGCGGGCACGCGAGCGTGCACAGGCCACAGCTCGAACAGTAGTCGAGGGAGTGATCAACCGATTCCCCATGTCGGAAGCGCTCGGCCTGCGGACCCACATACTTCGGTCCGGAGAACAGTGGTGTGACCGCGAGGACCGGGCATGCCGTCTCACAGATCGTACATTTGACGCAATGGTCAAGGCTCGCCCGATTCAACTGTTGCGCCGCGAACACATCAGGCTCTTTGAGGCTCAGCGTTAATACCTTGGGCCCATGCTGCGAAACGGCCACTTTCTTCCGACGGTCGGCGTCGCGTTGCCGACGCTCAGATTCGGTGAGCGATTTCGGGTCTTTCTTGGTGCTCATGCCAGATCTCCTATCGCGTCTGCGGCTCGTACTGCGCTGGCGGCGGCGATGCCTTCGCCCGACTTCTCGCTCCAACGCATGGCGCCGGCGAGGACTCCACCGGCTGCAAAGAGGTTTTCGAAGACCGGACGATTCTGCTGATCCAAAACTCGCATGTGGTCGTCGGTCGCCAAGCCACTGCGGAAGAGCGGTTGTTCGGCAGTCCTGTCGGGCCCGATGAGTTGCCCCTCGGGAACCTGCACTGGCAGCCCGAGATGGGTTTCGAGGACCTTTCCGTACGAATCCAAGCTGATCGCTCCGCTCTCAAAGCCTCCTGGGGCATAGACGAAGGCGTCCGCTTTCAACTCGATGATGTGTCCTGACGTCGCCACATCGACTGAACTGGCTCGCCGGTCGTGGCCGTGAATCGCTACGACCCTCGAACCAAGGATCCAACGAACCCGGATGTCTTGTAGATGTCGAGAGGCATAATCGTTGAGTCGCATGCCGGGAACCGAGGGTGGCGGCAGCGGGATCTCGGCGAGTGGGGAACCAAGGCGGTCACGCAGATCGGTGAACGCCGTGGCGGTACGATGACCGACGATCGCCGGGATCAGCGCTTTCTCGCCCTTCGATAGTTGCTTGCGCAGAGCGTCAGCGAAATCAGCCCGGTAGTCTGCACGATCCATCGCACGGGCGTACGTGAGCCCGGAGGCGTCGGCTTCTCGGATGCGGGCAGGAAAATCGAGCACGATGGCACGGGCCGGTATCTGTTGTTTGACTAGATTTCCCGCGATCAGATCGGCCTGGAAGTCCTTCAGCTGTCGCAGTCCTACTACCACGACAGGATCGTGATCGGCACGGGGGTCTGCAGCGATCATCGTTGGTGAGGCGAGATAGGTCGGACGCAGCGCACCTACCGCAGTTGGCAACAGCCAGTTGCGTTCGCTGTTGCCGACAAACAGGTCACCGAAGAAGGTGCACGCGAATGCGACGCCCTCGCGCACCCCCTGGGTGCCGAGGCGAGCATAAGGATGATCCGGATGTGCGGCGATGAAGTCGTCCAACGCATCGAAAGGACGATCGACCCGCTCGGGTGTATAACCGAGCACATCGAAGCCACCGTGCGAGAGTTGTAAGCCACCTATGCCGAAGGTAACGAGGGTCACCTCGGCGCCTTGGTCAACGAGCCGGGCGGCGGCCATCAGGCCGGCCAGACCGCCGCCGATCACGACTACGCGCGTCATCGTGACACCTCCGTGGTTTCGGGCTTGGCGTCGGCCTGTGCAGCTTGGGCGCCAGCGTTCAGCGGTACCGGTTCAAAGACCACTTTCTCTTCGGGGAGATGGTCGATATCGAGCAAACCTTGGAAGATCCACTCGTCCAAAGCTGTCTCACGGACCTGATCGCCGTAAAGGATCGGCCATAGTCCGATCCAGCGGTGCGATAGGAATTCCTTGAGCCGAGCATTGCCGGTGTCGGCATCGAAGATGCCTTCGGCACAACCGATACCGGTGGCTCGCAAGCTGCAGAACCCGCCCTGACACGGTCCCATACCGAGCCGCAGATGACGGCGCAGATCGTCCATACTCGCCATCGGGTCGGCATGCATCGCTTTGACGAGCATCGAGCGACTCATTAATTCGCACTCGCAGATGATTTGATCGTCTCGACGGTCGGCCTCGCGGTCGTGCAGGCGATGGGTGACCACGTAGTTCTTCCCGGGGGTCGAGTTCGGTACAGCTTCGTCGGCGGTACGGCAATCGCGCTCTTCGCCGAGCTGCTCGCACATCCGGTCGACGATATTCTTCGCCATCAGTCGGTAGGTCGTCAGCTTGCCGCCGGCGATCGTGAGGATACCCGATACTCCGTCTCTGGCTTGGTGATCGAGGATCGACATCCCGCGAGACATATGTCGGGTGTCCTGGGCAGACACTCGGGCGTCCTTGACCAATGGGCGAGCCCCTGACCAGGCATGCAATGCGCGGGCCTGGCGGAAGCCCGGAATAAGGACTTCGCCGCAGTCGAGCATTTGCTGGACTTCGTTGTGTGGAATCGGCAACTCATCGGGATCATCGGCGCGCACATCGGTGGTGCCGATGATGGCAACGGTATGGACCGGGACCAGGATGTCCCCGTCCGCAGGATACGTACAGCGGTTGATCACGGTGTTCACCAGCCGATGGTTCATCGCGATCATGATGCCGCGCCCGGGCACGACCTCGACGTCGTGACAGCCCGCCAACTCCGCGATGTGATGCGACCAGGCGCCCGCGGCATTGATGACGAATCGGCAGCTGATCGTGACATCTTCACCACTGCGCCGGTCGATACAACGCACCGCAGTCACCGCGTCACCTTGCTTCTCAATGCCTACGACCGCGGTGTAGGTGAGGATCTTCGCTCCGTGCTCCTGGGCCGAGCGTGCCGCACCCCAGACCATCTGCCAACCATCGACTGTGCCGTCCTCGACCAGAAATGCGCGTTGGATCTTTGGATTGACGCGCGGCTCACGCTTGAGCGCATCGGCCACGCTGATTTCTGTGACCCGAACTCCGGTCTTCTGGCAGCCGGCGAGGAAATCGTCCGAGAAAGCCAGATCATCCTCAGGAACTGACACGAACAGGCCGCCGGTGGTCTCCACGGCGTCGGCGTGAATGCGGGTGACGATGGTGTTTTCTTCGGCGCATTCGGTTGCCGAGTGCGGGTCACTGACGACATAGCGTCCGCCTGAATGCAGTAATCCGTGATATCGGCCGGTCGTGCCCTGCCCCAGATCTGCGCGGTCAACCAGAATCGTCGAATAGCCGCGCATCGCCACATCCCTGACGACACCCGCTCCGGTTGAGCCGCCTCCCACAACAACCACATCGCAGTCGTAGGTACGCATCCCTGCCTCCTTGCTTTCGGGACTGCTGCGTTACTCACACTTCTGTCCAGGCTAAACCACGAGCTCTTGAGTTCTTGGGGTTAGGGTCACTTTGTTCGCTAAGGCTATGGCTACTAACGGCCACGCTCGAAGCGTCGGAGGTTCGCGGACCGGGCTCGCGGCTCTGTTTCACAAAGGCCGGTCGGCGAAGCGACGATACCCTTGACTTAGTTGCTTCGAGTCGCGGCGATGCCCGGTTCCGATGTAGCCGACCACGCCGCGATGATCATCGATGACCAGCAGGAGGTTTCATGTGTGGCCGATATGTGACCGCTGACACCGCATCGATCGTCGATGTCTTTCGAGTCGACGAGGTACATCAGGCACTGGAACAAAACTTCAACGCGCGACCGGTCTTCAGTGATTTGGGTGCCAACGAGCCGAGGGTGCCGGTCGTCGTGGAATCGGTCCGTGATGGCGAGCGTAAACGTAGATGCTGGCCCGCACGCTGGCCGTTCACGCCGAGTTGGTCGAAGACGCTCACCATGAAAGTGCCGACATTCAACGCGGTCTCAGAAACCGTCACCAGCAAACCGATGTGGCGTCAGGCCGTCGCGACTTCGAGGGCTATCTTTCCGGCGCTCGGGTATTTCGAGAGTGCGACCACCGGAAGAAAACGCCGACGCTTCTTCTTCCATTCCGAAGCGGACGACGTTCTAGCCCTGGGTGGGCTCTTCAGCTGGTGGAGGTCCGGTGCGCAGGCCCCTTGGATTTTAACCGGGACGATCATGACGATCGAGGCTCCAGGGGAGGCCTCCATGATCCACGACAGGGCGCCGTTGGTTTTGCCCGCCGAGTTGTGGGAAGACTGGCTGGATCCAGGCATCGTCGCTGACCAGGGTTTCATCGACGCCGCAGCCCAGCAGGCCGCCGACGTCGTCGACGATTTGAGCTTCTACGAGGTCGGTCTGCTCGACGAAAACTCTGTCGAGATGATCGCGCCGCTGGTGGATCTGATCTAGCCGCAGCTGGCCGCGTACGCGCCTTCGGTCGCAGACCCGAGTCGACGATGTGGGTCGGCGAGACCCCGAAAGACGGTCCGTGATCGTCCGGAGCTATTCTGCTTGGACGACGACCACGGCTCAGGCGGCGATGCCGCCACCGGAGCCCTGAATGGTGATCGTGGCCGGTGGGGCTCAACAGCAGCCATCATCATCGACTGCGGCACGGGTGAGGGAATGACGAATGACTGATAGCGCGACTCGAGACATGGCTTTCGCGAGTTCCTTGGAGACGGCGGCTCCGGCAACGCCACCCGCCGATGACGATCGCGACCCGGCCAAGTATCCCGGTACGCCGTCGGTGATCAACGGTAACGGAGCCGTTGCACACGTGATGAAACATGTCTGCGGTGGAGTCATCGGGTATCCGATCACGCCGTCGACCGAAATCAGCGAGATCTATGAGGCTGCCCGCGCCGAAGGACAACTGAATGTCTGGGGTAAGCATCCGTTCTTCTTCGAGCCTGAAGGGGAGCACTCCGCCCAGTCCGGCGCCCTCGGAGCGGCACTGACCGGCGGCCAGTACGTCTCGAACGCTTCCAGCAGCCAGGGCATCTTGTACGCGATGGAGTCCCATTTCGTCACGGTCGGCAAGAAGGTGGGTGGTTTCGTTCTGCAGGTCGCTGCCCGCGTGGTCAGCAAACACTCGCTGAACCGCGATCAGCTACCGCACGTCGGCGCTCTCATTGATCCCGGTGGCCAATGCGATGGACGGATTCTCCACCAGCCACATGCTCTCCGAAGCACGGCTGCCTGAGCCTGCGTTGCTGAAGGAGTATCTGGGTGACCCGCAGGGCCGGATCAGCTGTCCGACCATCGCGCAAGAGATCATCTACGGTGCCAAGGGACGAGTCTGGCAGCTCAATCGTTGGATTGATCGCAAAGCAGCGGAGTTCGGGCTGGATGAACTGGACGAGATCCGTGACTGGCTCAGCGCCAAGGCCGACGCGGTCGAGCTCGACAACAGCGGCGATCTGGTCGCCGAAACTCTGCAATTCATTCCCGACGATCTCGAAGCGCAGTGGCGGCGTCAATGGCTGGGAGCTTGGCAGAAGGGCACCCGGCAACTCGTCCCAGCGCTGGTCGATCCCACTAACCCCGGGTTGACCGGGCCGGTGCAGAACCAACCGGATTTCCAGGCCGGCAGCGCCGACCACCGCACGCACTTCGCCGCCGAGGTTCCCAGACTCGCCCGACAGGCAATGGACGAGTACTCGGCGCTGACCGGACGCAAGTACAGCCCGGTGCACACCTACGAGATCGAGGACGCTGACTTGGTCTTCGTCGGGCTCGGTTCGGTTTGCGATGATATCCGCGCGGTACTGCCTTATCTGCGAAGCTGCGGGATGAAGGTGGGGTTGGTCGCCATCAAGCTGCTCCAGCCCTTCCCGGAAGCTGAGGTGGTTGCGGCGCTGCGCGGCAAGAAGGCTGTCACCGTGATGGAGCGATCCGATCAGATGGCACTCACTCAGTTCGTCAACCAGGCACTTTTCCGGGGTGCGGCCAACGCCGATCATCCAGGACGCTTCCCGGGTATCGAGGCGGTCGAGGAGATTCCTGCGATGACCAGCGCCGTCTTCGGGCTCGGCGGCCACGACCTGCAGCCGCGCGACCTGATCGCCGCCGCCGAGAACATGGCCGGCGAGAATGCGTCGCCTTTGGTCTATTTGGGATCGACGTTCTTCAGCGATGAGGCCGGCCGCTCGTTCAATGATCTGGAGGCCAAGCTGGCGGCTGCTTATCCCGAGACCACGCTGATGGCGCTGCCGGTCGGCAAGAACCCTCGATTGCTTCCAGAAAATGCATTTCGTATCCGCTTCCATTCGGTAGGCGGCTACGGGACTATCGCCACCGGCAAGCTGATGACCGACATTCTCGCGGGCGCGCTGGGTCTCTACTCGAAGTCGGCGCCAAAATACGGTTCGGAGAAATCGGGCGCACCGACCAACTACTACATCACGCTGAGCCCCGAGCCGGTGCTGGTCACCAATGCCGAGTTGGAAGACGTCGAAGTTGTACTCTCGCCCGATCACAAGGTCTTTCAACACACCGATCCGCTGAAGGGTTTGGTGCCTGGCGGCACGTTGATCCTTCAATCGAATCTGACCCCCGAGCAGGCCTGGCGTGCGCTACCGGCTCCTGCCCGGGCGACCATCCGCTCCAAGAAGATCAAGTTCTCCATCATCGACGCCTTTGCGGTTGCGGCTGAGCATGCGCCGACCGTCGAGCTGGAGACCCGCATGATGGGCATCGCATTCATCGGCGCGGTCGTCGGCGGCGTCGACCGTGTCGCCGATGGAAGCTCGGTCGATGCGCTGCGCGAGAAGGTCTATATGCAGATCTCGAAGAAGTTCGGACGCAAGGGTGGCTCTATTGTCTCGTCAAATATGGCGGTGATCGAGGACGGCCTGACAGCGGTCAAGCCGGTGCCCTACGACGAGGACCTCTATCTGGCCATCGATGCCGAACCGGGGGCGCCCACCCCACGCGGAGTGGCGTTGTCGTCTTCGATGGCGCAACTTCCGTGTGCGGCGTCCAACCTTTTCGACCCCGACTACTACGAACGCATCATGGGCAAAGCGTTCCGCGAGGGGACGGTCGGTCGGGCGCCGGTCTTCCCGGGATCCGGGCTCTTCGTGCCGACCGGTACTGCGGCTGGCAAGAACAAGGGCATGTTCCGCCGTGCCGTTCCCATTTTCAATGCATCGCTGTGCACAGGCTGTATGGAGTGCACCTTGGCTTGTCCTGATGCCGCGATCCCCAATAACGTGCACGAGATCCACACGCTGGTCGCCGAAGCCGTCGAGATGATCGAGGTTAATGAGCCCCAGCGAGCCGCGATGCGTGACCATATCTACGCCATCTCGTCGAGGGTGCGCGAATACTATCGCGCGGACAAGCAGGCAGGCCCACTCGCCGATCTCGTGGCCAAGGCCGCCGATGAGCTGGTGTCGGCCGCTAGCGGCTCGTACCTGCGTCGTAATTTCGGTGCGGTCGTTGAAGTGCTGCGTGGTTTCCCGGTCGCTCGAACGCGTCCGTTCTTTGATGCGATCGAGAAGGACGTTGCTGGCAATGGCGGTCTCTACTCGGTCACGATCGACCCGTGGAAGTGCACAGGCTGCCTGGAATGCGTCGATGTCTGCGGTCCCGGTGCGCTCACAGCTGTCGACCAGACCCCCGAAATCGAGGAAAAGCTGGAGTCCGGTTTCGAGTTCTTGGCCAAGTCCCCGAACACTCCCGCCCGGTTCACAGCCGATGCGCTGAACGAAGGGGGAGACACCAAGCGGCTCTTCCTCGATCGCGCCAACTATTACGCGGTGACCGGGGGCCATGGCGGTTGCCGAGGCTGCGGTGAGGTCACCGGCACCCGAATGGTCGTGGCCACCAGCCATGCACTGGGCGCCAAGCGCCAGACCGAGCAGCGCAGGCTCCTCGGCGAGCTGGTCGACGAGCTGACCACGAAACTCGATCTCGTCCAGGCTGAGTCACCCGAGCGTGCCGCGCGGATCCGCACGGCCATCAGCGAGCTGGACGCCGGGCTCTACCAGCTTGAGGGTGGCCCTACCGGCAAGGCTCCGGCGACCACGGTGATTGCGAATTCGACGGGTTGCTCGAGTGTTTACGCGTCCACCATGCCGTACAACGCGTTCACCGACCCCTGGGTCAACAGCCTTTTCCAAGATGCTCCGGCGCTGGCCAAGGGCATCTACGAAGGACTGGCTGCGAAGGCCACCGACCTGGTGAAGGCGATCCGGGTGGCACGTCTCGAACTCGACGATGCCTATGATCCTGCGATTCACGACAAGCAACTGTCGACCCTCGAGTGGGCCCAGTTCACTGATGAGGAACTCGGCTATCTACCGGCGGTGCTCACTATCGGCGGTGACGGCGCCAATTATGACATCGGTTTCGGTGCACTCTCTCGAGTCCTCGCGTCCAGTACTCCGATCAAGATGCTGGTACTCGACACCGGAGGCTACTCGAACACCGGTGGTCAGGCGTCGACCGCCAGCTTCACCGGCCAAGACGCCGATCTCGCAAGGTTCGGTGCCACCGGTGCCGGCAAGACCGAGGAGCGCAAGGAACTCTCTCTGCTGGCCGCTTTCCATCCGAATACCTACGTTGCGGCTACTGCGACTGCACTCCAAGGTCACTTCCTGCGGGCGGCTATGGAGATGCTGAACTTCACCGACGGGGCGGGCCTGCTCAACGTCTACGCCCCATGCCAAGGCGAGAACGGCATCGCCGACAATATGGCGAACCAACGTGCCAGGCTGGCGGTTGAGTCGCGGATGGCTCCGGTCTTCGTCCACGATCCTCGAAAAGGCGACAGACTGCGTGACTGGTTCAACCTTGAGGGCAATCCCGACCCCGACAAACTGTGGACAACCCACAGCATCGAATACGTGGACGCCGCCGGCGAGCTGCGGCTGAAACAGTTCCCGCTCACACCCGCGCAGTTCGCGTTGGGGGAGGTCCGTTTCAGCAAACAGTTCAGCAAGCTGTCCGGTGATCAGGACGCGATCGCTGTGCCACTGGAGGACTATATCGATCTTCCCGAATCCGACCGTGCCGCGCATCTACCGTTCATTTGGTCGACCGATGCCGCCGACCGGTTGGTGAAGATCAAGGTTAGCCAGACCATCGTCGCGCTCGTCGAGGGCCGCCGTCGCTATTGGCAGCAGTTGCAATACCTCGCTGGTGTCGACATCGACCGGCTCAAGACCATCCAGGCCAGGGATATCGCCGACCTGCAATCGCGCTACGACAGCGCGATGGCTGCCCGTGAATCGTCCATGGACGAGATCGCCCGAGCGATGAGCGAACTCGCCGCATCGACTGCGGCCCAGCCGGTTACCGCCTTCGGCACCGGATTGGGCATTCTTGGCGGGGCAGCACCGACCGCCACACCGGATTCGACGCAGACCACCCAGCCGATCGTCCGGCTCGACCCGCAAGACGTGCAGAAATGCACTGACTGCAAGAGCTGTTGGCAGGAGCTGCCGGAACTCTTCGAACGCACCAAGGTCATCGTGGACGGCAAGGCTCGCGATGCCGCCAGGCTGATTCCCGGTGCGCTCGAGAAAGTCGAGCCCACCGACGAGCTGCGGCACAGGATCGCGAAGGTTATCGCCAACTGCGATGCCGAGATCATCCACTGAGGAGGCTGCCATGACCACCATTCATGATGATCTGACTCGCTACCTGTCTGCCTCCCAAGCACTCGCACAGACTGCTACCGAGGTAGAGGAGTTGGCACGCTCAGAAGCAGTGGAGACCTACCGTCGGCAGATGGAACTGCTGGGTCGGCGACTGCAGACCGACCCGCGCGCTTTCCGCGAGATGTTCATCGCCGATGGCATGGGGGCGGTCGCCGCAGAGTTCCGACAACCAGAACTCTCCGAAGACTTCACTCGGGAACTCTGGTCGAAACTGCTGGTCGGTAACGATGCCTCAATGGTGCTGATGCGCTTCGTGTGGAATCTGCCGTTGAGCGCCAAGCGTAAGTTCATCCGGGCCCTGGATCGTTACTTGTCCGACCGATACCCGGTGTTCAAGGGGCTTTCGGTGAACTGGCCGGCCGGGTCATCAATCCCGCCCTATATCCGCACTCCCGAGGAGCGCAGCGAAGATTTCGGACTGGTCAATCAGGGCTATCTTGGCTATCTGGAGATCGGCTATACGCAGCGTGAAGTCGATCTGCTGGTCTGGCTGGAGGCGCTGCGCGACAAACAGTGCGCCGATAAACCCTGCCAGTTGGGCGAACTGCTGGCCGGACGCAAGGAGCCGCGCGGCGGGTGCCCGGTACAGGTGGCCATCCCCGACATGATGCGCCTTTTGGGCACCGGCCATTTCCGTGAGGCGCTCGATTTGATCGAGTCGATCAATCCGCTGCCGAATGTGACCGGACGTGTCTGTCCGCAGGAATTACAGTGCCAATCGGTCTGCGCCCATTCCGGTCGTCCGATCGAAATCGGCCAGCTCGAGTGGTTCTTGCCGCAACGAGAACGCGTGGTCGATCCCGAGGGCAATATCGCCCGTTACGCTGACACCCCCGACCCATGGCAGCTGGCCACCAAACCGCCGGTCGCCGTCGTCGGATCTGGGCCGTCAGGCCTGATCAACGCCTTCCTGTTGGCCGCCGACGGATATCCGGTGACCATCTTCGAATCATTTCACCGGCTCGGCGGGGTGCTGCGCTACGGCATCCCGGAGTTCCGCCTACCCAATAGCCTGATCGATGACGTCGTCGAGAAGATCACCGCCTTGGGTGGACGATTCGTGACCAACTTCGTCGTCGGTAAGACAGCCACTCTCGCCGAGCTGAAGGACGCGGGGTTCTCGCACGTCTTCGTCGGCTCGGGGGCAGGTCTGCCGCGGTTCATGAACGTGGCCGGAGAGCATCTGCTCAATGTGATGAGCGCGAACGAGTTCTTGACCCGGGTGAATCTGATGCAGGGTCATCGCGCCGACTATGAGACGCCGCTGCCTGAATGTCGCGGGAAGCAGGTCATGATCATCGGTGGCGGCAACACCGCGATGGACGCGGCACGCACTGCCCGCCGTCTCGGCGGCAAGGTGACGATCGTCTACCGCCGCACTCGTCAGGAGATGCCTGCTCGGGTCGAAGAGCTGGAGCATGCCTTGGAGGAAGGCATCCAGCTCGCCACGTTACGATCGCCGCGCGAGTTCTGCGGCGATGACCGGACCGGGTTCGTGAAGTCCGCGGTCTTGGAAACCATGAAATTGGGTGAACCGGACGCCTCTGGTCGCCGTCGTCCGGTTGCGACCGGTGAAACCGAGACGGTCGACGTCGATCTGGTCATCATGGCCCTCGGTAACTCGGCGAACCCGATCATCAAGGATTCGGAGCCTTCGCTGACGGTCACGACGGCGGGCGCTCTCGAACTGACCGAGGGTAGCCAGGCAACCTCGGTCGACGGTGTCTATTCAGGTGGCGACGCTGCGCGCGGTGGATCCACTGCAGTCAAGGCAGCCGGTGACGGTCAGGCGGCGGCGCGTGAGATCAGGGATGCATCTTTCTTGCCCGCCGATCAGATCCGCGAGATGGTGGCCGATGCCAAGCAGTTCACCGACATGGCCAGTGCTGCGAACACCATCGTTCAGCGGCGCGAACTGCAACCCAATATCGTCGAGTTGACGGTCAGGGCCCCGGTCATCGCGAAGAACGCGAAGGCCGGCCAGTTCGTCCGGGTGCTCGCCGAACCGCAGGGAGAACTGGTTCCGCTGACCCTGGCCGATTGGGATGCTGAGGCCGGCACCATCGTGCTGGTGGTGCAGGGTATGGGCACCACCTCGAAGATGATCAATGCGATGCAGGAAGGGGAGCGGCTCGAAGGTATCGCCGGCCCGCTCGGCCAACCGAGTGACGTGCGCAAGATCCCCACCGGTCAGACCGTGGTCTTCGCTGCGGGCGGGGTAGGACTGCCGCCGGTTTATCCCATCGCCCGGGAGCATCTGCAATTGGGTAACCATGTCACGCTGATCTCCGGTTTCCGCAGCGCAGACCTGCTCTTCTGGGTGGGCGCGGGTGAGCGTGTCGATGCCTTGCAGGCCGAGTTCGGTGACCAGCTCGAGGTGATTTTCACCAGCAACGACGGCTCCTTCGGTATCGAGGGCTTCGTCACCGTACCGTTGAAGGATCTGCTCGATGCCAACCAGCGGGGCCAGGGACGCCCGATCGCAGAGGTGACCACCATCGGGCCGCCGATGATGATGCGTTCGGTCTCCGATCTGACCAAGCCCTACGGGGTCAAGACGGTGGCTTCGTTGAACTCGATCATGGTGGACGCGACCGGCATGTGCGGTGCGTGCATGGTGCCTGTGAATATGGGCGGCGAGCTGGTACGCAAACATGCCTGCATTGATGGCCCCGAATTGGATTCGCATGCCATCGACTGGGACAAGTTCTTGCCCAGGTTCAATCTCTTCAAGGCTCAGGAGCAGCGGAGCAAGGTCAAACACGGCTGGGCCTGAGTCATCGTTCGGTGGCGCTTGGTTGCGCTTGGTGCTGCTTGGGTCTTGGTTACCGACGCGATCCGAAAGAATAGGATCGCTTTCCGGTAACCAAGACCCAAGCACACTCTGCGGGTTGCCGACGCGATCCGAAAGAATAGGATCGCTTTCCGGTAACCAAGACCCGAGCATCCACGACCTCGAGCGTATGAGTTACGTGCAGTACCCAACTCAGGCACCTGAGCTCCGCAACTGGGTCAGGCGTCCGAGTGCCTGTGCTTGTCCAGAGTTCGAGAAGGGCGTTCTTTAGGGCATTAGCCGTACGGCTCGGATCGATAGATGAGCCCCCTTCCTGTGGAAAGGTAAGGATCCGGTCGGGAGCGGCCGCGGTTCAGATGTGGGGAAACGGTACGGCCAGCGCCACGTTTTAGAGAATCACGGCTCGGCTCACGGCAGGGCTGAACCTGCAGCCCTCGTGGAGAGTGCACGAGGAAACCGAACGAATGTCAGGGTGGTCTCGATCTTTGGGTGGGATCGGCTGAGGGCGCCGACGGGGGCTGGGGTCTGGTTCAACTAAGGCGTCGTGTCCGCTTGGCCGGTGTAGTTGAGGCGTCATCGAACTGGCATGTGTTCACCGTGATCGATGATGGGCCGCTCGTCCGGTGGGCTATCAACGTCGACGGAGTCCTCGACCTCGCGGGGCACGAATGTTGCGGAAGCCGCAGGCTCGACCGGTTCAGCTCAGCGTAGTAGCCACGACGCTGATGAGTAGCACGTCAACTCATGAGACGGTCGGCAGCAGGCGCCGAGGCGGTCAGCCAGAAACAGGGTTGCTCGCACGCCAACACCCGTCAGTGGTCCCCAGATCGCTTTCCAGGCCCAGATTTGTCGGCGAACAGGCATCTGGGGACCACTGACGGGTGTTGACCGGGTTTGCCCCGGTGCGATTCATCGTCGGGGCGACCTTACGAGCGGGGATCGTCTGCACACGTGCAGCAAGTTTGTGCAGAACACGACTAAAACGTTCACGGACACTCCGCTGCCCACCCCGCCATCACACTGCAAGCAACAGCCGATCGAATCCGCTCCGGCCCCACATCATCAACGCATCCCAACGCATGCAGGGCACTAACGTTGCTGAACTCGGGTATGAGTTACGTGCGGTACCCAGCTCAGGCACAGCATCAGGAGAGAACCGGCACATCTGAG
>JALHFX010000051.1 GCA_022837595.1 Propionibacterium sp.
GCCTCCAACGCCTGCTGATTGGCGCCGGTCGTGCGGGTATACAACAACTGCTCAGGGTTCGACCAGTCGATACCGCTCGGATCATCGGGCAAGAGGTATGCATTGGCCATGATGATCGGGGTACGGATCGCCCCCGACCCGCCATCCACGGCATTGCCACCGTGCACCGCCCAAGTGGCATCCCCCACCGTCCGCGGATCATGCCTATCTGGGACGACCATCCTCGCTCCTTCTTCCCGGGTACACCCGTTGTAGCAGACGTCCGAGAGCGAGAATGCCGGCTCTCATCGGCGAGGATCGTCACGGCATCGAACAGCATCGACCGATGCCGTCGGCAGCTGACGCCGCAAACCCTGGGCGAAGTCCTCGTCTGTGTCCTCGCTCATACCCGTGGGCCGACCCCGGACGAGGGTCGCACGTCCGTCGCACCGGACCGCCCTACAATTCATAGCCCGGGGTAAGCTGACCAGGCTGGGGGCATCTGGCGATGGGTGTTCAGATGGCAGATCCACGCGATCACCTCGTACTTCTCGCAGAGACTGGCGAGCCAATCGGTAGCTACCCGCGCACCAAGGTTCACGATTTCGATACGCCACTGCACCTGGCTTTCTCGTCGTACCTGTTCAATGCTTCAGGTCAGCTATTGCTAGCACGTCGGGCGCTGAGCAAGCAGACTTGGCCAGGGGTGTGGACGAACTCCTGCTGTGGGCATCCTCGTCCGGGGTGACGGCATCGTCGAGGCGCTTGGGCGGGGTTTCGCTGATCGGTCGAGTGACGATCCAGACGCAGGTGTTCTCAGTGAGCTCAGCGCCCGCGGCAAGTCCCAGAACGGGCCTCCTCTGACAGTAGGATGAACCGCGTCGAGGGCCTTCGGGATCGATCACGTGCTGATGTCGGTGACCTCGACCTTTCACTCCCACGGTCCAAACCTCGGAGGCGACGATGATCCTGATCCAACCCCTTCTCGAGCCTGAACGCATCGAACTGGAGCCGTTGCCCACCGCCGTGGTCCGCCGACCGGCGACGACCATGGCCGATATCCGAGAGCTGTTCGACTCCGGCTTCGCAGCGTTAGCAGCAACCGGCATTACACCGGGCGGGCCCGCCTTCGCGATCTACCGCGGCGACCCGATGGGGCTGTTCGACGCCGAGATCGGCTTCCCGGTCGCCGCGCCGCTATCGCGGCCAATCGACGGCACGCCGACTGTCTACCCGTCGGTGCTGCCCGCCGGACCTGCGCTGGCGCTGTCCCACCTGGGTTCTTACGAAACTCTCGAACAGACCTGGGGTCAGCTGATCGCCGCTGCCGTCAAACACGCGGGGGCACCTGGCAGCACATACCTCGAGTTCTATGTCACCGAACCATCACCGGACGCCGACCCGGACGCCATGCGCACCGATCTCGTCCTTCCGATCAGTGAATAGCCGGCTGCGGTGCCCCGCCAGCTATGCCGTCGATCGGCAGGCAGGTTGGAACCAGCGCTAGCCGGACGAGCCTGCAGCCGAGGCACCCGCCCTCCGCAGGCGTCTTGATGCGTGCCGCGACGAATTTCAGGTGCTCATGGCGAAGTGTGCGGCAACGAATCCGCGGCGCGGCTTTTCGGTTCGGTCGCTCGCAGTACCGCACTCCGGCGAAGCGATATCGACATCCTCGTGGAGGGGATCCCGCGGATGGGAATCTGCTAATGCGAGCATCCGGCCTCGTGGAGGCGACCCGAGCACTCTTTGGCCGCGACTGAAGTCCAACCAGCGATTGCCGACAACGCCCCAAATGATCCTCAACGATCTCGGAATTCTGGGGCGCTAGACCTGTGGAAGTCAGGAGAACGAGGCGAGATGACCGGCCGTGAGCCAGCTCGTCTGATCGATCAGAGATGGCTGCGCTGCACCACCATCGCTTCGCATCCGTCGGCAATCAATCCCGCGAGTCGGTTGCCGCCGACATTCCTCCGCTGGAGACCGATCGGTCATCGACACTCTCCGACAAGAGCCCTCAAAGGCTCCGCAATCTCGCTGCGGCACGCTCTTTTTGAATCGCGGGATCCGGCACCGGAGCAGCTTGGACGAGCTTGCGAGTGTAGTCCTGCTGAGAATGCCTCAGCACCGCCTCTGGAGTGCCTTGTTCGACTATCTTCCCCTGTTGCAGCACAACAACCCAATCCGTGAGCAGATCAACCAATGCCAGATCATGGGTAATGAACAGACAGGAGAAGCCCAGATCCGCTTGCAGCCGGCGCAGCAGATCCAGCACACCCGCCTGAACCGAGACGTCAAGTGCGCTGGTCGGCTCGTCGGCGATCATCAGTCGCGGCTTCATCGCGATAGCCCTGGCGATACCCACCCGCTGGCGTTGCCCACCGGAAAGCTCATGGGGGTAACGCTCGATCCACTTGGAGGGAAGGGAGACCTGCTCGAGAAGCTCACCGGCGCGCACTCTGGCCTGTCTCCCCGCGTGCACCTCACCGTGTCGGATGAGCGGAGCAACCACGGCCTCACCGATGGTCGCGCGCGGGTTGAGGGATGACGCCGGGTCTTGAAAGACCATGCTGACCTGCCGGCGCGTTCTTGCCTGATCACGGCGACTCATCGGGCCCATCTCCTGACCACCGATGAACATCTGGCCACCGGTCGCCTTCACGAGGCCAACGACCGATCGACCAATGGTGGACTTGCCTGATCCCGACTCACCCACCAGACCGACGATCTGGCCCGCGGGTACTCCGAAGCTGACGCCATCGACTGCCAAGGTGCCCGCCTTCCCGAATCCGGTGCGGTACTGAACAACCAGATCGCGCACCTCCAACCCATAGTCGATGTGAGCCGGACGATCGTCGACGACTCCTGAGTCCGAGGGTGCAAGATTCAACTCGGGCACCGCAGCCAACAGCTTGCGGGTGTAGTCCTCGCGAGGGCGGGCGAACAACTCATGTACTTCAGCCTGCTCGACGACGCGGCCTTCCTTCATCACCACGACATAGTCGGCCACCTCGGCGACCACGCCCATGTCGTGGGTGATGAACAGCATCGACATGCCGAGCCGAACCTGCAGCGAGCGCAGCAAGGCCAAGATCTCGGCCTGCACCGTCACGTCGAGCGCGGTGGTGGGCTCATCGGCGATCAGCACATCGGGATCTTTCGAGATGGCCAGGGCGATCATGGCGCGCTGACGTTGGCCTCCTGACAGCTCGTGCGGGTAGTACTTCAGCCGCTTCTCGGGATCAGGCATGCCCACCAACGTCAGCAACTCGATGGACCGCTCCTTGATCTTGGCGCGCTCGAGGGATCCGTGGGCAGTGAGTGCCTCGGCGAGCAGCTGACCGATCGTGTAGACGGGGTTCAATGCGGTCATGGGTTCCTGAAAGACCACTGCTATCTGGGAACCACGGATCTGCTGCAGATGTTCTTCTCCCGCACCGAGCAGTTCTTCGCCACGAAGCTTGATCGATCCACGAACATGGGCGGTGCCGGGCAATAGTCCGGGAATTGACATTGCGGTGACACTCTTACCTGAGCCGGATTCTCCGACCAACGCGAGAGCTTCTCCTCGAACAAGCCGCAGATCGACGCTGTGGGTCACATCTTCGGTCACACCGTCGGTGGTAAACGAAATGGTCACCCCGCGGCATTCTATGATTGTCTCCCGACTAGACATTACCTCGTCCCCTCTCGGCGAAATCAGTCAATGACGCATTCGGACAGATTAAGATGTTTCGTGTACCCTGTCCGAGGGAATTATGATGACGAACAGCAAATCCGATTCGGTAACTGTTGCCGATGTTGCGCGCGCGGCCGAAGTGTCGAAATCGACGGCTGCGCGTGTGCTCGGCAATCGCGGGTCGGCGAGCCCCGCCGCCCGGAACAAGGTACTTGCTGCGGCCGAACGGCTGGGCTACTACCCGAACGCCTTGGCCCGCGCCATGTCCGAAGGCCGCGCCCACACGATCGGCGCCGTCATCCCGGACATCTCCAGCCCGTTCTTCTCCAGCGTCGTTCGCGGATTGACCGACCGCATTCGCGAAGCGGGGCTGGAGGTACTCATCATCAATACGGACAACGACGCCGAGATCGAGGCCCACTCGTTGGAGATGCTCGCCACCAAGCGAGTTGACGGCCTGGTACTCGCCCCGGTGATTCCGCACGGCTCGGGCATGGCCCGATTGCTGGCCCAGCGGGGGCTGCCCATCGTGCTGTTCGATCGCCGCAGCGAGGGTCTGCAGGACCTTCCGTTGGTGGCTTTGAATCACGAGCATGCGGCACAGCTGGCGACCCAGCACCTCATCGATCTCGGCCATCGCCGCATCGCCGTGGCCACTCAGGTGCCCAGCTGGGTGGGCCGGCTGCTTGATCCCGCTCAGCCCGCGGAACGTCCTTCGGCGCAGCGGCTGCGCGGCTATCTGTCGGCTTTGCACCAGGCGGATATTCCCATCGACATGCGGTTGATCATCAACACTCCCTACGATCACATGGGGGCGGCAGATGCGGTCATGCATGGGCTTGCGGGTCTGGACGCGACTGCACTGATCGCCACCGACTCGGTGGTCACTCATGGCGCGTTCTTGGCTCTGCAGCGTCTCGGCATCGGCATGCCCGATGAGCTGTCGTTCGTCGGATTCGACGATCAGGACTGGACGACCCTGGTGAGCCCGCAGATCACTGTGCTGACCCAGCCCTTGCGTGGCCTCGGGGTAGCTGCTGCCGATCTGCTCAGTCGGCGCATCGCTCAGCCGGACGAGCCCCAAGCCGACGTGCTGTTGCACGGCGAGCTGCTGATCCGGCAAAGCACCCGCAGGGTCTAGACGAATGCTCACCGCGATCAATCTCATAGCTGACTAGCCATTCCGCGCCGCGGATCCAGCCAGTCGCGCATCACATCGCCCACCAGACCGAACGCCAAGATGGTGACCACGATGGCCAACGAGGGAACAGCCACCAGGCTCGGGTGGGCGACGATATCGCGTTGTCCGTCGGCCACCATCAGGCCCCACGACGGGGTCGGGGGTGTCACCCCCAAGCCCAGATAGGACAACCCTGATTCCAACAAGATGCTCGTGGCCAGCGTCAGCGGTGCCTGAACGATGAGCGGAGCCGAGACATTGGGCAAAACGACAGTGCCGACTATCCGTAGCGGTCCTGAGCCGAACACTCGGGCCGCTTCCACATACTCCATCCCCCGGATCGAGACGACCTGGCCGTAGGTCAGCCGCGCGAACCTGGGGGCGAACAGAACGCCCATCACCACGATCAGCGTCGACGCTCCCGTGCCGTAGATGGTGACCACCAAGAGCGCCAGGACGATCGGGGGAAAGGCCAAGATGACATCGACCGATCGCATGCTCAGCGTCTCGACGATGCCCCCGAAGTAGCCTCCGACGAGTCCGAGGAAGGTCCCTAGTACCAGCGCCACGGCAGTGGCGCCCATCGCGATCACCAGTTCAACCCGCGCACCGAAGATCAACCTGGACAAGACGTCTCGTCCGAACCTGTCGGTACCGAGCAAGTGCCCTTCGCTACCGATCGGCAGAAGCTGATTGGAGATGTCTTGGGCAAGCGGATCAGGCAAGCCCAAAAAGGGTGCCAGCAGTGTCAGGACGATGATGGCCACCACGACGATGATGCCCGCGATGCGAACCGGATTGAGGGACTTGCGGAGCCTGCGAAGTGAACGTGCTGAGAACATCAGTGCCTCGCTCGTGGATCAAGTACGCCGTAGAGGACATCGACCGCGATGTTGATGAGTATGAACAAGGCCGCGATGACGATGACAACACCCTGGACAATCGGGTAGTCACGGGCGTTCACCGAGTCGACCAGCAGAGATCCCATGCCTGGCCAGGTAAAAACCCGCTCAACCAAGACCGTCGAGCCAAGCAGGCTGCCGATCTCGAGCCCGAGTGTGGTGACCACGGGGTTAAGCGAATTTCGTAGGACGTGTCTACTGAAGACCGTGTTTCGTGGCAGGCCCTGCGACTTGGCGGTGCGCACCCAGTCCTGGGCGACTGTCTCCAGGACCGCCGATCGGGTCATTCGGGCGACCACCGACGTGATGCCGAATGAGAGCGCTACTGCCGGCAAGAGGAGCTTGCGCAGATGCTCGATGGGATCCGAGCTGAACTCGGTGAACCCGCCGGCCGGAAACCAGCCAAGCTGCAAGGCGAAGATCAGGACGAAGAAGGTGCCGATGACATAGACCGGCATCGAGATGCCGAGGGTCGTCAAGGTTGAGATGACCGTATCGATCCAGCCTCCGCGACGTGCAGCAAGAGCCCCCAGTGGCACGCCGACGACCACTGCGATGAGAGCAGCAGCGAAGACCAATTCGAGAGTGTTCGGCAGTCGCGCCCCGATATAGGAGGCAACGGTGCTGCTCGTGTTTCGAAACGATGTACCCAAGTCGCCTTGTAACAGACCGAGTAGATAATCCCGGTACTGCACCAAGACCGGTTGATCCAGACCCAGCTGCTGACGCACCTTCTCAAGCGCCTCGGGTGTGACCCCGCCCGAACCCTCCGAAGTGAGCAGAATAGCTGCTGGATCACCAGGGACGGCGTGCAAAGCAAGGAATACCACTGTGACCACCAACCATAACAGAACTATTCCTAGCCCGATTCGCTTAAGAATGAAGCGCGCCATTCGATGGACCTTTCCATATGTTTCCTGTCAAGAACCACAATGAAACCTGGCCGCTGCAGCAATTCGCCGAACAACTGCAGCGACCAATCGGCCTCAGGTCGTGGCTAAGCTGCCAATTTGGCTCCAACCAGCGTGTAGCCGGATTCGAACGTCAAGAATCCGGGAATGTTCGAGAAACCGGTCAATTTGTTTGTATACGCGAATGCCTGAGTTCGTGCCACCAGGCTTGCGAACGGCACGGTCTCAATGATCCGCGCCTGCACCGCATCGTAAGCGGCGACCCGATCTGCGCCGGGAGCAGCCGTCAGACCGGCGGCCAGCAACTGGTTGAGCTCTGGATCGTCAAAACCGTACGAACGGTTGTTGGCAGCCGGACCGGTCACAAAGTTGACGAGGAAGCTCGGATCGTTGACCACCCCAGCCGAACCGGCCACCGCAATGTCGTACTGGCCCTCGGCAGCCTTCTGCTGACGGGTCGCCCAGTCCGGCGAGTCGAGAGTGGTGCGGATACCGATTGCCTCCAGGTCGGGCTGCACCGACAGCGCGGTGTCCTGGTGGAACGCGTACTGTGAGGACGACAGCAGCACCGCATCAAAGCCATCGGCGTATCCCGCCTCGGCCATCAGCTGCTTGGCTTTCTCCACGTTCTGCGACCAGCCATTGGCCAGCTCGGCGTTGTAGAACTCGCTGCCCTCGGCGATCGGAGCACCGGCGGTCACGGTGGCTTGACCGGAGAACGCAGACGTCGCAACGTTCTCGCGATTCACCGCCAAGGCGATGGCTTGGCGGACCTTCTCATTGGCCAGCGGGCTTCCATTGGAGACGTTGAAATGTAGGTACATCCACGGCCCGGACTGCCCATCCAACACGAGATCGCTATTGGACTCGACCTGGCTGAAAGACTCCCACGGAACGAAGTCCATCAGATCCGCGTCACCGGCGAGCAGCGCATTGAGGCGGGCCTGACCATCGGCATAAATCGTGATCGTGATGTCCTCGAAGTTCACGTTGGCCGCATCATAGAAATCGGGGTTCTTCTTCAGGGTGAAGGAAACGCCCGGGTTAGTCTCCTCCAAGATGAACGGTCCAGCGCCCGACCACGCGGTGCCCTCTGCCGAGAATGCCTCCTCTGGCAGAATCGCCGCGGTGGTGTCGGCCAGGTAGGCCGGAAAAGCCACATTGGGATTCTTCAGCTTAACGACAGCAGTCTGGGCGTCAGGAGTCTCGACCGAATCCAGATCGGACATCGTCGCGAAGATCTTTGCGCCAGAATCGGAGGACGCCAAGAACTCGAGCGTCTTCTTCACATTCTCACTGGTAAGGTCCGACCCATCCTGGAATTTCAATCCCTCCCTCAGATGGAAGGTGAACTCGGTATTCGTCTCGTTGACATCGTAGGATTCAGCGAGCGCAGGTACGACGTCACCGTTGCCGTCGTAGCCCAGCAGCCCCCGGTGGATCAGAGTGTCGAGCATCATGGCGGCCGCGCCCTGGTCACGTGATGGCTTCAGATCGGCCACATCGGCCGACAGCGCGATCCGCAACGTGGTGTTGAGTTCACCACTTCCAGCGTCTAAGGAACCGCTGTCCCCCGAACCCGAGCAGCCGCTCAGGATCATGACCGGGGCGATGACCGCGGCAACAAGCCATTTCTTTAGTCCACTTCGATATCCCATCAGATTCCCTCCTTAATTGGGTCTGTGCCAGCCGAGCCCTGACGTGCTTGGCTGCGGTATTCTTCGGCGGTTTGACGACTGATCTTCTCTGCCTGCAGATCGTCTGCGATGGCCTGCGGATCACGCTGATCCGGATCGCCATAGCCACCTGCACCGGCAGTCTCAATGGACGCCGAGTCGCCGGCGGCCAAGACTGTGTAGCCGTGATCGATGGGCTGGGCACCCGGGCTCAGTTCGCAATGGGCCGAGGTTCCGGGTCCGCCTCCGAATAGCCCCCACGGCTGCGACTTCTGCCTGCTGGTGTCGAGCCAGAAATGCACATCGTCGACCTCGGCGCGTACCTTGCGGCGAATACCCATACCGCCTCGGTACTGACCGATGCCACCCGAATCGTCAATGAGCTCGTAGACCTCGACAGTCAACGGGTATTCGGCTTCGAGGCTCTCGACCGGCAGGTTCGAGGTATTGGTCATGTGCACCTGAACGCCGTCGAGGCCGTCCTTGTTGTAGCGAGCCCCACAGCCACCACCGATGGTCTCCAGGTAGACGAAGTCGCGGCTACGCTGCGGATCCCAACCGGAAAAATGGACTCCGGTGTTCGCACCGTTACTGGCCGCGGTGACCTTGGTGGGGATCGCCGGTGCCAGCGCGCCCACGATCAGATCCACCACACGCTGGCAGGTCTCGCTGCGGCCGTTCACTGCTGCGGGCGCCTCGCAGTTCAAGATGCTGCCCTTGGGCGCCGTGATCGTGACTGGACGATAGAGCCCGGCGTTCGGCAAGATGTCAGGGTCTATCAGGGTCTTGAGCGTGTAATAACAGGCGGCATACAGGCCGGTCCACACGACGTTTACGCTGGCGCGCACCTGCGGCGGATTACCTGCAAAATCGAAGGTGATCTCATCACCGTCGACAGTGACTGCGATCCTCAACTCAAGCTCATCGTCCAGTTCGGGGCAATCGAACTTGTCGGTGAAAGTGTAGCGGCCGTCCGGGAACTCTTCGATCGCCGCCCGAGTTCGCCGCTCAGTGTAATCGAGTAGCTGTGTGGCGACAGCGACCATGGTCTGACGCCCGTAACGCTCGCACAACTCCCGGTAGCGATCAATCGCAGTATGCAACGCCGCCTGCTGGGCACGTAGGTCGGCGCGACGCTCGGCGGGAATCTGACAGTTCAACAACACCAGCTCCAGCAGTTCGTCTTGCAGCACTCCCCTTCTTACGAGATGAACCGGAGGGATCCGGATTGCCTCCTGAAAGATGTGGGCATGGCCGCGATCACCGAAGTCAGCGTGATGAGCCAAGGTGGCCGTCCACGCGGTGAGTTCACCACCGACAAAGATCGGCGAAGCGAGCACGATGTCGGGCAGGTGCGACCCGCCGCCGGTGTACGGATCGTTGCCGATGAACACATCGCCTTCAGCGATGTCCTCGTCCGGGATGCGCTCGCGGATCGCCCGAACAACACCCATCAACGAGCCCAGGTGTAGCGGAGAGCCGCCCTCATCTTGAGCGATGGCATCACCTTGAGCGTTGAACAAGCTGGCGGTGCAGTCGCGACGCTCCTTGATATTGGGTGAGAACGCGGCCTTGACCAGCGTTTCACTCATTTCCTCGACGATGCTCGACAATGCCGACGAAATGACTTCCACCAGGATCGGATCCTGGGCCGATATCTCGGTCATTGCTGAGCTCCGATCTGAATAACGAGATTGCGGTATTCGTCCATCACGCAGGTATCCCCCGGCAGCAGGATTGTGGTGGTGTCCATCTGCTCCACAATTGCTGGCCCGACCAGCCGGTTGCCGGGACGCAGCCGTCCGCGGTCGTAGACGGGGCAGGAGCGGAACCCGAGGTGCGTGGAGAAGAAGACATCGCGTTCAGCCACGATGGATGCATCCGAGTTCTCGGCATCGAATGGTGACGTCACCAATTCGAGACGATCTGCGCGACCGACTGCCTGCACCCGGAAAGTCACAACCTCGATGGGGTCGTCGTTCGAGTGAAAGCCGTAGACCCGTTCGTGAGCCTCGTGGAAGTCGGCGACAACCTGACTCAAGGCCGCCGCGTCGAGACCGTGCTGACCGGCGATGTCAATCGGCAACTCGAAGTTCTGACCGCGGTAGCGCATCTCCAGCCGCCGGACCAGGGTCTGCTCGTCGGCAGGTGTCCCTTCGGCGGTGAACCACTCGCCGGCCTGGGTCTCGAGCTCGGCCAGTACCTGAGCTATTGCATCGGGGCCTTCGGGGTCGAGTGCGACAATCTGAGTGCGCATGAAATCGGTGCGTACGTCGGTCATTAGCAGACCCATGGCCGACTGCGCCCCGGGAGTCTCAGGAACAACAATCGTGGTGATGCCCAGTTCACGAGCCAACCGCGACGCATGCAGCGGACCTGCGCCACCGAACGGCACCAGCGCATAGTCGCGCGGATCATAGCCCCGCTGCACCGAGACGACCCGGATGGCGCGAGCCATGTTCGCCGTCACCACCCGCAGGATTCCGAGCGCCGCCTCATGCACCTCCAGACCAAGCGGATCGCCCACGCGCCGGACAGCGTCGATGGCGGCCTGCTCGCTGATCTTCATCTGGCCGTTGAGCAGGTACTGCGGGTTGAGCAGGTGCAGCACCACATTCGCGTCGGTCACACTGGGCTGATCGCCCACGCCATAGCAGGCAGGGCCGGGACTGGCACCAGCCGACTGTGGGCCAACCCGCAAGTGGCCTCCCGAATCAATCCAGGCGATCGAGCCACCACCGGCGCCCACCGTGTGAATATCGAGCATTGGTGAACGAATCGGGCGACCGTCCAACTCCATTCCTGCTGTGACATGAGGCTCACCATGCTGTACCAGGGAGATATCGGACGATGTCCCGCCCATGTCGAAAGTGATGATGTCGGGGAAGCCGGCGGCCGAACAGATCTCGGCGGCACCCACCACTCCGGTGCTCGGGCCCGAGAGCACCAACCGCACAGGAACTTCTTCGGCCATATCGAACGGGATCACACCACCGTTCGACTGAGTGACCTGTGGGTCGGCCTTCAGGCCGAGGCTACGCAGGGTGCGACGCAAGCGGGACAGGTATCCGTAGACGACCGGGCCGGCGTAGGCGTTGGTCACCACCGTCGAGAGCCGCTCGTACTCACGGAACTCCGGCAGCACGGTGGACGACAATGAGACATAGGCTTGCGGGAATTCCTCGGCGATCAACTCGGCGACCCTGCGCTCGTGGGTGGGGTCCACGTAGCTGTACAAGAAGCAGACGGCGATCGCCTTGACTCCGGCATCTCGCAGTTCGCGGATCTTGAGTCGGGTATCATCCTCATCCAGCGGCACCAGGACAGCGCCATCATGACGCAAGCGCTCGCTCACCTCGAGGCGCAGATGTCGCGGCACGAGTGGTAGCGGCTTGTCGGTCTGAGGGTCGTACATGTCCGGGCGACGACCACGACCGAGTTCCAGCAGATCACGGAAGCCCTTGGTGGTGATCAAACCGGTGCTCACGCCTGTGTTGGTGAGCAGGGTGTTGGTGCCGACCGTCGTGCCGTGCGCGAAATAGGTGACATCGTCGATCCGCCGGTCGTCCATTGTGCCCAGCAATTCGGTCACGCCCTGGACGATTGCCCGACCCGGATCATCCGGGGTGCTCGATACCTTGTGAATGTGCACCCGACCGGTCCGGTCGTCATATGCGCACACATCAGTGAAGGTGCCACCGGTGTCAACACCGAACCGCAAACCCATCAGTTCACTCCTTGATCTGCCAATGCGCCCGAATCAGGCGCTCCATGCCCAAATGCCCCTCGACCCGCGATGACCTCAGCCGACAACGCACTCGCTTTGACCATGGCCGAGGCCGGTGCCTCATCCGCCGCCAGCGAAACGATCAGAGAAGCCAAGTAGGCATCTCCGGCGGCGAGGGTATCGACAACCGGCACGTCATCGGCGGCCTGGTACCAGCTCTGCGAGCCGGCCCACAGACGCGCGCCGCCCGGGCCCTGAGTGATCAACACATAGTGCGCACCGGCGTGCGAGGCCGTGCGCGCTGTCTCCTCGACGCCCGCCTCATCCAGATGTGATCCGGAGAAGGCAGCAAGCCAAAGCCCCGGCTGCGCCGCGATGGTGGCTTCGGAGTATTCGCGACCGAAATCGTAGGCCACCTTGGGACAGGCCGCGATCAACTGCGGCACCTGATGCGCCCAGCGAGCCGAGTAGGCAGTATGGACGACGTCATAGTCCTGCGCCGCCTCGATCATGGACGGAGTCAGATCGAACAGCGATACACCCTTGTCCGAGCCGAGAAAGTGACGGTCCCCAGCTACCACTTCGACCATGGCGTAGGCGTTGGTCCCGTGTTCGACCCGCAGACCACCGACATCGACGCCTTCGTGGAGCAACGATGCCAGCACAAGCTGGCCAGCGGCATCATCACCCAGGACCCCCACGTAGGCCGCGTCAGCCCCCAATCGGCTGGCGAAGACGGCGACGTTGACGCAGTTGCCTCCCGGATACATGATCTTGCGGTCGAGATAGCGATCAACGACGTTGTCGCCGATGCACAGCACCCGCATCAGTAGGCCACTTTGTACATATAGCGACGCACCGACGTGTCATGTCCGCGATGGGCAGCGATGTGGTCGAGCACGCGACGCGACGCGCTGATCATGGACAAGACGCTGAGTTCGCCGCGAGCCTCATCGGATACTCCTGGCATCGACAGCTGCTTCGAATCGATCACATGGGCGTTCCTGCTGTATTGGCTCGTGAACTTCACCACGCGTTCAGCGAGCGGACGCGAGGGATCCTCCGCTGCCAACACGACCAGCGGCGCATCGTCCAAGGTGAGTTCGAGCGGACCGTGGAAGAAGTCCGCGCCGTTGACAGCGGCGGCGGGCATCCACAGCATCTCCATGGAGTAACACCAGGCCATCATCTTGGCCTGTCCGAACGCAGATCCGGCGCCGACATAGTAGGCGAAGTCGGTTTGAGTGGTCATCGTGCCGATCGCCTCACCCACCTCGGCAATCTCGTCCTTGCCCAGCCGCAGAGCATGCGGCATCGCATCCATGCCGGCGCGGACCGTGCTGGCCAGCTCCGTCTGTCCATCAAGACGCGCCAGCGCGAGCCCAATCAGCATCGTGTGCATGAGCTTGGGCTCTGTGATGGTGATCGTGTCGGGGTAATCGAGGTGAATATCGCAGGTTCGACTCAGCCCATTGTCGCCGATTCGGGAGATGCCGATCGTCGGGCATCCCTTCGCCTTGGCGAATTCTGCCGCCGCCACGGTCTCGGGGGTGTTGCCGGAGTGGCTCGCGGCGACCACCAGGCAGCTCGAATCGAGCCACGCAGGGTCACGAGAAGTCAGTTCTGCACTGGTGATGTGATTGATGCTGATGCCGGAGACGTTGCGGTCAACGAAGTCATAGCAGGGATAGGCGCCGAAATGGGAACCGCCGCAGCCGACCAGCGCAACTCGCTTGAGCCCCGTTGCTGCGGCCTGTTCGATGTACTCGTTGATCCTCGATTCCGCCGCAAGGGGATGCGCGACGCATTCTTCGAAGTCATGAGGAACAGGAATCAGATTCTCCATTGTCAACTTTCCTGGTGGGTCGGCTTCCGAATAGATCTTGACACCGGTGTCAATGGTGTCCTGCGACCAATCTTGTTGGACTATGAGACCGGTGTCAATCCTCTTCTAGGATCGTCACCGGCCTGTAACTTTGTGTTGGTTGACAGCACGGAACCTGGTCCAGGCCTCTATGCCGGTCTGTCAGATCTGGGACGGGCCTGACCGAAAGGAAGGGCGATGAGCCAGGTACGCCGATCGGCAGGTCATGCCCATAGGCGACAGCATTGCTGCGGACGTCGCTCCGGCCATCCGAGGAGGAGTAAAAGCTGCGCTCGTTCAGCACCAATCCGGCTCCACCGCCGAATGGCTGCCCGGACTCCTCGAGGTGTCGCGTCGTGGCGCCGAAACTCGACGCGATCCCGCCCGGCAGCCTAGACCATTGGCATGGCTTACCAGCGATTCTGGCTGCCGTCACGCAGGAAGAGCGGAGAGACAACCTTCCCTGAACCAGGACTACGCTCGCCGATGCCATCTTCCCCGATGGTCGGGGCGAGCACGATCGAACGCGCCGATAACCTGATGTCTGCTTTGACCCATGTTCCCGATCCCTGCGACCCGCGCGGGATCGATTACCGGCTCTTCGCAGTTGAGGGGGTAGGTGGTTGAGCGCGTTGGTGCCCGGGTAGGGGTCGAGGTCTCCCGATGATGGAAGTTCTCACGCTCACCATCTGC
>JALHFX010000160.1 GCA_022837595.1 Propionibacterium sp.
ACCCTGCTCGTGCTGGGTGGTCCGGCGCTGGCTGCTTGGACCGCTTTCCACTATCTGCGCGCCATCACCGGGTCGGGCTGGCGGACGGCTGGGCTGGCATGTCTATGGGGTGTGCTGTTACCGCTGGTCGGGGCAACCGGTCAGGGATCGCTCGACATGTCGGTGCTCGGCATCGTCCTACCGTTGCTTGGGATGGCCGCGAGGCGTTGGCGCAAAGCGACGATCAGCGGTGCCGATGGTCTGCGGGCCCCGGCGCTGGTGGCGTTACTCACCGGGATACTGTGCACCTCCATGCCCTGGGCCTGGCTGCTCGGCGTGGCGATCGCCGTATATGTCGGTCGTCCGCGCAAGGATCTGCGCGGTGTGCTGATCGCGGTGCTCGGGCCGCTCGCAATGATCGCCGGTTGGCTGCCGCGGCTCTTCTCAGATCCTGGCCGACTGCTCACCGGTTCAGACCCGGCCACCCGCCTCGCGGGCCACGCGCCGGACGCCTGGCGTGTTCTCATCGGAGGCAGCTATCTGCCCAGCACGCCATGGCCGTTGGCGTTGGTTGCGATCGGATTGATCTGGGTGGTCGGTGTCGTCGGCGCACTGCGCGTCCGTCCGAGCGAGCAGCGGCGCGCGCTGGTTCTGCTGATCGGCGCACTGGTCACCAGCGTGATCGCGGTACTGATACCGCGCATCGTTGTCACAGTGGCCAGAGTCGCGGTGCGGCCCGATCCGACCGGTCCGCTGCTCATCGGGCTTTTCGCACTCCTGATCCTGGCCGCCCACGGGATCGGCTCCGGCGCCACGGACGATCTCAGCGATTCGACCGTGCCCGCCACGGCCGACCGGACCAGCATATTGATGGGTGCAGGGTTGGTCGTTTCGCTGGCGCTGGGCTTTGGCTGGTGGCTGATCGGTAGCACGGCTCCGCTCAATCGTGCGAGTTCAGAGCTACCCAGCTATGTGACCGGCGCCGAGGCCTCGAAGCGGCAGACACGCACCCTGATGGTCGATCTGAGTAGCGGCGTCGCACGGTTCAACGTTGTTTCTGCGTCCACACCTTCATGGGGACGGGCAGAATCGCCGCTGCTAGCGACCAACGAGCAGGCAGCCTCAGAGATTCTTCAGGTAGCCGAGCAGTTCGCTGAGGGGCAGCCTTCCGACGATCTGGGAAGCCGTCTCACTCAGCTGGGTATCGGTTACGTCTGGCTGCGAGGTGCCCAGTCAGAAGCAGTGACCGGGCTTTCGGCGGCGTCCGATCTGAGCGCCGCCACACACGACGAGCGGACGGTCGTCTTCGCCGTGACCACCACCCCGAGCCGTGCCCTGCTGCTCGATCCAGGCGAATCTGTCGGTCGTCCGATCACCGACGGCACGATCGTTGACGCCGACCCGGACACCTTGGTCGTGCTGAGCTCGCCCGCCGACAGTGATTGGCATGCCGAGATCGATGGCGAGCGGCTAGCCACGGCCGAGTCCGGAGACTGGCGGCAGGCCTGGCAAACCCAGGGCCGAACTGGTGAGTTGCGCTACTGGCAGAGCCCCGATGTACTGGCGGTCGGCTGGCAAGCGTTGGTGCTGGTCGTGCTCCTGGTGATGGCCGCGCCCACCATTCAGCGGACCAATGCGCCACGACGTGCACTCAAACACGATCAGTCCTCGTCAGCAGGGGAGGGCCGATGAGTAAACCACGCCGTGCGCTACCTCCTGAACCCGATGATCAGCTCAGTAGCGACGAGACCGAACTCGAAATCAGTGCGATCCGGTAGTGAGCCCGCGCAGTGCCGCTCGAGCGCAGTCCGATGATCAGGACGATGAGTCCACGCTCTCGTCCATCGATTTGGCTCCGTCGGGCGCGAACCGCTCCTCGGACGCAGACGCCGACGCCCAAGAACTCGACCAGCCCGAGGGCGACCAGATCGAGGGCGGTGCTGCTGAACCCACAGTTTCAGGCCCGGCATCGTCTGGTGCAGGCGGAGTCGTGAAAGTCGATCCTCCGACAGCCGCTGCCCAGACGACTTCACGCTGGCGGCTTCGGGTGTTGGGTGTCACCGCCCTCGGTTTGGCGACAGCCTTGGGTCTGGGAAGCATTCCCGCTGCACCAGCACCGATCCCCGAAATGATTCCCCTGGTCACCGCGATCAGCCGAATCTGTCCGGTGCCCTCAGGAACCGAGGCCGATCTACGAGCCACAACTCTCGAGGGAGGCATCGACGTCCGCGTGATCGGGCAGAGTCAATTCACCAGCGAGGGCGGTCTTCTGAATCTGCCCGGGCAGACCCAGCCTTTGGTCATCAGCCCGACTGTGCCGGAATCCGGTGTCACCGGGGGTTCGCTCGTGGTCACCGAGAAGCAGTACTGGTGGGGTGCCTGCCAGGCGCCACTCGACGACCAGTATGTGCAAGTGCCCCACAGCGCCGATGCCCAGTTGATGATCGTCAACCCGGAACTCAGCGATGCCCTCGTCGATGTCACACTGAGCGGACCCGACGGCCAGATCACCGGAGAAGGGCTGCGGGGCATCACGATCAAAGCCAACTCGCAGCATGTCATCGATCTGGGTGCGCTGGCCGGTTCAGACAAGGTACTGGGAGCGCGGGTGCGCACCAGCCTCGGACGCGTCAGCGTGACAGCACAGTTCGACGGCGAGTCGGGTGCCGACTTCGCCACCAGCACGGTGCAAGGCACGAACCTGATCGTTTCGGCGGTGCCGGATAATGCGGAGCGGACCGTCCTTCTGGTGACCAATCCCGGCACCAGCCGCGCCATCATTCAGATCGAGGCTGTCAGCCAGGCCGGACGTTTCACACTGCCCAGCTTTGAGTCGGTCCCGTTGAACGCACAACGTACGACCGAACTCGACCTCACCGACGAGATCGGCGGCTTACCGGTATCGCTGGTGATTTCTTCAGGTGACCCCATCGCGGTATCCGCGGTCATCACCGATAACGACGACCTGGGCCTCGAACCTGCACGGGCCGCCGGCGAGTCAGTCTCCGAGCTTGATCTGCTGGGTGTTGTCCCAAGTGCGGGGACGTTGCAGCTGGTCAATCCGAGTGCGGGCGATGCGTATATCACGGTCGACTGGGGAGAACGCCAGGCCGATGCGAATCAGATGATCGCGGCGGGCACGATCGGGTTCATCCCGATCCCGGGAGGAGCCGAGAGCGTGCGCGTGACCTCGACCTCACCGCTCTTCGGGGCACTGCTGTTGAGACGCGGCGCGGAGCCAGGGTTCGCGATCGCCCAGCTCGAACCGGCGGCACGGGCACAGTCATCAATGCCAGTGGAGATCGACGTCGGCCTCGGCCGTTGACTGTGAACTGCGGTCTTCCTCGACCGAGTCATCCTCAGTCGTCGTTGACCTCGGGATCCAGATCGTGCATCGATCGTCCGGTGAGCGCAGACAGCTGCTCGATCAAGGTGACGTGGACGAGATTGCGCAGATCGGTTCGATCGGAGGCTCTGCGCTCCAGCGGGCGCCGGAAGAGCACGATCCTGGCGGGACGGGCGGTCGTGGCGTCGATCGCAGCGGCCAACGGAACCCGATCGAGCAGTGCCCAATCGAATGTCCCGCTGGGCACGTCCTCCACGCCGATATCCACCCCGCTCAGAGCATCCGGGCAGGTCTGCATCAATCTTTGTACAGAGCTCGTGATGGTCTGAATGAAGAACTCGGCGGCCCTGACACGACCCGGCAGCTGAACCGAAGCCCCGGTGACCGGGTTTGGCAGCGAGAGTGGTCCCCGTATCCCTCGGCCATGGCGGTCGCGTCTGTCGGTCATGAGCGCACTCTAGCCCCGAGTACCTGATAGGTCATTGTGCAACGGGCGAGGCAGGGACGTTGAGACCTCATGCAGGGGTTGAGAGACGCGCCGTGTCGCCCGGGTGAATCTGGTGTTCGTCGCGCGCTAGAGATTACCGTTGGGGTCGTGATGAACAGGCAGTGCTCCCGTAGCGGTTGTAAAGGCCGGGCCGTGGCCACGTTGACCTATGCGTATGCTGACTCAACGGCAGTGCTCGGACCACTCGCTCTGCAGGCAACGCCGGGCTGCTATGACCTGTGCGCCACTCACGCGTCCCGGATGACAGCTCCGCAGGGATGGGACGTCATCAGACTCGCCGAGCCAGAAACGATGATCCCAGAACCGGACGAGGACGATCTTCTCGCCCTAGCCAATGCGGTAAGGGAGGTGGGGTTTTCGGATGTCACGAACAGCACTGCGCACACCGGCGACCCTGATTCTGTTGTCGAGTTGGGGCGGCGCGGTCACCTGCGAATGATCGCCGACGCTCAGCGCAGACGCTGATCGGGAGGCTTTCGGGTCGATTCCCTGCTGCTGAGTGTCCCATCGGCGGGCCCAGGCTTGGTGACCGTTCGGCTGTCTGAACTAGACTGGCCGCGTGAATCAGCCTGCCCAGATACGCATGGTCGCGTTCGACCTCGATGACACCCTCGCGGAATCGAAATCGCCTCTTCCGGCG
>JALHFX010000003.1:0-1423 GCA_022837595.1 Propionibacterium sp.
GATCGGAGCGAAGATCGGAGCCGGATCGTTCACTACGTAGCGGCAGAAGAGCCAGGAGATGGTGGCGAAGATTGAAGTCTGAAAGGTTGGGACCGCAGCACCCTTCACACGGATCCAGCCGGCCCTCAGATTGGCCGTGAAATACGATGACCAACGTGTCCGCCAGGGTTCAACGTAGCTGTCACTCACTAGGATCAGTCTACTCACTGCGTCCGGTGAGCGAATCGGACGACGGCTCGGACGGCATCCGCAGGAGCATCAGGGTGGCGGGATCCGGCGCCCGGAGTTTCTTGGACGCGCGTACCAGCTCGCGGATCTTGTCAGGATTCCTCATGTTTCCCTTCAGTATCTGGGCTCTCACGTAATTTCGCCGAGGTCCACCAGCCCATCCACGAGCCGGCCGCCGAAACCAAATAAGCCTGGACCCGCGATCTGCGAGTTCAGGCTTATTCGAGTGTTCTTCGACATCACGGGCGGTGACGGAGGGATTTGAACCCTCGGTGGCTTGCACCACACTCGCTTTCGAGGCGAGCTCTTTCGGCCGCTCAGACACGTCACCGTGGACCAGGGTACGGCATCAGCCACCTCAATTTCCACTTGGACCACCTCAATTTCCACTTGGATGCCCGGAACGGCGCGCACGACACGGTGAATTGAGCCTCGGATTGAGGCCAGGATGGTGTCGCCTCAGCCTCGCCGCTGGGCAAAGAAAGCTTTCAGCTGCGCCTGCGCCTCTTCGGCCAATACACCGCAGGTCACCTCGACCCGATGGTTCAGACGAGGATCTCGCACCAGATCCCATAGCGAGGCGACCGCACCTGCCTTAGGATCGAACGCTCCGAATACCAGCCGCTCGATCCGCGCGGCCACGATCGCCCCGGCACACATCGCGCAGGGTTCCAGCGTCACCACCAAGGTGCAACCGGGCAACCGCCAACCATCACCCACCACGCTGGCTGCGCGACGCAACGCCACGATCTCGGCGTGCGCACTGACATCGGCACGGCGTTCTCGCTCATTGCCCCCGCTTGCCAGAACCTCACCGGCCGCCGAGAGCACCACGGCCCCGACCGGAACATCGCCGCCGCTCGCTGACAGATCGGCGACCTCCAGTGCCCGCCGCATGGCGGCGTCCCATCGGCTCAGTTGATGGCCCTCTCGAATGGTCCGCTAAGCCTCATCAGATCGACGAGCTGATGCACCAGCTGATCGGAATCTTCATCCGGATCGCCGGCAATCTGTTCCATATCGAACTCGCTGACACCCTGATCTGCCAGCATCTCGAAGTCGCCCAGTACCTCCGAGTCATCTTCGGGATCGGGAACCTCGATACCGAGATAGTCGACGACGTCCCTGGCAATTGGCCAGTCGTTCGCCGCTATCGAGTCACTCAACAAGACCTGCACCGTACGTCCCCTGACTC
>JALHFX010000003.1:1442-26250 GCA_022837595.1 Propionibacterium sp.
GTAGCCACTCCAACGCCGTCCTCGCGGTAAAGCGCTACGACGAAGTCGATGTCCTCCTCGGTGGCGTCCTCGTAATCGTCATACTCGTCGTCTTCGTCCTCGTCGTCGTCGAGTTCGTCATAATCGTCGGGGACGATGCCGTCATCCGGATCGGAATCACGGATATCGAATTCCTCGCCCAGTCCTTCGCCCAGATCTTCGGGCACACCGTCTACGAACTGCTCGTCAGCAGCACTCATATCCTGGCTCCTCATCCTTACCGGGCGTACATCCACCATCGTGTCAGATGCGCGCCCTGGCTGAAAGCCCGGGGGCAATTTGGCACCCGCTGCCCGACACAACGCTCGGCTGTGCAAAGGTAAGTCACGTGGATCTCAAGGTACTCGACCACCCACTGGTGGCGCATAAGCTGACCTGCCTGCGCGATATCAATACCAACAGCCCGACTTTCCGCGATCTCACCGACGAGTTGGTGATGCTGTTGGCATACGAGGCCACCCGCAATGTTCGGGTCCAGCCGATCAAGATCGAAACTCCGGTGGTCGCAGATGCCCCGGGCGTCACCCTGGCCGATCCCAGGCCTCTCGTGGTCCCCATCCTTCGGGCGGGCCTCGGCATGTTGAGCGGCATGTCGCGGCTGATGCCGACGGCCGAGGTCGGCTTCGTCGGCATGGTGCGCGACGAAAAGACCCTGAAGCCTTTCACTTATGCCGAGCGGCTACCCCACGATCTGTCCGGACGCCAGTGCTTCGTGCTCGACCCGATGCTGGCCACCGGAGGTTCGTTGAGCGGCTGCGTCGAATTCCTCGCCGACCGTGACGCGCGTGATGTCACCTGCATCTGTCTGCTCGCTGCGCCAGAGGGCGTCGAGAGGTTCCGTGCGCTGGTTGATGGGCTGAGCATCAACACGACCTTGGTCGTTGCAGCCGTCGACGACCATCTCAACGAGCACGGCTACATCGTCCCTGGCCTCGGAGACGCCGGAGACCGCCTATACGGAGTCGTCGACTGACCTCAGCGGTGTTTATTCGGCCGTGCCAGCGTTCTTCCCAGCCGCTTCACCGGTCTTCTCAACGCCATCGGCGACTGCCCGATTCTCTGCCTGGGCAGCCCATTCCTGCGCTGTGGGTGGGTTGATCGGATCGATGAATTGCTGTTGTGCGCCGCCCAACGTAGCCAACATCTGACGAACATTCGCCAGTTGTGCGGTGATCGAATCGCGGCGCGCTGTCGCAGCCGCCAGTTCCCGCTCAGAGTTCTGGCGAATACCCTCTGCGCGCTGCTTGGCCTCTGCCAACAGTGCACTCGCCTTGTTCTGCGCATCCCGGACGATTTGCTCCGACTGCTCGCGTGCAGCAGCGGAGACCTGCTCGGCAGCCGCACGAGCGTCGTTCAATTTCTCGGTGGCCAGCTCCACTTCGGCAGTCTTCGTTTCCAACGCCGAGTTCAACTCGTTCATCGCCTCCGAGCGCCGCTGGGCGAGTGTCTGCTCGAAATCAGCTGCCGCAGCGGCGGCCTGGGCGCGCTGTGCCTCGTGGATAGCCTCGGCCTCTTCCAGCCGGGCGGTCGCCTCGCCAGCAGCCGATTCACGTAAATGGTCGGCCTGCTGCTTAGCGTCTTCCACCGCCCGGGCGGCCTCTGCTTCGGCAAGCGAATGCAATTCGGCTGCCTCACGTTCCGCGTTCGACACCAGTTCGACGGTCTGCCGCTTGGCATCGTTGAGCAACTGCTCAGCCTCAGTCTTGGCGTTGCTGCGCAGCTCATCGGCTTCTTCCTGAGCCAGCGTCAGGAGTTGACCGATGCGGGTTCCCAGGTTTGCAAAACTCGGCGGCACCCCTTTGTCCCGCTCGTCGCGTGCCTCCTGCACCGCTTGCTCAAGCATCTCGATGCGCGCGGTGAGATCGTCGTTGGTCTGGCGCAGTTTCGCATTCTCCACCGCCTGAACGGCATTTTCGTCGTGCGCACGACTGAGGTCCGACTGCAGTTGCTTGATGCCCGCGCTCAGCTGCGTGACCCTGCGATCAACCTCGCTGGGTTCGTACCCCTTGCGGACGATACGGAATGCGGCCTCCGGCATCTCTATTCTCCTTGGCTATCAGCGTTGCCCCGGTTCGCGGGCTCATGGTCATGGACGGTCGGTACTGGAACAGCGAGGGCCTCGATCACTCCTGACAGATGACCCAGTTCGGCGGCGATATTATCGCGTCGTGCAGCCAGCCGGGAGACCTCGGCGCGGGCCTTCCACAGCATCTCATCGGCTTCACGGCGTACCCGATCGGCGTCATTACGAGCCTCGCGCAGTAGTTGAACCGCCTCGGCCCGGGTCTGGCTGGTCTGTTCGAAGGTCTCCTGACGCAGCTTGGTTAGGTCCGCATTCACGCGCTCGCGGATCCGCCGAGCGCTGGCGTCAGCCTCGGCTTTCTGAGCGGACGCCCGAGCCACCAGGCCTTCGGCTTCGCGGGCGGCTGCCTCGACACGGTCCTTGGCTGCTTCTTCGGCATCTGCCAGCGTGCGGGCGGCATCCGCACGAGCCGCCCGCAAGGTGGCTTCGGCCTGGGACTGCAGCTCATCGCTACGTGCCTGAGCATCTCTGATCACGGTTCGCGCGCTGTGCGTCTGGCGGGCGATCAGAACCTGCAACTGTTGATGGACCCGCTTGCGGTGAGCTGCCGCCGCAATTCGGGTTTGCTCACTGGTCTGTTCGGCTTCCGCCTTCGCACCGGCCAGCAGCTCACCAATAGCCTGATTCGTCCAGTCGAGTTGCTGCTGGGCTTCGTCGGTTAGCCGCTCGTACTCGGCCTGGGCTTCCGCGCGGCGCTGGTCGGAATCTGCCTGACCAGCTTCGACGAGGGCTGCAGCCGCCGCCTTGGCCTCGGCCAGCTCCTGAGCAGCCTGCTCGCTGGTCTGGTGAGCTTCCTGCTGAGCCTCGGCGATAATGTGCTCAGCTTGCTCCCGCGCATCGGCAAGGGTGATTCGCCAACGGTCCTCAGACTCCGCTTGCTCGATAGCCAGCCGCTCGCTCGACTCCTGAATGTCCGCCGCGATCGACGCGCGAGCTGCTGCGAGTTCGTTCTCGCTCTGTTCACGTACCCGCGCTGCGTCAGCTTCGGTCTGCGCGATCAGACGAGCGGCCTTGTCGCGAGCAGCAGCAGCAATCTGGTCCGCCTCGGCCAGCGCCTCGGCCAGCGCTACATTCGCCTGCTGTTCAGCTGTCGCCGTGATCTCGTGCGCCTGGAGGAGCGCCTCATCCAGGCGGGCATCTGCGTCGACGCGGGCCTGATCCAAGACGCGCTCCGCCTCTTGGTTCAGGTCAGCGACGTGCTGATGTCGGCGCGCGATATCAGCGTGCATACGCTCGATATCGACATTTGCCGCATCGGCATCCTGCTTCTTCTGGATCGCGTACTGATCAGCCTCTCGGCGCACTTGGTCTGCGAAATCCTGGGCTACTTCCAGGATCTGGGAGGCACGACGAGCGATGTCACCATCAAGGGTGCCTCCGTCGTCCAGCTCAACCATGGGTCCATTCTGCCATCACGCATCGTCCACCGATCCATGCACGTTCACTCAGTAGTAGTAGGGGTAATCGGCCCAGTCCGGCGGACGCTTATTCAGGAACGAATCTCGACCCTCCACAGCCTCATCGCTCATGTAAGCGAGCCTGGTGGCCTCTCCTGCAAAAAGTTGCTGGCCCATCAATCCATCGTCGACCAGGTTGAAGGCGTACTTGAGCATGCGCTGTGCGGTCGGTGACTTGCCACAGATCTTCGCCGCCCACGCCAGACCTTCGTCCTCGAGTTGAGCATGCGGGACGACCTTATTCACCATGCCCATCCGATGGGCATCCTCGGCTGAATAGGTGTCGGCTAGGAAGAAGATCTCCCGAGCAAATTTCTGGCCGACTTGACGGGCCAGATAAGCCGACCCGTAGCCGCCGTCGAAGGATGCCACGTCTGCGTCGGTCTGTTTGAACTTCGCGTGTTCGTTGGATGCCAGGCTCAGATCACAGACCACATGCAGGCTATGACCGCCACCCGCAGCCCACCCGTTGACCAGCGCGATCACCGGTTTCGGCATGAACCGGATCAGCCGTTGTACCTCGAGGATGTGCAGCCTGCCGGCCCGAGCCTTGTCGATGCTGCTGGCATCCTCGCCGTCGGCGTACTGGTAGCCGGCCTTACCGCGGATGCGCTGGTCACCACCACTACAGAATGCCCAGCCGCCGTCTTTGGGGCTCGGCCCGTTCCCGGTGAGCAGCACGCAGCCGATCTCCGCCGATTGGCGGGCATCTTCGAAGGCAAGTAACAATTCGTCCACGGTCTGTGGACGAAAAGCATTGCGCACCTCCGGACGATCGAAAGCAATTCGCACCGCGGGAACATCCTTTGCGCGGTGATAGGTGATGTCGCTGAAATTGAACCCGGGGATCGTGGTCCATAGGTCGGGGTTGAACGGGTTGTCCGGCATAGCGCCAAACTAGCGCACAGCTTCACCTGCTGGTTGCGTCCTCAACCTCGCCCACGAGTTCTTCGATCAGGTCTTCCAAGAAGAGCACACCGATGGTCGTACCGTCTGTCGCGCGCACCCGCGCGAGATGCGCGTGCTGGGCGCGGACGATGGCAAATGCATCATCTAGATCCGCACCGAACTCGACCACCGGGAGCTCGCGGAACCTCTCGAGCGGGACCGGTTCATCGAGTACGGCACCCGCGGCGAGATCTATCACATCCTTGATATGCAGATAGCGCGTCGGTGAATCGCCTTCGTCCTCGACGAGGTAGCGGGAATAACCGCTTTCGGCGACGACTCTGCGGACGTCGCGCGGTGTGGGTTTGGCCGGTAGACGGACCAATTCACCCAACGGGACGGTGATCGCGTCCACCTGTTTCGCGGTGAACTCCAGCGCTGCGGACAATGTGCCGCCTTCGTCCACGAGGGTGCCTTCGCGCGTCGATTCGTCGACGATGACAGCGACCTGGTCGAGAGTGAATGCACTTTCAGCTTCGTCTTTCGGCTCGATTCCGAAGAGCTTCACGAAATGGTTCGCCGTCCAGTTCAGTACAGCGATAAGCGGTGTGACGATCCGCGAGACGGCAACCAGCGGCGGCACGAGTATCAACGCTGCACGATCTGGCATCGAGAATGCCAGATTCTTCGGAACCATCTCGCCGAAGATGACGTGCAAGAAGGTGACCAGCACCAACGCGACCGCGAAACCGATACCGGTCACCATCCGGGGGCTCAGCTCAGTCCAGCCGAGCGCGGCGACCACCAGGTGATGGATCGCTGGTTCGGAGACATTGAGAATCACCAGCGAACAGATCGTGATGCCGAGTTGGGTGGCCGCCAACATGCTGGTGGCGTGTCCCATCGCCCACAGGGTCGTCTTCGCTGCCTTGTCGCCTGCAGCAGCCCGGGGCTCGATCTGGGAGCGGCGCGCCGAGATCACGGCAAATTCTGCGCCGACGAAGAAGGCATTAACAGCCAACAGCACGACCAAGGAGACCAACCCGGGCAGGTATTCATTCATCGGCGCGAGCCTCCTGTCGCTCGACCCTCAGGCGTCTCAACGCTGGATCGCCGTCGGGATCGGTTGGGAGATATCGCAATTCAGCGATGCGGACCCCGCGGAGTCTTTCGACCTGCAGGCGACCGTGCGCGACCTCGACTTCCTCGCCGAGTTCGGGGATGTGGCCGAGCCGATCCAAGACGAACCCCGCGACGGTCTCGTAAGCACTGTCGTCGGGAACCTCGATGGACGCGCGCTCCCATAACTCGTCCGGACGCAATGCCGCGGAGAAGACGATCGAGTTGGCTTCAACGCGGATATCGTCCGACTGGGGATCATGTTCATCACTGACCTCGCCGAGGATCTCCTCGACCACATCTTCTAGGGTCACGATGCCGGCGGTGCCACCGTATTCGTCCAGCACAACTGCCAGCTGATAACCGCTACTGCGCAACAGATCGAGGGCCAGCCGTACCCCGATCGTGTCAGGAATCCAGACCGGCTCGACCATCAGATCCCGCACGCAGACGTCACTCCGGTCGTCGAAATCGAGGGCATAGGCAGACTTGAGATGGACGATCCCCAACAGATCATCGACGTTGTCACCCAGCACCGGGAATCGCGAGTGACCGGTGGCCACGGCTAGCGCGATCACGTCTGCAGCCGTCGCTTCCGCTGGCACCGAAGTCATCGCCACGCGCGGAGTCATCACCTCGTTAACCGTGCGGCTAGGGAAGACGAGCGTGTGATTGAGCATTTCCGCATCGCGGGGGTCAAGTGTTCCCTCAAGCGCCGAGCGACGGATCAGAAAGCTGAGTTCCTCCGCGGTGCGTGCACCAGAAAGCTCTTCGCGCGGCTCGACACCGAAGGCTCGGACGACTCGGTTCGAGAAACCGTTGAGCAGCAGTACCACCGGTTTGAAGACGAATGTGAAGGCCGTTTGAAAGCCGATGACGAGTTTCGCGGTGCGTAACGGCACGGCCAATGCGAAGTTCTTCGGGACCAGTTCACCGAAGATCATCGAGAACAACGTCGCCAGGAAGACCGCCAAGAACGAACCGACCCATGAATTCCAGGCCGGCGGCAGACCAATGGCCGCCAGCGGGGTCACCAGCAACGAGCTAATTGCCGGTTCGAAAGCATATCCTGCGAGCAGGGTCGTCAACGTGATACCCAGCTGCGCCGATGAGAGCTGCGTCGAGGTGACCTTCAGCGCCTCGATCGTCAACCCGAGCCGTGGTTCGCCACGTGCTCTGCGCTGCTCAAGATCTGCGCGATCCAAGTTGACCAAGGCGAACTCCGAAGCTACGAAGATCCCGGTGCCGAAGGTGAGCAGCACTCCGGCGACGAGGCCCCAGATCTGGGTCATCGTTGTTCACCCAGCGTCGGCGCTCCGGCCGGGTTGAGCCACCGACCACGCCCAGGAGGTTCGCGCATGTCCACTACGGTAGCGGCCCGATCTCGGGCTCGGGTAGCGTGAAACTGCAGGTCCCATAAATGGCGCGGCCTGCCTTCCTGCGGACGAGGAGTCACTTATGCGCCGATGCGCCGTGATCGGCAGTCCGATCGCACATTCGCTGTCACCGTTACTGCATCGCACTGCCTACACCGAACTGGGTATCGCCGATCAGTTCAGCTACGACGCGTTCGATGTGACTCCGGAGGCACTCGGCGATTTCATCGCAGGATTGGGGCCCGAGTGGGTGGGACTATCGGTGACCGCTCCCAACAAGCAGGCCCTTCTGTCTTACGGATCCCCTGACCCTATTGCTGAAGCCCTACGTTCAGGCAACACCATCATCTTCGGGTCAGGTGGTGCCCCGAACCTGATTTTTAACACCGATGTCACCGGACTGCTCGCCGCTCTCACCCGTGTTGGCGTGCACTCGGCCTCGACCGCCGTGTTGATCGGGAACGGAGCAACAGCACGCAGCGCGTTCTGGGCGTTGGGAAAGCTGGGCGTTCGGCAGGCTGTGGTTTGCGCGCGCAGCACCGAGCGTGCGCATGCGAGCCTGGACGATGTCGCCGCCATGGCCGGTATCGAGTTCTCGGTGCAGCCCTACGGTGAACCTGCCGAACTCCCGGCGACCTGGGGCGAACGCGCCGATCTCTTGGTCTCGACGGTGCCGGTCGAACTCTCCGACGATCTTGCGGCCAGGTTCGTTGCGCAAACACAAACCGTGTTCGAGGTCGTCTACAACAACTACCCGTCAGCCTTCGACCGAGCCGCCCGCGCAGCGGGTGTCACCTCCTTGGACGGTCTCGATTTGCTGGTCAGCCAGGCAATCGATCAGATCCGGTTGATGACCGGCAGGCACGCCGATCCTGCACCGCTGCTCGCCGCCTGCCGTGCTGAGGTGCTGCGGCGGTGCTGAGGAACGTCAGGCCTGAATCCGCCGGTTTCCCGCTGCTGGGCGTCCCCTGGCGTACACGCTGGATAGGTTTGACCTGGCGCGCAATACCCGTGCCCCTCGACAGGAAAGCATGAAAGTACATGGCCAGAAAGCGTGAGCGCACTCCTAGACCGAAACTCCTCCTTCTCCCGGCTCCGCCGAGCTCGCTGGCGCTGCTCATCGGCGGGATAGCGCTGTGCTGCCTGAGTTGGTTATCGCGCGACGACGGGTGGACCGCCCTGGTCTGGGCGATCGCAGGCATCTTCATCATGCTTCAACCACTCAGCGGATTCGTCCGTGGACAGGCGGACCAGCTGCGTGTCGGCGTGCGCAAACTCAACCTCACCGGGATCCAGAAAGTCGTGGTTTACAACCGCAAATCGTGGGGTATCAGCTACTCGGTCGCAGTCTTGAAGTTCGACAATCGAGTAGAAGAAGTCTCCGGCGCCTTCCTTACGAGCAAGTCCTTCACAAAGCTCATCAACTGGCTCGGTCTCACTCCCGAGCTACTCGAAGGCTTCTGGAATGCCCGGGCGCTTGCAGCTCACCGTCCAGATCTGTTACCAGAACACTCGAAGCGCTGAACCTTGAGAACCATGATTGACGATCTCGGAGCCACGGTCAGCCTCGACCACCCACCACGCCGAGTGGTCAGCCTGGTGCCCTCCCTTACCGAGGCGATCGCCGAGACTGTTCCCGGCATCTTGGTTGGGGCAACGCAGTGGTGCACCCATCCGGCCGGATTGGCGGTCGAACGCGTGCGCGGCACGAAGAATCCTGATCGTGCCAAGATCGCGGCGCTGAAACCCGACCTTGTGGTCGCCAATGAGGAAGAGAATCGCAGGATCGACGTTGAGCGACTGAGGGCAAGCGGGATCGCTGTTTGGGTGACGAAGATCGACAGCGTCGCTGAGGCCCTCACCTCCATGGCACGGTTGTTCGATCAGGCCTTCGGCCTCGACAAGATGCCGGCATGGCTGCAGCGGGCCGGTGAGATCTGGGATGCCCCGGGCGGCTGCCCGAGACTGCGAGTCGCCGTACCGATCTGGCGAGATCCCTGGATCTGGGTCGGTTCACAAACTTATGCAGCAGATCTCATCGAGCGGCTGGGTTGGACGAACGCTGCTGCTGCTCTGGGCGCCCGTTACCCCCACGCCGAGGTGGCCGAGCTGATGGCGGCTAGCGGCGAGCTGGACGCCATCCTGTTGCCCGATGAACCATATGCATTCGGGCCACACGATGGCCCGGAGGCATTCCCCGGGGTCCGGACGATCCCGGTGTCCGGACGGGCGCTGTTTTGGTATGGCCCCGCAATGATTGAGGCCCGGAGAGTGCTGGAGTCATTGGCGGATATCGGCTGATCTCATCGCACAAGGCTCCACGTACAACGAAACCCTGCGGCATTTGTCGATGTCACAGGGCTTTCACGCTGGCGCGCTCGGAGGGATTCGAACCCCCAACCTTCTGATCCGTAGTCAGATGCTCTATCCGTTAAGCTACGAGCGCTGATCGCTTGCGCGATTGGTTACTCTAGCGCACCACCTACGAATCACCAAAACGTCAGCCGTTCAGACTCCGGCGGAGGTGGCGGGATTTGAACCCGCGATGGGGTTGAGCCCCAAACCCGCTTAGCAGGCGGGCGCCATAGACCGGACTAGGCGACACCTCCATGCGTCCGGATGCAACTACTCCTTCCAGACGACTGTCCAAGGCTAGCGAGAACTTGGCACTTCCGCAAAGCGCCATTCTCAGATCTCGGCGCGCGACGCAGCTTCGAACCACACAGGAGAAGGCCCGCACGGGTAGAAATCAACCCGACATTTCGGACTCAAGTCAGATGCCCCAGCCTCGGCTACGAATTATGCTTCGATAAGGTGTCAACTACGAATTCTCCGTACGAAGGGAAGTCTGATCTTGCCGCTGCCGAGTGACGACGGCCGACAGGCGCCCCCTGCACGGCGCGGATACTCCGAGGAACCACGAGAAGTAGCCCCAGACCGGGCTACCGAATCAGTCTCCGAGAGCTCCCGCCGCGGCGCACGGCGCGCTTTGTCCTCTTCCTCCGATTCGGCAACCCCAAGGTACGGCGCTGCTGCGTTCACTGCCAGCGTCGGCGAGACCGCTGATACCTCGCTGGCTCCCCCAAAGCGTGCCGGCGGCACATTCGGCGCCACTCGCGCGCAGACACCACCACCGCCACCAACGTCTTCAGCACCGCCATCCGAGACCCCACCGCCTGATCACAGGTTCCGGGGCGCTATCGTGCGGACGCTGGGCAGCACGATTCTGCCCGGCTTGGGCATGCTCGGCACCCGCTTGCACCGGCTCGGACTCTTGCTCTTGAGCCTGATCCTGGTTAGTGCCGTTGTGGTCGGTCTGATCGTGCTACGAAATCCCCTGATCACCGCGGGTAGCGCTTTACAAAGTGGCTGGATGCGCGTGATCGCGATCAGCCTGATCGTCATCGCAGCGATCTGGGTGTTGGTGATCATCGGTACTTATTTGATTTCGCGTCCTCGCCGACTGACCAGTGGGCAGCGCACCGCCGGTGGTGTGGTGGTTGGACTACTCACTTTTGTTGTCAGCGCGCCGCTGTCGGTTGCCTCATCCTATTCATTCGAGACCGCGAAGTTGTCGAGCAACGTTTTCGGATCGGAAGTGAAATCCCAGTCCCAGACACGTCCCACACTGGAGAAGAAGGATCCCTGGGCCGGCATGGAACGGGTCAATATCCTGCTGGCCGGAGGCGACTCGGGCCAAGGCCGCGAAGCCGAACTCGGTAACCGAACCGACACCATGATGATGGCGTCCATCGATCCCAAGACCGGAGCGACCCTGATCGTTCAGCTGCCCCGCAATATGCAGAACCCGATCTTCGCGCCCAATTCTCCGCTGGCTTCGGTTTTTCCTTACGGCTTCACCGATGGCAGCGATTCTTTCCTCAGCTCGGTCTGGGAAGACGCCCCCGCGATGTATCCGGACCTCTTCCAAGAGACCGACTACCCAGGCGCTGACGCACTGAAATGGGCCTTTGAAGGCGTCACCGGACAAAAAGTCGACTACTTCGTGATGGTCAATATCGATGGGCTGGTGAATCTCATCGATGCAATGGGCGGCGTCACAGTCAACGTGAACTTCCCGATCGCAATGGGCGGCAGCACCTCCGATGGCAACTGCGGCGAGATCGGTTGGATCCCCGAGGGGCCAGATCGGCATCTCGACGGCGAGGAAGCCATGTGGTACGCCCGCAGCCGCTGCAACTCTCCCGGTGGCGACTTCGGACGCATGCAGCGCCAATCCTGCCTGATCAACGCGGTCATCGACCAAGCAGACCCCGGGACGATGCTCACCCGCTATGAGGACATCGCGCAGGCCGCAGGCGACATGATCTCTACCGATATTCCGCAGGAGCATCTCTCGGCGATTGTCGACCTCGCCGGACGCGTGCAGCGTGAAGGCATCGTGAATCGAATCTCCTTCGTGCACGGAGTGAACGGCTACGACTCCTCTTATCCCGACTTCGACCAGATCAAGGCTGATATTGCCAGCGCGATCGCCGAAACTCAGGAACAGGCCGAAGCGAAGGACGCACCTCAGCCAGTGAACCCGGAGCCCGCAGCCCCCGAGGCATCCGCTTCGACCGCGGAGCCAGACGCCGTTGATCAGGCGGAACCAGAGGTTGCCGGCCCCGGTGAAGCCGAGAACATTACCGATGCGTGCGCCTACTACCATCAGGAACCTGAGGGCGACTGGTACATTCCGGACAGCGTCCCACGGTATACGCCTCCGGCATCCCAGCCCGCGCAGACCAACCGCTGACGCTCGCGTCTAGGACGTCAACCCCTCACTCGCTCTCAAGAGCGCGTAACCGAGCTGCGATGTCCTCGGTGAGAGCTTTCATCTGGTCATTCGCGACACCGCCGGGTGCCTGAATAAAAGTACGCTCGATATGACCGCTGCCGATCACCAATCTGGCACCATCGGGCGTAGCCGAGACCGCGTCGACATCAATCCAGGATCCGGATTTGTGATAGCCGGGGCCGCTCACCTCGAATCCTTCGGGACTCAGCACGACGTAAAGAGTCCGATTCGAGATAAAGGCCAGTGCTGCGATACCGAGGATCAAGCCGAAAGCTGTCAAGACCACGCCCACTACCACCAACACGACATTGGTGGTCTCACCACTCAGCCCCAGCGACAACGTTGCTATGCCGATGATCAGTCCGGCGGCAGCCAAAACCCAGGCACGCACCGGATTCTTCGGACGCAGGGCATACTGGCGTATCTGACCGCCGCCAGAGTTGGCTTCATTCACTGAGGCGCGCTCCTTCCGCGGTACACCATTTCCCTGCACAGGGCGGCGAGAGTGGGATTCGAACCCACGGAGGTTTCCCTCGGCCGCTTTCAAGGCGGCTGCACTCGTCCACTATGCGATCTCGCCCGAGGCAAAAACTATCGTAGCCCACCACGCACCCGAGCTTAGATGGCAGGCTGGAGACATGCATGCGATCACACTCGATGGTTTCGGCGGACCAGAGAAACTGCACTGGTCCGAAGTTCCCGATCCACAACCTGGGCCCGGCGAGTTGCGCATCCGCACGACCGCCATCGGTGTCAATCGAGCCGACCTGCTGCAACGGCAGGGCTACTATCCACCGCCGGCCGGAGCATCCGAGATCCTGGGGCTCGAATGCTCCGGAATCATCGATGAGATCGGAGAAGGCGTCGAGGGCTGGCAAATCGGTGAGAAGGCCGTCGCATTACTCGATGGCGGTGGCTATGCCGAAAAGGTCATCGCGCCCGCCGGTCAAGTGATACGTCCACCCAACGGGGTCGATCTGGTCAGTGCAGCCGGCATCATCGAGGTTGCAGCGACCGTCATGTCGAATCTCGACCGCGTTCATCTAGCCCGTGGCGAGTGGTTCTTGGTGCACGGCGGCGCCGGTGGCATCGGCAGCTTCGCCATTCCGTATGCACGGGCGCTCGGCGCCCATGTCGCGACGACCGCGTCGGCGGCCAAACTCGACCACTGCCGCCGGTTGGGCGCTGAGATCGTCATCGACTATTCCGATGATTGGCTCACCCAGCTACTGATAGCCACATCCGATCGTGGCGTGGACGTCATTCTGGATATCATCGGCGCGAAGTATCTGGACGACAATATCTCGGCGCTGCGCGACGACGGCCGACTCGTGATCATCGGCATGCAGAAGGGCACCAAAGCCGAACTGAACATCGCCAAGCTGCTCAACAAGCGTGGCACGGTAACCGCCACCAGCCTGCGCGGTCGACCAGCCACCCAGAAAGCCGCGATCTGCCAGCAGGTCGCCGAGCGCGTCTGGCCGCTGATCGAATCGGGGGAGATCAAACTCGCGCCCGAGACGCGCGTCGAGATCCAGGATGCTTCAGAAGCCCATCGCTTACTCGCTGCTGGCGCAGTGATCGGCAAGGTAATCCTGACGCTCTGATCCGGCTATCGAAGGCATCCTGGCAGGCACGTTTTCCGCGTCCCATTCGGCATAACTATGCGTTTGCACGAATAGTCATCTGAGATATCCCGCGAGATCGTGGTTTCACAATGGCATAACTCTCAGTTAAGCTTGTCCTCGTGTCCAAGGTTCTGACTTCACTTCCGGCCGGCGAGCGCGTCGGCATCGCTTTCTCGGGCGGCCTCGATACCTCGGTTGCGGTGGCGTGGATGCGCGAGAAGGGCGCGATCCCATGTACCTATACCGCGGACATCGGCCAATACGACGAACCCGATATCGATTCGGTACCGGGCCGGGCTTTGGCATATGGCTCTGAAATCTCACGCCTGGTCGACTGCCGAGAATCCTTGGTCGAGCAGGGCCTGGTCGCACTGCAGTGCGGCGCATTCCACATCACTTCGGCCGGCAAACCGTATTTCAACACCACTCCGATCGGTCGCGCGGTCACCGGCACGATGCTCGTGCAGGCGATGGCCCAGGACGAGGTCTCGATCTGGGGCGATGGCTCGACCTACAAGGGTAATGACATCGAGCGCTTCTACCGCTACGGCCTGATGGCCAACCCGCAGCTGCGCATCTACAAACCCTGGTTGGACGCCGACTTCGTTGCCGAACTCGGTGGGCGCGACGAGATGAGCCAATGGCTAACCGAACGTAATCTGCCCTACCGCGACTCCAAGGAGAAGGCCTACTCGACCGATGCCAATATTTGGGGCGCCACCCATGAGGCAAAGACTCTTGAGAGCTTGGATGTCTCCCTCGAAGCGGTTGAGCCGATCATGGGCGCGAAGTTCTGGGATCCGTCGGTGGAGATCGAGCCCGAGGTCGTCACCATAACCTTCGAACAGGGTTACCCCATCGCCATCAACGGTGAGCGTTTCAACGATCGCGTCGCACTGGTCATGAAGGCCAACGAGATCGGCGGCCGCCATGGTCTGGGCATGAGTGATCAGATCGAAAATCGCATCATCGAGGCCAAGAGCCGCGGCATCTACGAGGCGCCCGGGATGGCTCTGCTCTACGCCTGCTATGAGCGGTTGCTGAATGCCATTCACAACGAAGACACGCTCGCGAACTACCATGCCGAGGGACGCCGTCTTGGGCGGCTGTTGTATGAGGGCCGCTGGTTCGACCCGCAGTCGTTGATGATCCGCGAATCGTTACAGCGCTGGGTTGCGTCCGTGGTTACCGGCGAGGTCACCCTTCGGCTGCGTCGCGGCGACGACTACACGATTCTTTCGACCGCCGGCCCGAATCTCAGCTACCAGCCGGAGCGGCTGTCGATGGAGCGCGTCGAGGATGCGGCCTTCGGCCCCCTTGACCGGATCGGTCAGTTGACCATGCGCAACCTCGACATCGGCGATTCACGCACCAAGCTGGAACAATACGTGCAGCAGGGCCAGCTGGTGGGCGGCGACACCCAGGAGCTGATCGGACAACTCGAGCCCGGAGCCGCGCGCCAGATCGCCGGATCACGCCCGAGCTCTCCCGAAGAGGCCGCGCTCGACCGCGCTGCGATCGAGTTCGGCGTCGACTAGATCTGTCCCTGCCGGGGTCCATCCCCTCCGGCGGTCCACTCCCTCCCGCGGTGGCGGCCCGAGGTCTGCCCTCTCTGGCGGATTGTGTAGATTTAGCGCCCGTCATGGGCGGCGGCCCTACACAATCCGCACGCGAGGATCGGCACGCGCCGCTGAAAGCGGATCAGACGACAGCTGCGGGCAGTTCTTCACCGGCGAAATAAGCGGTCAGGTTGTCACGCATCAGCTGCCCCATGGCCTTGCGGGTCTCAACAGTGCCGGATGCCTGGTGAGGTTGCAGCAGCACGTTCTCCAAAACAACGAAACGCGGGTTGATGTTCGGCTCACCGTCGAAAACATCCAGGCCCGCAGCACCAAGAGCACCCGACTCGAGTGCATCCAGCAGCGCTTCCTCGTCCACATTGGACGCACGCGAAACGTTGATCAGGATGCCTTCCGGCCCGACAGCCTCGATGACTTCCTGATTCACGATGTGATGGGTTTCCGCCGAAGCGGCCAGCGTCACGAAGAAGATGTCGGAGCGCTCGGCCAATGCCACCGGATCGGCCACGAACTCCCAATCCGGCGCGTAATCCTTGGCGGAGACGTCACTGTAGGCGATGTCCATATCGAAGGCCGCCAGTCGCTTGGCGACCTCAAACCCGATACGTCCAAGACCCAGGACGCCGGCCTTTTTGCCGGTGACTTTACGCTGTAGCGGATAGAGACCGTGCTTGGCCCAGTTGCCGCTGCGAGCCCAAGCCTCGCCGCCGACGACACCGCGCGACACCGCGAGCGCCATGGCCACCCCGAGATCGGCCACATCTTCGGTGAGGACACCGGGGGTATTGGTGACCCGGATACCGCGGGCCCGAGCGGCGTCCAGATCGACCGCATCGAACCCAACCCCGTAGATAGAGATGATCTCCAAATTGGGCAGTGCCGCGATCAACTCCGCATCGGCACCGAGTTCGCCGCGGGTTGCGATGGCACGAATATTCGGGCCGACCTCAGCCAGCAGCGCAGCCTTGTCGTCAGCCTCGAAATACTTGTGCACCACGAATGCCTCTTCCAAGGGCACTTGATCCCATTCGGGATAGGGGCCGATCTGCAGGAGTTCAGGTTTGCTCATTGATCCTCCGAAAGCTCAGACGCCGCGGCGTCAGGACGTCCCTGGTAGCGCTGGCGGCAAGACGAATTGTTCGCACCTAAACTTATCCTGCTCGCAGCACCCACGCACCGTTGTTGCGCCACTTGCCAAGCCTGCTCCGCACGAGGGCAGCCGGGATTGAACTGTTGCTACCGATCGAACCTGACCCGAGCACCGGCTTCATCACACGGCTACTAGATTGCTTGGTGTGAGTACCCGCAACTACGACCCGATCAGCATCCTCACCGATTGGATGGCCGAATCCAGCTCAGCCGTCTTCTTCGGCGGCGCGGGGGTCTCCACGGCCTCCGGTATCCCCGATTTTCGTTCTGCGGCAGGCCTCTACGCCGCCCAGCAGGCAACCGGACGTCCGCCCGAATACCTGCTGAGCCACGACTGTTTGATGGACGAGCCCGACGAATTCTTCGCTTTCCACCGCACAAATCTCGTGCATCCCGAGGCCAAGCCCAACCGGGCACATATCGCATTGGCCGAACTCGAATCGTCCGGACATCTGGCGGCGGTCATCACACAGAACATCGACGGTCTGCATCAGGCGGCTGGTTCGAAGACGGTCTTTGAACTGCACGGCTCTGTCGAGCGTAACTTCTGCATGGGGCGCGCCCATCACGAGTTCAGTCTGAACGAGATCCCCGACGAACCCGTTGTACCTAGATGCCCCGATTGCGGCGCGATCATCCGGCCCGATGTCGTGCTCTATGGCGAAGGACTCGATACCGCGACCGTGGACGCCTCGATCGAGGCGATCCAACATGCAGATCTTCTTATCGTTGGTGGCACCTCGCTCAACGTCTACCCGGCGGCAGGACTACTGCAGTACTATCCCGGACGGCGGCTGGCGCTGATCAATCTCTCGGCCACCCCGATGGATTCTCGTGCAGACCTCGTCATTCACGAGCCTGTCGATGAGATTCTCGGGTCGGTCAGCGACCGCGTCCGCATTGCACGCTAATGCAATCCCACTAGCTGACCCGCTGCTGCTGTAAGATTTCAGTGTCTGCTGAAGCAGCACGATCTCCTCACTGAGAACTCCGCACAACTACTCGCCGCTGAGTAGTTGTACTCAGCGGCGCCTGAGTATCCGGTCCCAGGCCGAAAACCAGTAGCTGCACCCTGTCAACCGATCGCGCTTTCCTGGAAGCCTGATTACACCGTGAACCGCTGGTACTCCCCAACCGGCGCGGTGACTGAGAGGGCCCAGATGATGACCACCGATACCCTCGACCGGCTGCTCCCCTGTGCCGAGAATGACGATCTCTTCCAGAACCCACTGCTTGAAGATCCCAGCACAGCACAGACTGCTGCCGAGCGCCGCAACCAAGCCGCCCTGATGCGCAAAGCCGAGGGTCTCTGCCTTGGCTGCCCGTTGTTGATCGACTGTCTCTACCGAGCAGTCATCGAACACGATGTCGCCGGATACTGCGCCGGCACAACGGCGCGGCAGCGCCAGGAGATGCGAAGGATCCTCGGTATCCACGTCGATCCGGAGAACTTCGATGGCTTCGCCGGGGCCACACCTTCGCGCCAGGTCAATCACGACGAGGTGCTGCGGCTCCGTCGCTGCGACCCCACAGCCTCACTGGACTCCATCGCTCAGCAGCTGGGCTGCTCGCTGTCGACCGTGAAACGTCACCTGCGCAAAGCCCGTCGGGGCGAACAGGTCGGGCAGCCCAAGGTGAAGCGAATAGCGCCTAGCGTCGAACAGGTAATCGCCGCGTATCGACAGGTCACCGTCGGGAAGGTCATCGAGCACGCAGGGGACGAGGCCGCATAAGACCACGAACGGTCGTTGCGTGATCGTCCTCCGATCAGCGGCTAGCCCGGTTGAGCTGTCACCGTAAGATCGGGCACGTTGATCATCTGAGCGAAGCCGAGCAGACGGCAGACGTTCCGATCCGGAGGAGAGTGTCGGTGCCCACCAAGCAGCCCACCCGCGCCAGGTTCACCTGGGCAGTACCAGCAACAATCATCGTCTTGGCAGGCCTACTCATTCTCATCGTCATCGGGATCGGTAGTGGAAACCCCGAAGCCGATCCCGCACAGGCCACATCGAGCGCCGAGATCGACTTGACGACGGTCGAGCTGCGCAACGAGGCAGATCTGATGGCTGCCGGCCCGGTGGACGCCCCAGTCGGGCTGGTGGTCTTTTCCGATTACCAGTGCCCCTACTGCGCTCAATGGAATGAGGAGACTCTGCCGTTGATGATGGCCCATGCCGAATCCGGCGATCTGAGAATCGAATGGCGCGATGTCAACGTCTTCGGAGCCGACTCCGCGCGAGCGTCGCGCGCCTCCTATGCGGCCGCTCTGCAGGGCAAGTTCTGGGAATATCACAACGCTCTGTTCCCCGATGGTCACACGCTCAACGAGACCGGGCTGAGCAACGAAGCACTGATCAGCTTGGCCACGGAGCTGGGCCTCGACGCCGAGCAGTTCACCGCAGATCTCAACTCCGAGTCGACCTATGAACAGATCAATACCAATCAGCAACTCGGGCTATCGCTAGGGGCGTACTCCACTCCGGCTTTCATCCTCGGAGGGCAGCCCATCATGGGGGCTCAGCCCTCGGGCGTCTTCGAACAGACCTTACAAGCCGCGCTGGCCAACACGAAGTAGCCGCCCGCCGCACGACTCATGGATATCGGATTGGTCAGTGCCGTTGCGGGCGGCACCCTCGCACTGCTCAGCCCCTGTGCAGCACTGCTGCTACCGGCTTTCTTTGCGTCCACTATTGGTACCGGTCCACGCCTGTTATTGCACAGCGCCATCTTCTACCTCGGACTACTCACCGTTCTGGTGCCGTTGGGTATCGGAGCAGGCGCACTAGGTTCGCTGTTCATGCTGCACCGGCAACTGATCGTGTTGGTCGCGTCCATCGTCCTCGTCGTGCTGGGCATCGCACAAGTACTGGGATTCGGTTTCGACCCCGGCCGACTATTGCCCGGGAGCGCCAACCTGAGTACCCGGGCGGCCTCGAAAACCGGGATCGCGAAGACCTTTCTGCTCGGAGCCTCGTCCGGGGTATCAGGGTTCTGCGCCGGCCCGATCCTCGGTGCCGTGCTCACGTTGGCCGCAACTCGCGGCGACACGATCTCTGCAGCGATACTCCTGGCTGCTTACGGGCTCGGCATGGTGCTACCCCTGCTGATCGTGGCCGCCATCTGGCAGCGACTCGGCGTCCGCGGTCAGCAGATGCTCCGGGGGCGCACTTTCACTTTTCTCGGGCGGCGCTTCCACACCACCAGTGTGATCACCGGACTCCTGATCATCGGAGTGGGGATTGTCTTTTGGACAACCAATGGCCTGGTCACCGCACCAGAGTTGGTTCCGCTGGAAACCCAGATTTGGTTGCAGCAGCGAGCCGCCCGCTTGGCGAATCCAGTGCTTGACGTTGTCGCGGTGGTAATACCCGCAGCGCTGCTGCTGGTGATTTGGGCGAGACGCCGGGCGCCCGTCGGCTGAAGCCTGGGCCCTCAACCACCACCCGCTGAGATGTCCGGGGCTAGGCGTTGGCCAGGACCAGCTCGACTGCTGCCACGAACGAATCAGCAGAATAGGTGGGTTCTGGTAGATCAGCCGGGTAGTCACGTCCTCGGCGAAGCCAGACCGAGTTCAGGCCCGCAGCGACCGCGCCGCAAATATCTGCTTTCGCAGAGTCGCCGATCATCCAGCCATCGTCCAGATTGTGACCTGCGGCGCGGGCCGCGATCCGAAAGATCTCAGGGTCGGGCTTCGCGACCCCGACGGCCTCGCTGATTACCATGCCGCCGATGTGATCGGCCAGTCCCAGCTTCGCCACCTTGGCCTCCTGCTGCGGCACACGTCCGTTCGTCACGATGAACGGTTCGAATCCAGCGGCTCGAGCAGCATCCAAAGCTTCGGTAATACCAGCGGTCGGTTGCAGCTCGTCCAGGGTTCCTGCTCGCATGACTGCAATGATCTCGGCTTGCTCGGATGCGTCGAGGCCAAGCAACGCCGCGAAACCCGCAGCTGCCTGCGGCTTGGGCAGTAAGCCATCACCGTCGGCGATGATCATCGCTTCGATCATCTCGTTGTCGGCTCTGCCGTAGCGATTTGTCAGATAGTTCGCAGCCCATCGCCGAAATGAGGACGCGCGATCAGAAATCGTGTTGTCGAGGTCGACGAAGAGCATCGGCATGTGCACAGTCTAAGGAAAATTAAGGATCGCAGTGTCCGCAAGGCGAGGTGCGCTGCTGGATCCTCCGATCACGCGGCACAATGGTCAACAGTCCTCCGTCAAGCGAAAGACCTGGAGATCGTGAGCACATTGACTGAAACAGGTGTCACCACCGGCGCGAACCGCGAAGCACTCATCGCTAAGCTGGCGCCGTTGGGTATTTCCTTCGGCTATCAGAGCACCTCCGGTGAATGGGTAGACACTCCCACCAAAACCCTCCAGATGGTCGACGACAGCTTTCCGGATACTGGAGATCTAGCCGGTACCGGCGCGCCCATCATCTGCACCCCGGGGCGGTGGCATCCGGATTTGTTCGGCACGCTCATTCTTGAGGACGGGTTCAATATCCAGGTGCATGGGATCGTCGATGTCCCCGGGTATCACATTCTCTACACCAGACAAGGAGTGCGCCGCTTCGTGCTGGCAGCACCCGAGCATCTGAAGGTCCCCAAGCGAGGTTGGGGCTGGCAGATCCAGCTCTATGCCACTCGCACCCGCCGGTCTTGGGGCATCGGCGATTTCCGCGACCTCGGGCTGATCTGTCGGCTGGCGGCATCGCAGGGCGCTGCCTGTGTTCAGGTCTCGCCTGTGCATGCGATCGCGCCGCTTGATTCTCCGCAGCCTTCCCCGTATTCGCCGGCCTCCCGGCTCTTCCTCAACCTGCTGCACGTGGCTCCAGGCCGAGCATTCGGATCCGAGCGGGTCGATCTTTCCGATCTGGATGCGAAAGGTCGTGCTCTCAACAACGAACGTCTCATTGATCGCGACAAGATCTGGGCGCTGAAGCTCGAGGCCCTGGAGCGGATCTTTGACAAGGTCAAGGACGAGCGCAATGTCGAGTTCGATGTCTGGTGCGACCATCATGGTCAGCAGCTGCAGCTCTTCGCCGTCTGGTCGGTGATTGCCGAGACCCAGAAGAATAGCGACTGGCGTAACTGGCCCGAAAAACTGCGTCGCCCGGATTCGCCAGGTGTCACTGAATTCGCGCGTGAACACGCTGATCGGGTCCGATTCCACGTCTGGGCCCAGTGGGTGGCCTCGGTGCAGTATCAGGAGGCCTGCAGTTTCGGGGTCGACGTTATCGCCGACCTCGCTGTGGGATTCGACGCAGGTAGCGCGGACGCCTGGGCCTTCCAGGATCTGCTCAACTTCAACTTCGAGATCGGCGCACCGCCGGATTCGCACAATACGGAGGGCCAGCGCTGGGGGTTGCCGCCGTTCAACCCACAGTCGATGGTGCAGGACGACTTCGCTCCATTCATCGAGATGGTTCAGGCGGCCCTCGCTTACGCCGGCAGCCTCCGGATGGACCACGTCATGCAACTCTGGCGTCTCTATTGGGTTCCAGTCTCCGGCGGCGCCGCCGACGGCGTCTACGTCTACTATCCTGTGGACGCTCTGCTGGCGATCCTACGAATCGAGGCCATGCGTGCCGATGCCTGGATCGTTGGCGAGGATATGGGCACTGTCGCCGCTGGCGTGCGTGAGACGATGGCCGACATCGGCATGTTGGGTAACCGCTCAGGGATGCGTACACCGATCGACGATTTCCCGATACTCGGTGTGGGCACCAGCTCGACGCACGATCAGGTGAGCGTTGCTGGGCTGCTGACCGGCAGCGACGTCGCCGATCTGAAACGAATCGGCAAGAACGCAGATTGGACGCAAATCGAGCACACCCGCCGCACACTGGCGGAGCTGGCTTATATCGATCCTGAGCGTGACCCCGCGGGGATGACTGCCGACGATATCAAGGCAGCCGTGATGGCGCGTTACCGGCTGTTGTCGAATGCCGATTCGATCATGATCGTGGTGAACATTGACGACGCAGCGATGGTCGCCGAGCGTCCGAATATGCCCGGAACCGTCGACACCTACCCGAACTGGCGGATCGCGTTGCCCGGTTTCGTGGACGACATCATGACCTCTCCGCTGTCAAGCGATCTGGTTCGGTTGATGCACGAGAGCCGCTGAGCCGCACAAAGGCTGAGCCTGGTTCCGCCGATTTCCCGCTGCTGCGCGGACCATCGGCGGCTCCAGGCTCAGCGATAGCGGCCTTTCCGGTGCTCCAAGGCAACAACCCCTTCGTCGATTTTGATCCAGTCGAGTGCAGCACGCACGAGGAGGCCCCAGCCACTGTGTTCTGGCTTCTCGGTGAGCAGGCTTACCCCGGCCCATGCGGCAGCGCCCCTCAGCAGCGGTCCGTGGCTTGAGGTCTGCCATTCCCCGCTCCTGAAAGGGCCTCCGGGTGATGGTGCCACGCGCGCAAAGGCATCGGAGATCTGCCCCTGACCGGCACCAAGAACATTCACCGTGGCGACTCGGGTCACACGAAATAGGTCCCACCAATCGCAGTCCTCATCGACCAGCGCGACGAGTTCCGGCGGCTCCCCGTCGGCCACCAAGATCGACGAGATGGTCCAGCCATCACGCTCGGTCCCCGAGCTGCTGGTCCAGATGCTCACCGGCGCAGGGAGCAGGCCGCGGAGCCTGCGCGCCAGCCCGCGACGCTCCGGGGCCGGCAGGAACGGGTGCGTGTCGTGAATCGTCATGTCACCAGTCTGTCTAAAGATGCTACTCAGAGATTTATGGGCGCGCAGATCCGATACTGGAGGTACGGATTGAAAGGAACCTCAACGTGAAGCGACTTCCCAAAGCAACGAGCACCGGCGCACTCGCACTAGTGACGGCCATAGTCCTGACGATGAGCGCCTGCGGCGGTGCCGCTCCTCAGTCGTCCGACAGCCCGAGTGCTTCAGCGATTGAAAGCACCCCGAGCGGCCCGAGCCCCATGGCTTCAAGCCCAGCCCAAAGCCCGTCAGATTCAAGTCCAAACCAAAGCCCCTCCGCTTCGAGCCCCACCTCCGCAGCTGCGATCTCAGCACTGGACGCCATCAACATCGCCGTACAACGGACCCCGGGAATCGTGGTCGAGGTCGAAACCGAGAACTACCAGGGATCTCGGGTTTGGGAGGTCATCGTGCGCGCGAGCGACGATTCAGGCTCCAAGCTCTATATCGATCGCGCGTCCGGGAACATTGTCGATGAGAAAGCCAAGCGACTTTCCGACGAAGATCTAGAGACCCCCGCGATCTCTGCAACCGAGGCCATCACGAAAATCCAGCAGGTCGTACCGGGCACACTCACCGATCTGGAGCTGGAGACCGAGCATTCGGCACTGATCTGGGAAGCCAAGGTACGCTCTGATTCCGGTGCCCGCATTGAGGTCCACGTCGACGCGATGACTGGTGAGATCCTTAGTCAGAATGTCGACGACTGAGCGAACACCACGATCGGGCACCTGAGCTTGAGGCGTCGCCGGAGCCATACCGTTCAACCTGCGGTCCCCGCTATCGGAGTTGGTGTGGGTTACGCTTGCGCGGTGCATGGTTCAACCGAAGTAACAAGGAGACACTCTCGCCTCGAAACGCTCTTCCTTTATCTGATTCCAATTCTCTCGCTCGGGATTTCGGCACTTTTCTTCATCGATCCTTACCTCGCCGATGATCTGGCGCAGGAGGATTACATAGTCGAGAATGTCACGGCGGCTGCCGCGCTTATAGCAGCAGCGCTCGTGATGCTTGCCGCGTTCACCCCGTCGCTTCGCGGAGATAGGCTGACATTCGTTACAGCCCTTGCCGTTGGCCTTGGTTTCTTCATCATTGCCGGCGAGGAGATCTCATGGGGCCAGCGCATATTCAATAGAGAATCAAACGAGTTCTTCCTGGAGCATAATATTCAGGGTGAAACCAACTTCCACAATCTGCACACCCATCTATTCATGGCGGTGTTCCACGTTGGGTTATTTGTCATACTTATCGTGGCCCCGATTTTCAAAGACGCCACGGCGAAGCTTTTGGAGCGTCTCCGTTTAGGCAAATTGATGGTATTTCTTCCCCGCCAATGGCTCGCGGTTGTTTACGCCAGCTCAATAGGGTTCGTCACACTCGATCCGACTTATTTACATTACTGGGTCATTATCCTCATCACGATTCCTGCCCTAGGTTATCTGTTCAAGCGGTCAGCAAGAACAGACGTATTGCGTGTACCGATTATGCTTACCATCGTCGCCATCTTCGCAGCAATCGCCGCGACTACCCTGATCAACTACGAGGCGTTAGGTATACGCCCGTGGTTCTACTCCGAATGGCGGGAAATGATCACCTGTATCACGCTTGCGCTCTACGGCGCGGACCTTTGGTTACAGGCACGGCCAGTCTCCACCCCTCGAGGAGTGTAAAAATAGCCGCGTAACCATTCGATGCACAGGAATGCTTACGGACACGCAAAGGGTGTCATGGAGCCGGATAACGGCTCCATGACACCCTTAAATTTCGTCGATTAGGCAGTCGTCGACAGTTGCTGGTCTAGCCGGTACATGAACGCGGCCATCGCATCACGCGCTACTGGCTGTAGCGGACGATAGGTATCGTCCGACCAACCCTTCGAGATACCCTTAGCATGCATCCACGCAATCTCCTTATAGAACTTGTCACCCGTGGAAACATCCGTGAACGGAGACGTCTCAGGC
>JALHFX010000003.1:26303-107693 GCA_022837595.1 Propionibacterium sp.
CTTGTCACCCGTGGAAACATCCGTGAACGGAGACGTCTCAGGCAACTCGAATTCCGGTTGACCCGCGAATCGATACATGAACGCCGCCATCGCATCACGTGCTACCGGCTGCAATGGCCGGTACGTACCATCGGACCAACCAGTCGAAATACCTTGTTCCGCCATCCACATGATTTCGGTATAGAACTGATTGTCCGAGGTGACATCGGTGAATCCCTTGGTGGTCTCATAGCTGATGCCATGGCCGAATGGGAACAGCGTGTCGTCGGTATCGTAGCCCGGCAGATCTGGGTTCTGCGTTGCGATTGCTGCGACATTATTGGCGAGCGCGAATGGCATCTTTCCTTGTGGCGCGAAATTGCCGGAGAGCACATCCCATAGCGCGGAGTCGGTGACTCCGAACCCGGCGACAATGGCGCCGGCGTCCTGCAGGCCACTGGCCTCGTCCAACACATAGGGCTGACGGAAGTAGACGCTCAAGACAACGTTCTCGGCACCCACGGTATCCATGACCTCTTGAATCTCAGCCAGCGACGGGGTGACCTGCCACGACTGCGATTCGGTCATGCCGGTGAAGTCGAGCACACCCGACTCCCATGGCAGCGCTCCGCCGAAGACCAGGCCGTTATCGGTGCAACTTGGGGTGGGATTGACCACGTTGATGTTCTGGTTCACTCCGTTGACGATCTCGGCCTCTGCGACACAGCGGTCGGAGGCGCCCCACGGGCTTGCTCCATCGAGGCCGGGCACATCGCCCATGACGATCGAGCTGACGCCGTACTCGGGATCCATGCCACCGATGACGTAGAAGTCGGCGGTGGTCGCTGGGTCGTCTGTTTCGCTGAACGTACCGGTGTTCGGATTGAACCAGCCGGTGTCGTCGAAATTCGAGCGATAGGCGCTGGTAACCGCCCTGCTGGTTGCCGCGGTCACATTGATCACGGCTAGATCGGCGTCGGCTGCCGCCGCAACGCCTTCGGTGTTTCCGTTAATGATGTCCAGACCGAAGTCAGCAACCTGTGCTTCGTCATAGGCACCAAGCACGAACGCCGTCGTGTTCTTCTGCAGCGGTAGGACACCGCTGTTCTGCAGCAGGACAACAGACTTACGCTGGATCTCCTGAGCAACCGCACGGTTCGCGTCGCGGCCGATCGTCTGGGTCGCGAGTTCCGGATCGACGTAGGGATTCTCGAACAGGCCCATCTGGAACATCGGGGTGAGCAGACGTGCTGCGGCAAGGTCGATGCGCTCCTGGCTGATCAGCCCGTCGCTGTGCAGGTCAAGGATGGTCTGCACATTGTGGAAGCCCGACAGTGTATCGGTGCCACCGTTGATCGCCGCAGCAACACGTTGTGGCACGGTGGCATCTTCGAGGCCCCATGCCCGGTCGTTGATGATTCCGGTATCGGAGTTCACGTAACCCTGGAAATTCAACTGGTCACGCAGCAGCCCGTTGACGATGTCATCGGAGAATGCGAATCCGGTTTCCGGGAAGGTGTGTCCCTCGTAGGTGACATTCATCGGTGCGCCGTAGTACGGCATGATCGCTGAGACGCCACGGTCAATGGCTGCCCGGAACGGCTTCAACGAATTCGCGAATCCGTTACCCGGGTAGACCTGGGTCTTGCCGTGGGCGTAGTGCGGATCGAGCCCAAGTTCCTGCGGGCCGCCACCGGGGAAGTGCTTCATCGTGAGAGCGACATCGGTGTCGGGGCTGAGTGCGAGATTGTCGACCGAGGTGCTCTGAAGAGTCTCGACCAGCTGTCCCATGATGTCGGCACCCAGATCTGCATCTTCGGTGAAGGTCTCATGGACGCGATACCAGCGCGGGTCAGTGGACAGATCGGCCATATAGCCGTACATCCCCCGCAAGCCGATCGAAGACCACTCGTCACCCATCACCGAAGCGAAGTCCTCGACCACACCCATGTAGCTATCGTCACCGAGTGCGGCTGAGGCGATACCGGCTTCCTTCGGGAAGGCGCTGAAAGCTCCGGCAGCCTCATTGATGCCGACACGTGCGTCGGGGTCGATGTGGTTACGAGCATTCGACTTAAACAGCGCGGGGATACCGAGTCTGGTTTCCTCTGTTCGCTGTTGGATGCTGTTCGTGAACTCAGCGGCCTGAGCCGGAGTGATCTTGGGAGTGCCCGCTGCACCGCAGGCGCTCGACGTGGAATCGACGACATTACGGAAGATGAACCGGTGCATGTACTGGTTCTCGATGTAGTCGTCAGCGGGATCAGCTATCTGACCTTCGCAGCCGGAGTTCAGAGTATCGATGAGCATGAGGCCGGCCTTCTCCTCAATGGTCATTTCGCCCACCAGGTCCGCTACACGTTCTTCGACCGGTAAACGCCAATCCTCGTAGGCATCAACGCTTCCGTTGTCGTTGAGATCCTTGAACTGCAGACCCTCATACTCGATTATGCTCTTCGTCCGCGCCGCCAACTCTGGCTGCGACGGGCTTTCTTCAGGAGCGGCAACCGCCGTCGCTACTCCAGAACCGAGAACCAAGGGTATCGCAATTGCGACTCCCGCCAGCCGACGAATAGTCGGTTTCACTTTAACCATTATCCAGCTACTCCAATGTGGCTAGGTCGGCCGAAGGCCGAACAAAATAACGGGCTGAGCTGCCCGGTACACGAAACCCCATAGCCTGCGAACGATTGAGTTATTCGGAAGGAACGGGGTGACATGGATTACGCGACGATAACATCAGAATGCCCGTTTGCCCATAGGTTGCAGCAGATCTCCATACGTTCCACACCGCGACTCAGCTGTTCACTGGTTCATCTTCGGGGTCCGCCGAGCCACGGGTTATCCATGCTCCGCGCACCGATTATGACCGTTCCACCGTGGGCGTCCACTAGTGCTTATGTCCGTCGATTTACTGACGATCATGCACCTGGAATTGCGTCCTTTATCGGCTGAAGCTGGTTCGAGGCAGGCCCGGCGATCCGAAAGACCTCGTCCACTATTTGGACGGTTCGGGTTTGCGAACGGACGACCTGATGCCGGCTCCAAGCGCGAGCCGCTACCGAAAGGCCCCCTCAGCGACTGCCGAAAGGCCCGCGTCCCCCATCAGCGGCTACCGATAATTGCAGCGGCTACCGGACGTTCGGTAGCCGCTGCAATTATCGGTAGCCGCTGCGGGGATGGCTGTACAAATCGGTAGCCGCTGCGATTGATGGCAGCTGCGATAGCTCTTGCAGCTCAGGCTCGGTGATAAGCCGCGGTGATAAGCCAGAAGAACTGTCGCAGCCCCAAAAAGAACTGCGGCAGAACCCTACGCCCCGATTGCCGCCCGTCCATCAGCTGCGGGCAATGCGTTATTGATGTTATCGACCGAAGCCTTCGCGTCCCCAAAGAGCATGTAGGTGTTCTCGTTGAAGAAAAGCGGGTTCTCAACACCGGCATAACCAGGCTTCATCGAACGTTTGAAGACCACAACCTTCTTGGCCTCCCAAACGTGTAAGACCGGCATACCGGAGATCGGCGTGCCCGGCTCCATCGCTGTCGGGTTGACGGTGTCGTTCGCACCGATCACCAACACGACATCAGTCTGGTCGAACTCATCATTGACCTCGTCCATTTCGAAGACGATGTCATAAGGCACGTGGGCCTCCGCGAGCAGCACATTCATATGCCCGGGCAGACGCCCGGCCACCGGATGAATCGCGAACCGTACTTCGACCCCGGCATCGGTGAGTCGCTTGGTCAGCTCGGCGACCGGGTATTGTGCTTGCGCAACGGCCATGCCATAGCCGGGAGTGATCATCACAGACTTTGCATCGGCCAGCAGAGCAGCCAGTTCGTCGGCCTTGATCTCTTGGATCTCGCCGGCCGGCCCGTCTCCTTGAACGGCGGTGGTGGCACCGAAGCCACCCAGGATCACCGAGATGAAGGAGCGGTTCATCGCCCGGCACATGATATAGCTCAGAATCGCGCCGGAAGCACCGACCAATGCACCGGTGATGATGAGCACGTTCATGCCTAGTGCGAAGCCGCTGAAGGCCGCTGCGAAACCAGAGTAGCTGTTGAGCATCGAGATGACCACGGGCATATCGGCGCCGCCGATCGCAGCCACCAAGTGGAAACCGAGGAAGAGACTCAGCAGGGTCAGCAGAATCAGCGGAATCCACGAGTAAGAGTTCTGGAACCAGACACCACACGCGATGATGGCGATCACTGTAGCAAGGTTGATCAGATTCCGACCGGGCAACGTCAGCGGCCTTGAGGAGATCTTCTCGGCCAGCTTGCCCCAGGCCACGATCGAACCGGTGAAGGTCACCGCACCGATGAAAACGCCGATCCAGATCTCGGCCAGATGGAAGCCCGCATCAGGAACCAAGAAACCAGCAACCAGTTCGTGACGGACCTCGATGAAGACGTTGAAACCGATCAGCACTGCGGCCAAGCCGACGAACGAGTGCAGTTGAGCGATCAACTGCGGCATTCCGGTCATCTCGACCCGAGCGGCCTTGATCAGACCGATCAGTGCGCCGGCCAACATTGCGACGATCAGCAGAACCAGCGGAAGCACGCCCCCGCCGCCGATGAAACTGGGCATCTGTGCACCCCAGTCATCGCCACGCCAGGCCTCAGGCCCCCAGACCGCCACGATCGTGGCGGCGACCGCAAGCAGCATGCCCAATATGCCGAAGGCGTTACCCCGCTTAGAGGTCTCAAACCTCGACAGCCCCGCGAGCGCAAGAATGAAAAGGATACCGGCGACGATGTAGGTCGCCTGAACGAAATTTGCTAGCATCGCGGATCAGCCCTTCCGGAACATCGTGAGCATCCGCTGGGTCACTCTGAACCCACCGAAGACGTTGATACTTGCGATCAGCACGGCCAGGGTTGCGATGACCATGATCGCTGGATTCTCGTTACCAAGTTGGCTGATGGCGCCCACCAAGATGATTCCCGAGACTGCATTGGTCACGCTCATCAGCGGTGTATGCAAGGCGGCCGTCACATTCCAGACCACGTAATAGCCGACCACCAGCGCGAGCGCAAAGATACCGAAAAGTCGGACGAACGAAGCAGGCGCGATGGTGAGCAACGCGATCGCAGCGACCGCCAGTACCGCTACCAGCGAGAAGCTCACCCACCACGGTTTTGGAGCCTTGGGCTCCTCGACCACCGCGACGACCTCCGCCTCGGCTGCTGCTGGCTTCGGTGCAGCGGAGACCTGGATCGGTGGCGGCGGGAAGGTGATCTCCCCATCTCGGGTAACCGTCATATTGCGCAGCACTTCGTCGTCGAAATCGATGACAATCTGGCCGTCTGACAGTGGCGTGGCCAACTTCAGCAAATTCACCAGGTTGGTGCCGTAGAGCTGGCTGGCCAACCCTGGAAGCCGACTCGCCAAGTCCGTATAGCCGATGATCGTCACGCCGTTGTCGGTGACAATCTTCTCGCCCGGCCTGGTCAGCTCGCAGTTACCGCCGCCCAACGCTGCGAGATCGACGATGATGCTGCCCGGCTTCATTGCCGCCACCATTTCTGCGGTGATCAGCTTGGGTGAAGGACGACCAGGGATTGCTGCGGTCGTGACGATGATGTCGACTTTCTTCGCCTGCTCCATGTAGAGCTCGGCTGCGCGGATGTTGTAATCGTCCGAGGTCTCTTTGGCGTACCCGTCGGAGCTGACACCCTGGTCGGCCGCCGCCGTACGCACCTTCACGAACGTCGCGCCCATCGATTCGACCTGCTCGGCAGTCTCGGGCCGGACATCGGTTGCGTAGACTTCGGCACCACGAGAGTTCGCAGCTCCGATCGCGGCGAGCCCTGCCACCCCGGTACCGATCACGAAAACCTTCGCCGGCGGCACCTTTCCGGCAGCTGTCACCTGACCACCGAAAGTGCGTCCAAACTCGTAAGACGCCTCAACGACTGCGCGATAACCGGAGATATTGGCCATTGAGCTCAGTGCGTCCATCGACTGGGCGCGGGAAATGCGCGGCACCATATCCATGGACATGCCGGTGACCCCGTGGGCCTGCAAGGCATCGATCAGCGCCTGGTTCTGCCGCGGACGCAGGAAGGTGATCAACACCGAACCTCGACGCATCTGATCGAGCTCGTCGACGCTCGGCTCATTGATGGCCAAGACGATGTCAGATCCCCAGACATCAGCGGTGGTCCCGATAGTCGCCCCAGCCGCCTCGAACGCCGAATCAGGGAAAGATGCGCGCTGGCCGGCGCGTGTCTCGACAACTACCGAGTAGCCCAATTTCATCAGCTGCGGCACCGTCGTTGGTGTTGCGGCGACCCGGTTTTCACCGGGCAACGATTCGCGGGGAATGCCTATCTGCATGGCGGACAGCTTAGCGGGCCGTTTGCGCCGACCAACGGCGGGGCTCAGCCTGGGTCCGCCGATTTGGTAGACGATCAGCCATCAGATATGGCGCGACCTGTCGCTGCGCTCTAGATTTAACGGAGACCGGAGATTTCCGAAACCGGCGGACCGGACTTATCAACAAGGCCATCCGGGTCATCGATGACAGAATCCGCCGTCACGAGTGAACCTCGACGAGTAAGGAGCTGAACATCATGGCAAAGGTGTGCATCACTGACGGCGTTCCAAAAGCTGGGCTCGACGAACTGCGAGCTGCAGGTCACGAAATCCTCACTTGGGACCGGGCCCAGCCCCCCACACGTACCGAGCTGCTCGACCATGTCAGAGGCGCTGACGCAGTACTAACAGTGCTCACTGACAAGGTCGACGAGGAATTCCTTGACGCAGCCGGCCCGCAACTCAAGGTCGTCGCCAACATTGCGGCCGGCTTCAACAACATCGACCTCGATAGTTGTCGAAAGCGTCAGGTTTTCGTCAGCAATACGCCGGGCGTCCTCTTCGAGTCGACCGCGGATACCGCATTCGCCCTGCTACTGATGGTGACCCGTCGCTTCGGCGAAGCAGAGCGCTTCATCAGGTCAGGGAAGCCTTGGCAGTACCGCACGACGTTCATGCTGGGCCACGCCATCCAATCCATGACGATCGGTTTGATCGGCGCCGGCCAGATCGGCACCGCGATGGCGCGACGCTGCCGGGCGTTCGGCATGCGGATCGCCTACGCGAGCGAACACCCGATGAAGGCCCCGGCGCGAGACGAACTAGAGGCAGTGGGCCTACCTTTGGATGAGCTGATCGCCACTAGCGATGTCATCAGCCTGCACTGCCCGTTGACTCCTGAGACCTATCACCTGCTCAATGCGGAACGGTTGGCTGCGATGAAACCAGATGCCTACGTGATCAACACCGCTCGCGGTGCCTGTATCGACGAGCAGGCACTGGTCGAGGCGCTGAGGTCGGGTCACCTCGCCGGTGCTGGACTTGATGTCTACGAGCACGAGCCCGAAATCGCGTCGGGGCTCCTCGAGATGGAGAACGTGGTACTGCTTCCCCATCTCGGTTCAGCAACGGTGGAAACCCGAGCAACGATGACCGGGCTGGCCGCGAAGAATGCGCTCGCAGTGCTCAACGGCGAACCCCCGCTCACCCCTGTCCACTGACTGCAGCGCCCCTAACGCGCGAACCACAGAAATACCAGTACCCGTTAAACGTCTACACGAACGTCAGATGGACACTTCCGCCATACCTGAACCCATCGTGATAGACAATCGTCAGTAAAAACTGCGCAAGATGCGGCTGAAAAGACCTCAACTGTGAAGAGGTCCGCGCGCGAAGCTGTGACCGCTGCGTAGATCACAAGGCAAGGACACCCAGTATGAGTCAGACCGACCAGACTTCACGCCAGAAGTCAGCTACTGAGTTCGCGAAGGCCCGCCGCGGGCCGATCATCGGCGCGATCTTCTTGATGGCCACCAGCGCTATCGGCCCGGGCTTCATCACCCAAACCGCCACCTTCACCTTTAACTTCGGAGCAGCCTTCGGTTTCGCGATTCTGCTGTCGATTCTGATCGACTTCGCCGTCCAGATGAACGTCTGGCGCATCGTCACCGTATCCGGAAAGCGCGCAGGCCAACTGGCTAACGAAGCCTTCCCGGGTGCGGGCTATGTATTGGCAGTCTTGATCGTGATCGGCGGCCTCGCGTTCAACATCGGCAATATCGCCGGCGGCGGGCTGGGTCTCAATGCTCTGGCCGGGCTTGACCCCAAGATCGGCGGCCTGCTGACTGCGCTGCTCGCCATCGCGATCTTCGTCTACAAGAAGGCCGGCCCGGTGATGGACATCGTCGTGCTGGTGCTGGGTGTGGCCATGATCAGTCTGACCGTCTACGTGGCGTTCGTCTCGCAGCCCCCGGTCGGCGAGGCCCTGAAGCAGACCGTACTGCCCGATTCAATCAACTGGGCGTCTGTCACGACTATCGTCGGCGGCACGGTCGGCGGCTACATCACCTACTCAGGCGCCCATCGCTTCCTCGATTCGGGCCAGACAGGCCCCCAGAACGTCAAATATGTGCACCGCGCCTCGATGAACGGCATCCTGGTCACCGGCCTGATGCGCTACGTACTCTTCCTCGCTGTCCTCGGGGTCGCCGTTTCGGGTTTCGTCCTGGATACCACCAATACCAACTTCAACCCTGCGGGTCAGGCCTTCCAGTTCGTCCTCGGTACCGCGGGCCTGCGTATCTTCGGCATTATCTTGTGGGCCGCGTCCATCTCTTCGGTGATCGGCGCCGCCTATACCTCGGCGACCTTCCTCTCGGTCTTCAACAAGAAGCTCTACGAAGGCTGGCCGCTGCGCATCGCGACCGTCATCTTCATCGCCGTGTCGATGCTCTTCTACCTCGCCTGGGGTGCGGCACCCGCGAATATCCTGGTCTTTGTGGGTGGGCTGAACGGCCTCATCCTGCCCATCGGGTTGACGGTCTTCATGTACATCGGCTGGTTCCGTCAGAAGGATCTGCTGCAGGGCTACAAGTATCCGGTTTGGTTGTTGAGCTTCGGCACATTGGCCACGCTGTTGAGCTGGTATATGGCTATCGTCTCGATAGGCCCGATCTTCGCATTGGTCGCAGGCTAGTCGGCTCTGGTTATTCTGGGATTCTCAAGGGTGAGGACGATATGACAAGCATCGATTTGAACAGTGATTTGGGCGAGAACACTGCTGATCGTCCGGTTTCGGACGACGCCACCATGCTGAACGTGGTCTCGAGCGCGAACGTTGCAGCAGGCTTCCACGCCGGTAGTCCTGCAGGTATCCGCCAGACCTTGATCGCCGCACGTGATCGGGGCGTGGTTGTCGGGGTTCACCCCGGCTACAACGACTACGAGAACTTCGGACGAGTCGCCCTCGACATCGACGACGCCACATTACAGGCCGAGGTCGAATACCAACTCGGCGCTCTGATGGGGCTGGCGGCGAGCGTCGGCGTGCGGGTGGCCTATGTCAAGCCGCACGGCGCTTTGTACAACACGATCGCCCGTGACGAACATCTTGCCCAGGTGGTCACCGACGCGATCAAGGCAGTCGACCCGACGCTTGTCTTCCTGGGGCTGGCCGGTGGCGTCAGCGTCGAGGTGGCGGAACGTTCCGGGTTGACGGTAGCCCGCGAGGCTTTCGCCGACCGCGCCTACGAACCGGACGGCGATCTGGTATCCCGCAAGAAGCCGGGTGCAGTCTTGCACGATCCTGATGTCGTGGCCGAGCGGATGCTGTCTTTGGTGCATGAGCAGACCATCACGGCCATCGACGGCAGCAGGATCCGCATTCAAGCCGATTCGATCTGTGTACACGGTGATTCAGCCGGCGCGATTCAGATGGCTTCAGCGGTCCGGGCCAGGCTGACCGCTGCCGGCGTCGAGATCGCATCATTCGTTCAGCGCTGAGGAGGCAATACCATGATGATTTTTGCCGAGAACGAACTTCTCGAGTCCGGACGAGAGGCCCGAGCGAAGGCCCGAGCCGGTGATTCCGCCCCGACCACTGGCGTCGCCGAAGGGCTCGTCCAGGCGAATATGATCTCGGTGCCGCGCGATTGGGCATGGGATGTGCTGCTCTACGCGCAGCGTAACCCCAAGCCGGTGCCGGTGCTCGAGGTCATCGAAGACGGCGGCTGGGAGTCAACACTGGCACCGGGCAGCGATCTTCGCACTGACATTCCGCAGTACCGCATCTGGCGTGACGGCGAGCTCACCGAGGAACCGATCGATGCGGTCGAGGCCTGGGCGGAGCATCCCGACCTGGTCACCTTCCTCATCGGTTGCAGCTTCACCTTCGAAGCCGGCCTGAACCAAGCGCAGATCGAGATCCCTCATCAGACCGCCTGCCGAAATGTGGCGATGTACCGCACGGGCGTCGACTGCGTGCCGGCTGGCCGGCTTCGCGGCAAGCTTGTGGTCTCGATGCGCCCGATCGCCTGCGATCGGGTGGCCGATGCCGTCCGGATTTCTGGCAGTTATCCCTCGGTACACGGCGCACCGGTGCATATCGGTGATCCCGACGCGCTCGGCATTCGCGACTTCTACGCACCCGAGTACGGTGACGCGCCGCTTGCGCTGCGCGAGGGTCAGGTGCCGGTCTTCTGGGCCTGCGGCGTCACACCACAGGCCGCGATCGTCGATTCGAAGGTGCCGTTTGCGATCACCCACGCGCCGGGCTGCATGTTCGTCACAGATCTGCTCAACGAGACCTACGCGGTATGAATGTCGACACCGCCGGCCTACGCATCATCCCGGTCTCTTCGCGGGCACTGATCGTCGAATACCCCGACTTGGCCGCGGTCTTGGCACACTATCCGGCGCTGGTGGCGGGCGCGCTGACCGGCGTCGATGAGCTGGTGCCCGCCGCGTCGACGATCATGGTCTGTTTCAACCCGACGGTAGTGACCGCTGCGCAGTTGGCAGCTCGTATCCGGGCCATTCCCCCGTTGGCGTCCGGGACAACGCAATTCGAAACCGTCACCATCGATGTGACCTATGACGGTGAAGATCTGACCGCGGTCGCCGACATGCTCCAGGTGAGCCCCGATGAGTTGATCCGGCGGCATACCTCGGCGAAGTGGGAGGTCGCGTTCGTCGGTTTCGCACCGGGGTTCTCGTACTGTATGGGGGACGACGAACTATTCAACGTGCCTCGCCGCCCGACACCGCGCACTCGTATCCCCGCCGGATCGGTGGCGCTCGCGGGCACCTTTTCGGCGGTGTACCCCCGCGAATCGCCTGGCGGCTGGCAATTGTTGGGGCATACCGCGCAGCAGATGTGGTCGTTGAAGCGCAATCCTCCTGCGTTGGCTCAGCCCGGTCGTCCCGTCCGCTATCGGGCGGTGCGCGAGCAGATCATGGTCTCGCCGGAGCCCGATCCGGTTCCGGACCTGGGTGATGCCTGGTGCGAGATCGTCAAACCCGGCCTGCAAATGCTCCTACAAGATTTTGGACGTCCGGGACTGCTTGGCCAAGGCGTTGCGTCCTCGGGTGCGGCAGATCGCAAATCGATGATCGTCGCCAACGAGGCTGCCAGTAACAGGCCCAGCACTGCGGTACTCGAGATCGCCGGCGGCGGCGCCGAGCTGAGTTTTCAGGCCACGACTCTGATCGCGATGGCCGGTGCCGATGGTCCACGCACCGTCGTCAGCGCCACGCGCGGTGAACTCAAGGTGCCGTTGGGGACACCGATTCTCGTGGAGCCTGGGGATGTCTTACGCATCGGCGGCTTCACCCGCGGCTTGCGAGGCTATCTGGCTGTACATGGCGGGTTCGGAATCGCGCCAATACTCGGTTCCCTGGCCACCGACACCTTGTCCGGTGTGGGGCCGGCGCCGCTGCGGGCGGGGCAACGACTGCCGATCGGTGGTGGCAGCCCGGCCAGTGTATTACGGCCCTCAGTCGGCGTTGAGCCGCCCGCAGCTTTCGACGAGACCGTCGAGTTGCGGGTCGTCCTCGGGCCTCGTACCGATTGGTTCACTCCCGAAGCGACGAAGCTGCTCACCGAGCAGGACTGGTTGGTCACTCCCCAATCCGATCGGGTGGGTATCCGCTTGGAGGGCAAGACCCCGCTGGAACGCCTGGTCACCGACGAGTTGCCCAGCGAGGGAGCAACCACCGGTGCGATTCAGGTGCCCTCAGGTGGTCAACCGGTACTTTTCCTGCCCGATCACCCGTTGACCGGCGGGTACCCAATCATCGGCTCGGTGGTGGACGAGGATATTGACCGCGCAGCTCAACTCGTACCGGGCATGCATCTTCGCTTCGTCGTGACAGAGCCCTTCACTGAGCTTTGAGGCGACTCAGGGACGCTGCCACACCGACAGATAGCGCCAGCCATTGAGACGCTCCCAGCTCGCTCCGGGCAGCATCCGCTCGATCGCCTCGCGGGTCTCTGCCCAACCCAGCAGCGCATTCATCGTGATGGTCGGTGGTTCCCAGCGTGAGGTGCCGATCCGTGCGAGGAGATCGCCGGGGATATCGGCGGCTGATCTGAGCCTCTCGCCGACTCCCTTGTCACGGGCATATCCGATATTCACGACCAGGCCACCGGAGCGGACTACCCTGCGCATCTCCACCAGCGCTAGTTCCAAACGGGTCTGGTGGAGCACCATCACGCTGACCACCGCATCAAACGAGGCATCGGCGAATGGTAGCCCAGTGGCGTCCCCGATCATGAAGTGCGTGTTCTCATCGTCATCGGGCAAGACGCTGGGATCAAGATCGATCCCCACCACCTGATGCCCCTGGTCAGCCAGGTAACGGGCCAACGTCCCTTCGCCGCAGCCGACGTCCAACACGAGTGGTTGATCGGCGACAAGCTCAGCCACCCGCGGGTACTGCTGGGAGTTATGGTTCCAGCGGTCGGCGAACGGATGGTTCTTCTGCATGGGCGGGCCCCTCGCGGCGATCCAGAACTGACGAGTCCACCATAGTTGTCTGCGGCTGCCGAACCGGTGCCTCCGCATAGAGTGGCGGCAGCACCGACCATTAGGAGCCTACTGATGAGTGCAGTTGGTTCGTTTGGGATCACGCCGATCACCGACGTCGACGCTTTGATCGTCCCGCATCGTGCCTCGATGAAGGCCGCCTACACCGACTATTTCGACACGCCGTTCCCCTCCGACGAGACCCTTCGCGATGAATGGCGGACACTACATGCCGAAGGCGCGACGACCCTCTTGGCGCGTATCGATGGTCGCGAGGCCGGGGTGATTGCTTGGCAGGTGATCAATGGTGAGGGCTGGCTCTGTCGGCTCTACGTGGATCCGATCTTCCAGGGTCGTGGCATCGGCCGGGCCCTCCACGATTCAAGCTTGGCAAGTTTGGCAGAATTAGGTTGCGCGCGAGCGAACCTTTGGGTGCTGGCGGTCAACGAACCGGCCATCAAGCTCTACGAACGGTGGGGTTGGCACCAGATCTCAGATCTTCCCCGCGCACCATTTGGACTTGCTGAATGGCATTTTGTCCGCGACCTTGCCCCCGACCGGAGCTGATCCGACGAACAACTCGTGCCTATGATTCACGAGGTATGAAAAGGCGCAGGACTGGCCGGTTGGAACACTTGGGCAATCACAGACTCAACGGCTAAGGTTCCATCCTTGGGAGGTCGCGGATGAAGATCCTTGGCTGGTCAACAGTCGCTCTGGCGGCGGCGCTGATGACCGGATGCCTCAGCAACCCCGAAGCTGCCGACACCGGTATTCACTCTGATCAAGCGGTGCTTCAACCAGCCGATGGCACGCTGGTCTCCAGCGGATCAGTCGTTTGTGCACTCCCCGATGACAACCAGGAGGCTTCTTCGCAGGTCGAGAAGTTGTTGGCGACCGAGGAGCAGTTCAGTGCGGCCATGACCGGGAATGTGAGCTTCGCGGTCCGCGATCACAACACACAGCTCAGCTGCGTCCGCAATTGCGAGACACGTTTCAAGACGGCGAGCATCATCAAGGTAGCGACCGTCGCCGCTTTGCTGCGGCAACTCGAACAGGATTCCACCCGCGAGCTCGACCCCTACGAGGCAGACCTCACCGCGGCTGCAATCATTTCTTCGGACAATGATGCGCAGGATGAGCTTTGGCAACTCATCGGCGGCGCACAAGGGATGCAGTCCTTCCTTGACGCAGCAGGCATGACGAATACCGTGCTCGATGCTGACGAGCAGTGGGGGCTGACCATGACCACAGCCGCAGATCAGCTGCAGCTGATGGACATGTTGGTCACCGGCGGGTTGTTGTCGGCCCAACACAGTGACTACCTATTGAAGCTGATGCGCGATGTCGATTCGGAACAAGTCTGGGGAGTCAGCTCAGGAGCACCTCAGGGAGCGTCCGTCGCGTTGAAGAACGGCTGGCTGGACGATCCGGCGGAGGGGGAGTCTCCGATCATTGATGGAGGCGACGAGGTGACCGGCGGTTACTGGCAGCGCTTCGGATCCGTCGATGAGTTCGGTTCGACGTGGACGAATAACTCCATCGGCCATATCAGCAGCGCAACCGAAAGCTACTCATTGGTCGTGCTCAGTGACGGCAATCCCGACGATGATGCCGGACGCGAGACCGTGAACGCGGTAGCCGAATTGGTGAGTTGGGCTTTGCTCGGAGCTTCGTGGCCTGGGCACGTGTCAGCTTGCCCATTTCGTATTTGTCCTGAATAAACCCGAGTTCCAGCCTGAAGCCCTCCTCTTCGACCGCACGAACCGAATCCCAAAGGTCCGTGCTGGGCTTGCCTCGGGTGTCTCCTGCCATCTGGCGTTGTCTGCGATACATCCGCAGCAAGACCTCATGATCGGCCTTCAGCCGCGTCGCGGCCTCGGCCCTCTTGGGATCGGCACTGGCAGCCTCCGCGCCGAGATACTCGAGCGCACGCAACTCCAAAAGGATCTGTGCATCGCGAACTTTGCCGGAGCGACGCGCAGCCTCTTGGAGCTGGATCAATCGCCGGGATCGGCCCATCAGGTGTTGAGCCTGGCTGTGCAATATGGCTCGGAAACTGCCGTGCGATCTGCTACTAGTCCAAGCAGCCAGATTGCGCTGCAGAATCGCCGCACAAATCCGCGCGGACTCTGGATCGACGGTTCCGGCGTCTTTCAATTCCTGAAGGTAAGTCTCCTGCTCGGCGATCATCTCCGTGCGCAGATCTTGCAGAATCGGGATGCGTTTGTCGTCCTGGGAAAGTTCGCGGATCTGCATCCGGTACTCATTGACGACGATCGAGACGGGCAGCGCAGTCGCGGCTGTGGAGTGTTCACGCAGGCTGCGCACGACCTGATTGAGAATATCCACATGTACCCGGACCAACTGCTCCTTCTCGCGGGAGTCGTCGGGTTTGCGGGCCAGCAGCGGGACCACGAAATTCGCCAGGAGTAAGGTCACCAGAATCACACCCGAGGCCAAAAAGATCAGCTCACCGCGCAGTGTGAAGGGCTGCCCATCGACAAATTGCGGAAGGGTGAATGCGATCGAAAGGGTAACTGCACCTTTGGGGCCTGCAAGTGCGGTGACCGCGGAATCGCGGATCATTTGGCGGGTGAGCAGGCGCCCTGGCGGGGTCTTGCGCGTCTTCGCCACCCTCCGGCGATATACGATCTCCATGACGAGAAGCCACACAAAACGCAGCCCGACCAAGACGAAGGTGACGGCGACGATCAACCCCACCAGACTGATCGGGTTGTTCGAGTCCTCCCAGGAATGCCTGATAGCGAAAGGCAACTGCAAGCCCAGCATGACGAAGACCGCGCCGTTGATGACGAAGGTCAGTACCTCCCAGAAGCTGGACGAGACCAGCTGCACTCGGGCCAGGTAACTTGAGCGCAGCTGCGGTAACAGCGTCATCACCAGACCGGCGGCAACGACACCCAAAATGCCCGAACCGTGCAGCCGTTCGGTCACCAAGAAGATGATGAATGGCGTCATCAACTCGAAGACGACGTGAAAGACCGTGCTTTCAAGGCCGATCGCACGCACCGAACGCAGAATAATGATCGCCACGACACCGAGGACCGCTCCGGTCGCCAGCCCGCCGAAGAACGAGATGGCGAATGAAACGCTGGCTTGGGCGAGACTGAAAGCACCGGTGGTCAAGGCGGCCACCGCAAACTGGAAGGATACGATACCGGAGGCGTCGTTGATCAGTGACTCCCCCGAGAGCAGCGATTTCTGTCGCGTATTGAGCTGCAAGCTACGAGACAAGGCCGTGACTGCTGCCGCGTCAGTCGGGCCAAGCATCCCACCCAGCGCGAAAGCTGCAGCCAGCGGAACACTCGGCGCCAACCAATTGAGAGCGAACCCGACCGCAAGCGTCGAGACGATGACCAGTCCGATCGCGAGCGAAAGGATATCTGTGATGTTGCGCAAAAAGAGTTGTTTGTTGATCTTCCGCGACTCATCGAAGAGCAGTGGAGCTATGAACAGGACGAGGAAGAGCTCGGGATTCGTGACGATATCCAGCGGCTCGCCGACCACCAACGCCAACACGGCCCCGATCAGGATCTGCACCAGCGGCAGCGCGAGTCTGGTCATAATCTGGTCCAGAACCGCGGAAACCAACACCACGGCGAGCAGCAGCAGTATCAGGTCGAACGTGTCCACGCCTTCTCCTCTTTGCTCGGACGCCGATCATAGGCGCGAAAGCTAAACCCGCTCCCCCGGCTGCGGGCCTACCGCAATCGGACGTCCGGACGGGGCATAAGCCGACCACGAACCGACGAATATGCGGGCACGGCCCAACCCCGCGTATTCCATAGCGAGCTGATCATGGCAGGCGGTTACGCCAGACCCGCAATAGACGATCACTTCAGTCGCGTCCGTGACTCCCAGAGCCTCATAACGTTCCCGCAATGACTTCGGATCGCGGAAGCGACCGTCAGCGTCCAGGTTCTCACTCAATGGAGCGCTTCGAGCGCCCGGTATGTGACCGGCGGCAACCCCGGTCGGTTCGGTGGTGCCAGTGTAGCGTTCTGCCGCGCGGGCATCGATGACCAGCGGACCGACTACCGCCTCATCCATGGTTGCGATCTGTGCGGAACCCCAACCACGAACGGTAAAAGCAGCGGGCGGGGGTTCTGGGATCTTAGTGGTCAGCACGCCCGGCCAAGCGGACAAGCCCCCGTCGAGTAGGGCCGCTTCGACACCCAAATTGCGCAGCATCCACACCAGACGTCCGGCCGATGCCCCGCCAGCGGTGTCATAGGCGACCACGACTGAATCGTCGCCGATACCGACCCGACTCATTGATGCGGCGAAATCCTGTGGGTCGGGGAGTGGGTGGCGTCCGCCGTCCTTGCTCGGCGGTGCTGCGAGCTCGGTGTCGAGGTCGACGAAGACAGCTCCCGGAATATGTCCTTCTCGATAGGCCTCGATCCCGGGCGGCCCGCCGAGCGACCATCTGACATCAACGAGCTTGGCTTCGGGGTGTGCGTCCAGCCAGTCGGCACTGACGATCGGCGGGATCATCGTCTCGCTCCCGATCTGTTTGGCTGTGTTGGGGGTATCGCAGTGGTGACTCATCGCTGACGCTTGCCCTTCTTTGATGTGCCTGACCATCTTTCCACGTTCGAATCAGCAAGCCGAACGATTGCCGTGTTGGTTGCCGCAAACGCGCCCTGTTAGCGCAGCTTGCGCACGCCCAGGAGCTCAGTCGGGGTTATCTGGTCTGGCATTGTCACGCGCCAAACCCGCCTCTACCAGCACCCCAACAATCGCGTCCGCGGTCGTTTCACAAGGCTGTCTGCTATCCGGCAGGATCGGCTCGCAGGAGAAATATCCCCGTTTGCCGGCATGTTTGAGGGGGCCGATCCTGATAACCCGTAGACGGCCTTCGCGACGAGCCCGATTCCACGAGGAACCCCGGAAGATCGGCCAACGGCCGGCGGAAAAGAGCGCGCCAAGGCTTTGCACCTTGTCGTGATCGCCTCGTAAATGCCAGATCTGGCAGGCCCGATCGAGGCCTGGATCAGACGACATGATGCCCGCCATCGACATCACTCGCACCGGCATACCCAGGGCCGCTAAATACCAAGCCGTTCCGGCGGCGATCTGGGCGCCACCACTCCAGCCCAGAAGTGTCACCGGGTGCCGATGCTCGGGTCGGTATCCGTTGCGGATCAGAGCTGCTGCGATCTGTTCGGCGATGGCCAGATTGAAGACGGGCCCGTAGCGCCGGTCGGAACTGACGAAGATTTGAAAGCTATTGCGCAGGTTGATCAGGAAAGCCATCCAGCGAAGCCTGGTCTTCTCAAATTTCCACCGAGCAAGGACTTGCCAGAGCCGACTCAGCCGACGTCCTTGGGTGAGTGCGGTGTTGGCGGCCGAATACGGATAAATCTGCCAGATGACTCGAGTGTCACCAATGCGATCGGTAAGCCGTTCGACCATGGGTATCTCGATCACAGGTAGCTCTGCCGGACTACTGATGCCGATGCCCGACAGATAGACCAAATAATGGTCTTGCTCGGCAGGCAGGTCGGCCGGTATCGGATCGCCCGACTCCTCGCCCGGGCGCCCGAATGCCTCCTCCAGACTCGGCCAGTGGATCAAACGTTCGTCCAAGCGACCACTTCGCCACCACATCAATGCCTCGCCGGGAGCAACGAGCCCGGCGGCCACCAGGCCGATCACCACGATGATGAGAACCTGACCGATCATCGAGTCTGCCCCATTGCGGCTGATTCCATGAGATCGCGGCCGGTCCAACCTGCAGAGTCGCTGACTAGGCGAAATACCCGTTCACGCAGTCGGATCGGTGGTCGATCGGCTAACAACCCCAGAACCTGTGTCGCGAGCCATGCGGTGGCGGCGACCGCCAGCGCGCCGGTAGCCGAGGCGTCCAGAACCGGACGCAACAGGGCCCAAAGAATCAGCAGATGCCAGACCTTCAATGCCCGCGCGATGCCCGGACCGCTATACGGTAGGAGCACCAAAAAGCCCAGCCAGTAGGGAGCGAAAGCGATCAGGACGCTGGGCAGCAAGACCGCCACCCGCAACGACCTCCCCAGCAGCATCCACCCGCACAGTGCAACCAGGAGTGCCTCGATCACCCCGGTGAGCAGCATGCCCAGGCCCGAAATTGCCAGCGTCAGTAAAGTGCGCCAGCGGCCGACCCTGTTGATCGCCAGGATTGCCCATTGGCCGAGCATCAGGGAAGTGCCGGCCACCACGGCGACACTCACCGGTACCACCCAACCGAGGCGCGCCGTCTCCTCCATGACACAAGGTGCATTGAGGCCAAGTGCGCAGCGTACAGCACCCGTCGATGCGCTCAGATACTCGCCGAGCCAGGTCCACGCACCCATGCCGCAAGTCTGGCACGCACCGGCGATCGGGCCGCCCAAGTTATGCGCGGCTGCCCGCAATGCAGACCCCGTTAGGCTTCCTCCATGACCTTCGAACTCGGTATCAGTGTTGATCAATCCGATCCGATCAACGATGCAAGCATCTGCCCAGCACCGATCGTGCAGCTCCAGATCGGAGACCCGCGGAGCTGGAAAGCCCCCGAGCTCGGTTACGAGGGCGGGCCGCAGGCGTTGCGGCGAGCCGCTGAGGAAGCCGGCGTGGGCATCTATGTACACGCGCCCTTCGTTATCAACTTGGCGTCGACGAACAACCGGATCCGCATCCCGAGCCGCAAGCTGCTGCAGCAGCACGTCAGCATGGCCGCTGATCTCGGCGCCCGCGCTGTGATCGTCCATGGCGGTCACGTAACGGCCAAGGACGACCCACAGATCGGCTTCGAGAATTGGTTCAAGGCTGTCGACGGCTTGCGGTTGGACTGCCCGATCTTGATCGAGAACACTGCCGGCGGATCCCATGCGATGGCGCGCCATCTCGATTCGATTGCCCGTCTGTGGGAGGCCATCAGCGCCGCCTCCGATTTCGATCAGGTGGGTTTCTGTCTGGACACCTGCCACGCGCATGCCTCCGGGGAGGAACTCGACGGGATCGTGGACCGCGTCCGCGCGATCACCGGCCGTATCGACCTGGTGCACCTCAACGATTCCCGCGATGCTGCCGGCTCGGGCGCCGATCGGCATGCTCGTTTGGGGCAGGGGCAGATAGATCCGGAAATGCTGGTGGAGATCGTGCGGCAAGCGGCTGCGCCAACGATTCTGGAGACACCCGGTAGCGTGCAGGATCAGTGTGAGGACATGGCCTGGATCAGCCGGCGCCTTTAGTAGTGCTGTCAAGACCACCCGGCCATCACTTCGATTGCCGGTTCGTTACCAGAAATATCCGCCGCGCGGTGTTGCGGAGGTTGAGTGACGGCCTTGGGTGACCTTGAAGAGGAGATATGTCCGCCATCATCGCCGGCTTGTTCACCGGTTTCTCACTGATCGTCGCGATCGGCGCGCAGAATGCGTTCGTGATGCGCCAGGGCATCCGACGCGCGCATGTCGGCGGTGTGGTGGCCATCTGCGCGCTCTCCGATCTCGTCCTCATCGTTGCGGGAACACTGGGGATCGGTGTTCTGATCACAACCCATCCGGCACTACTGACGGTCTTCAAGTGGGCTGGTGCTGCCTATCTACTCTGGTTCGCATTCACATCCTTTCGATCGGCCAGGCATCCGCAGGCGTTCAAGCTTGGTGAGTCGTCCTCGTCATCGCGGTCTGTCATGTTGAGTGCGCTCGCATTAACCTGGCTGAACCCGCATGTCTACCTCGACACAGTCATCATGTTGGGCAACATTGCCAACCAGTACGGCGCTGAGCGCTGGTGCTTCGCCTTCGGTGCCGCTATCGCGAGCCTGACCTGGTTCCCCGCGCTCGGTTACGGCGCGAGCGCGTTGGCTCGTCCGCTCGCGAAGCCTTCGGTCTGGCGGGTGATCGATCTGGTCATCGGCCTGGTGATGGTCGCGATCGCGATCAGACTGCTCACCTTCTAGCAACTGGGCGACGCGAATGGTGGCCGATCGTGCGACGGCGTGCCAGCATGGATTCATCAACCATTTCACGATCAGCGCTACGAGAAGCCGCACGACGACGGCACACAGTCATACCCCCGAAGGAAAAGAAGGCAAACGAGATGGGTTTCCGCGATCTATTCGGTATGAAGGACGGTTCTGCTGCCGACGAGTCGACGGTCTCGGTTCCGGACGCCCTGGCCATGCTCGCAGCGGGCGGCGTGATCATCGATGTCCGGACGCTCACCGAATATGAGCGCGGACATATTCCGGGAGCGAGGTTGGTGGCGATCACTGCTCTGCAGCCCTCTGCTATCGAGGCAATCTGGGGCCAAGATCCGCTGGCCATGCTCGATCCCGAAACGGCGACCAAAGCGATCGTTGTGGTGAGCTCGACTCCTGCACACGCCGCAGCAGTTACCCATCTGCTTCGTGATCAGGGACTCAATGCATATTCGCTGGCCGGTGGCCTGATGGGTTGGGTGCGTGATGGTCAAGTGCTCCTTCCAGGGCCGCCTCGTTGATTCGCGAATGCCTGGTCCAGCGCTGTATGCTTGCGGACTGTGTCGGACGCGTCGATAGTGTCCGAGACGAGCAATACGCCCTCCTGCCACGGGAGATACCCGCGGCCGTCTAGTCCGAAGGAGGTGGAGTTCGCGTATGCGTAAGTACGAAATCATGATCATCATTGACCCAGATGTCGACGAACGTCAGGTGCCGGCTCTGCTGGAGAAGCATCAGAAGGTCATTACCGAAGCCAAGGGAACGATCGATAGCCAGGACATCTGGGGTAAGCGCCGGATGGCCTACGAGATCAACAAGAAGCCCGAAGGCACCTACGCTGTCGTCAACATCACAGCACCCGCTGAGGCGGTCAAAGAGATGGATCGGCTCATGTCCATTGACGAGCAGATCATGCGCGCCAAGGTGATGCGCACCGATAAGAAGTGAATCAATTCGGCGAGTAATCCCCAGTCTGTTCAGCACACGGCCTCGTGCTGGTCGGTTGACCGATACTGGAGGGGCTCGCCCTATAATTCGCGTTCTCACTCGTAATGGAGGAATCTCATGGCCGGTGAAACCCAGATCACACTCGTCGGTAATCTGACAGCCGACCCCGAGCTGCGGTTCACGCCCTCGGGAGCGGCGGTCGCCAACTTCACGGTTGCCTCGACACCACGGACCTTCGACCGTCAGACCAATGAATGGAAAGACGGCGATTCCATGTTCCTCAACTGCTCGATCTGGCGCCAGGCGGCCGAAAACGTCGCCGAATCGCTGTCCAAGGGCATGCGGGTGATCGTTTCGGGTCGGCTTCGTTCGCGCAGCTACGACGATCGTGAGGGCAACCGCCGTACGGTCTTCGAGGTGGATGTCGATGAGATCGGACCGTCGCTTCGGTATGCCACAGCCAAGGTCACCAGAGCCTCTTCGGGTGGTTGGCAGAGCGGTGGCCAGTCGCGACCAAGCGGCTTCAACCAGGGTGCTAACGCTCCCGGTGGCAGCCAGGATGCTTGGCAAAGCGGTGGTTCATCGTCGCCTAACCGCGGAGTCGCCAACGACCCGTGGGCCAGCGCCCAAAGCGAAGAACCGCCGTTCTGATCGTCCGGTCAGCTCGGCCCACAACCAACACATAAACAAGGCACATTCCGGCGTAAGCCGGGCTCAGGGGAGATAGGTCCCCGTCTGAACTAAGGAGCACCACAATGGCCGGTCCACAGCGCAAGCCTGTGAACAAGAGGAAGATCGTCCCCGTCAAGACGGTCCGCATCGCCAATGTCGATTACAAGGACACCGCCACCTTGCGGAAGTTCATCTCGGAGCGTGGCAAGATCCGGGCTCGCAGAGTCACCGGGCTCAGCGTGCAGGATCAACGCAAAGTCGCCATCGCAGTGAAGAACGCCCGTGAGCTGGCGCTACTGCCCTACACCACGAACGCTCGCTGACAAGGAGGGATGTTGATATGAAGCTCATTTTGACCGCTACTGTCGACAAGCTCGGTATCGCTGGCGATGTCGTCGAGGTTAAGGATGGCTACGGACGCAACTACCTGCTGCCGCGCGGTTTGGCCATTGCCTACAACCGGGGTACCGCGAAACAGATCGATGGCATCAAACGCGCCCGCGACGCCAAGCAGATCCGCGACAACGCCCACGCTGCCGAGATCCGCTCCCAGCTCGAAGAGTTGCAGGTGCAAGTTCCGGCGCGCACCGATGCTACAGGTAAGCTCTACGGCGCTGTCAGCGCGAACCAATTGGCGCAGGCGATCAAGAAGGCCGGTGGCCCGTCGATCGACAAGCGCTCGATCCAGCCCGCCAAGCCGATCAAGACCATCGGTTCGCATCTGGTCTCGGTCAAATTGACCGACGCCGTGACTGCACGGGTGCCTGTCGAAGTCGTCACCGCCTGATCGAAGCTCCAAGAAGAGTCCCCGCTCATAGTGGTTCGAGCGGGGACTCTTCTCATGCGCATCGAATCCTGCGATACGGGGTCGAGATTGCGGACGAACTCGGTATCCGGCGTAAAGAGTGCAAGAATCGAGCTCATGCGTGTCTTCAACTTCTCCGCAGGTCCTGCCATGATGCCGCAGGAGGTCCTCGAACGAACGCAAGCCGAATTACTCGACTGGCAACACACCGGTATGTCGGTTACGGAAGTCTCGCACAGAAGCAAAGAGTTCGTGGCCTGCGCCGCTCGGACCGAAGAGTTGCTCCGTCAGATCATGGGCATTCCGGAGAATTATAAGGTGCTGTTCATTCAGGGCGGCGGCTTCGGTCAATTCGCTGCGGTCCCGCTCAACCTGACGAAGCCGGGCGATGTCGTCGATTTCGTGTTGACCGGGCAGTGGGGTATCAAGGCCACCCAGGAAGCGAAGAAGTTCGGTGTCGAGGTCAAGGTCGTCGCGGATGAGAAAGGATCCGGCTACACCACCGTCCCGGCTCAGAGCAGTATCCTTCCCACCCCTGGTGCCGCGTACCTGCACTACACGCCCAATGAGACGATCGGTGGCGTGGAGTTCGGCTTCATCCCGGAGACCGGGGAGCTGCCGCTCGTCGCGGATTTGAGCTCCACGATCCTCTCGCGTCCTATTGATGTCTCGCGTTTCGGTGTCATCTATGCGGGGACCCAGAAGAATATGGGTCCAGCAGGCATGGCAGTGGTCATCGTCCGCGATGATCTGCTCGACCGCGCTCGCCCCGATACCCCGTCGATCTGGAATTACCAGAAGATGGCCCAGGCTGATTCGATGGTGAACACCCCGCCCACCTTCTCGATCTACTTGCTCGGCAAGATCCTCGAATGGATCATCGAGCAGGGTGGGCTTGAGGGAATGGCGCTACGCAATAGAACCAAAGCGCAGACTCTTTATTCTTTCCTGGATGCCTCGGACTTCTACTCGAATCCGGTCGCATCTGACGCTCGGAGCTGGATGAATATCCCCTTCTTGACGCCGGCTCCAGATCTCAATAAGCAGTTCGTCGTCGAGGCGACAGCAGCCGGTCTGACCAATCTGGCCGGTCATCGGTCGGTCGGCGGTATGCGGGCGTCCATCTACAACGCGATGCCGCAGGCCGGCGTCGAAGCACTGATCGAGTTCATGAAGGAGTTCGAGCGCGTCAACGCCTGAGGCGCTTTCTACGACTATGACTTACCGCATCAAAACACTGAATTCGATCAGCGCACGGGGACTGTCTAAGCTGCCCGATACCTACGAGGTAGGCCCGCAGATCGAGAATGCAGACGCCTGGCTCGTGCGCTCAGCGAATCTGCACTCCGTCAACATCCCGAGCTCGGTACTGGCGATCAGCCGAGCCGGCGCTGGCATCAACACCATCCCGGTCAACCAGTTGAGCGGGCGAGGGGTGGTGGTCTTCAACACACCCGGCTCGAATGCGAACGCGGTCAAAGAGTTGGTGCTGGCGGGAATGCTGATAGGGGCACGTCAAATCATCCCCGCAGCCCTCTTCGCGCGCCAGCTCAGCGGAGACGATAAGCAGATCAATCTGGCGGTCGAGAACGGTAAAAAGCAATTCGTCGGCTGGGAGCTGCCCGGGCGCACTCTCGGCGTGATCGGACTCGGCGAGATCGGTGTTCAAGTCGCCAATGCTGCAGTCTCATTGGGGATGAGAGTGCTCGGATACGATCCGGCCATCACCATCCGCCATGCCTGGCAGCTCAGCTCGCATGTGACGCGGGCTGCATCCATCGACGAGATCTTCAAGCGAGCTGACGTGCTGACTGTGCATGTACCGCTGATCGAGACGACGAAAAACCTCGTCAACGCCGAACGCCTCGCACTGATGAAGCAGCGCGCGCTGGTACTCAACTTCGCCCGGGCGGGCATCGTCGACACTAAGGCGATGCTTGCCGCGCTGGATTCGGGCCGGGTCCGCGGGTACGTCTGCGATTTTCCGAGCGCGGCTCTGATCGGCCACCCGAAGGTCGTCACTTTGCCGCACCTGGGAGCTTCCACGGCGGAAGCCGAGGAGAACAGCGCAGTGATGGCCGTCAACGAGTTGCGCGACTTCCTGGAGAACGGCAACACCACTAACTCGGTGAATTTCCCCGACGCTGTGATGGCGCGTGAACCCGGGACAACTCGCATCGTCGTAGCGAACCTCAACGTGCCGAAGATGGTTGCGGAGATCTCCGCTTTGGTCGGCGCTGCTCGGCTGAACATCACCAATCTGCTGAACAAGTCGCGGGGCGAACTGGCCTGGACGATGATCGATGTCCGAGGCCCGGTCAGCGAGGAACTACGCCAGGGCATCGAAGAGATCGAAGGGGTACTGCGCGTACGGGTCATCGAGGCCTGAGGTAGCCTCCAGCCCCTTACCGCGTCCGGGTGGAGCCTTCTGCCTGATCCATCGTGTAGCTCCGATGCCCGTGACGGGCAACTGATCTACACGATGCGCCGAGGGCGAGCGCGGACCTCGGCTCATGCCCTTTAGGCTTAGCTCATGGAGAGCTACAACCGAGCCAGCACCGGGATCACCGGGCTCGATCGCATCTTCGACGGTCTTCGACTCGGCGACAATGTGGTCTGGCAGGTCGACAGTCTCTCCCAGTACCACACGCTTATCCAGCCGTTCGTCAGACGAGCCGTCGATGAAGGACGACAACTGGTCTATTTTCGATTCGGTAACCACGCCCCGCTGATTGACGACCTCGATGGCGTCGAGGTCGTCAAGTTGGACGCCTCATTGGGTTTCGAGAGCTTTGCCTCCGCAGTTCACACGATTATCACCGAGACAGGGTTCGGCGCATTCTACGTCTTCGACCTGCTGACCTCGCTGCTCTATACCTGGCGAAGCGATCTGGCGGTCGGGAACTTCTTCAAGGTGACCTGTCCCTATCTCTTCGACCTCGACACGGTCGCCTATTTCGGGCTCATCCGCCGAGAACACACCTTCGCCACGCTGGCGATGGTCCGCGACACGACCCAACTACTGCTTGACGTCTATCTCATCGGCGGCGAGACCTACGTCCACCCGCTCAAGGTCTGGCTGCGGCACTCGCCGACGATGTTCTTCCCACACCTGGTCGATGGCGACGAAGTCCGCCCGATCACCTCCAGCGAAGCCACTGCACGTCTGTTTGCTGCGGCCTCCCACCGCGTCGATCCTCCTGATCATTGGCACCGCGTCGTGCAGCAGGGATGGACGGCCCTGGATTCCCTGGACGACACTGTGCAACGCAGAGCTAAAGACGAGCTCATCGACATGTTCATCGGGCGTGAGGGCCGAGTGGTCGAGCTCTGCCGCCAGTATTCGACACTGGCCGATCTGTTGACCGTCGCCATGCGCGAAATCGGCACCGGCTATATCGGCGGCAAGTCGGTCGGCATGATCGTCGCCAATTCCATCCTTGACCACGACCCGGAGGCCCGGTTCACCCGACGGATGGAACAGAACGACTCCTATTTCCTCGGCAGCGACTTGTTCTACACCTACATCATCGCCAACGGCTGGTGGAAACTTTGGGCGGAGCAGAAGAGCCATGACGGTTACTTCACTGCGGGGGCCTCCCTGAACCGCAAACTCGCGACCGGACGCTTTCCGCCCTTGGTCCGCGAGCAGTTCCTCTCCATGCTCGAGTACTTCGGTCAGTCACCAATCATCGCCCGCTCAAGTTCGCTGCTGGAAGACAACTTCGGCAACGCCTTCGCCGGAAAATACGATTCGGTATTCTGCGCCAACCAAGGCACCCCCGAAGAGCGGCTACATGCCCTCGAAGATGCCGTACGCACGGTCTATGCGTCCGCGATGAGCAGCGAAGCCCTCGAGTATCGCCGCAACCGCGGGCTCGACAGTTCGGACGAGCAGATGGCTATTTTGGTGCAGCGAGTCAGCGGCGATCACCATGCTGGGTTGTTCTTCCCGCATGCCGCCGGGGTCGGCAACTCGTCGAATCTCTACGTCTGGGATCCCGACATCGACCCGGATGCCGGCATGCTTCGCCTGGTTCTCGGTCTGGGTACCCGAGCAGTCGACAGAACACTGGCTGACCACGCAAAACTGATCACCCTCGACGATCCGACTCGCGAAATCGATACCGACGATGCGGCCCGCAATACCCAGCGTTATGTCGATGTGATGAGCCTCGAGGACAACAAGCAGGTGACCAAGCCGTTGGCCGAAATCCGCGAGCTCGATATCAAGGCCGACTGGGATCTGTTCATCTCTACCGATCACCAGACTCTGCGGCGGTTGCGCGAGAACAACCGACCGATCAGGCAGATCCCGAAAGTGCTCGACTTCCACGGGCTGATTCGACAGACGGATTTTGCGCCGCTGATGCGTGAGATCCTCGCAAAACTCTCCGAAGCCTACGACTACCCGGTCGACATCGAATACACCGTGAACATCAACGAACGCGGTGAACCCCGAATCAATCTGCTGCAATGCCGTCCTCTGCAGACCCGGGGGCTCGGGCAGGCAGTGGCAATGCCGGCCGAGATTGATCCCGAGCAGACGCTCTTCGAATCCAGCGGGAGTTTCATGGGTGGCAATGTTCGCCTACCCATCACCCACGTTGTCATGGTCCGTCCGGAGGCCTACCTGGCGCTCGGTCAGCAGGCTCGTTACGCGGTGGCACGCGGCGTGGGTGTACTGAATAAACTCCTCGCTCCGGACTCATTCATGATCATGGCCCCCGGACGATGGGGAACCACATCCCCTTCGTTGGGTATCCCGGTGCATTTCACCGAGATCAGTAATGCGGCCGCGATGGTGGAATTCACCTATCCGGCCGGCGGTTTCCTGCCCGAGCTGAGTCAAGGCAGCCATTTCTTCCAGGATCTGGTGGAATCGGGCATTTTCTATGTAGCGATCTTCGATCAGCGTCCCGAGGTGGCGTTCAAACCCGAGCTCGCGACCGACCGGCCAAACCTGTTGTCCGAGCTGGTGCCCGATCTGGCGGGCCTGTCGAATGTGCTGCATCTGGCGCAGTTCGATGAGCTTGTGCTCTATTCCGATATCGCCTCGCAACGAGTCATCTGTTGTTGAGCGATCACTCAAGGTCTCCAGATGATCGGGCTAGGACGCACGATGCGACCTAGCCCGGTTTCGCAAAGCGAGAGAATCATGCAACCCCGCACGGATGACTAATGAAACGTCGTATCTTCGTTACGTGACCAACAAAAGCGTATATGTTACATCTCCCGATGGGTTAGGTGGCAAGAGCGCCATCGCCCTGTGCCTTATTGAGGCTCTTTCTCGACAGATGGATTCGGTCGGTGTCTTCCGTCCGATGGTCCGCGACGACAACGACGGTGTTGCCAAGGCTCTACTAGCTCATTCGGGCATCGATCAGACCTACGACGAGACCATCGGTGTGTTCACTGATGCCGCCATGGATGATCCGGAAGCCGCCCTCAGCGAGATCATCTCGAAGTACGGTGCCCTGCAGGACCGGTTCGACACCGTCGTCGTGGTCGGCAGCGACTATATCGGTGCAGCGTCTCCGACCGAGCTGGCGTTCAACGCTCGTGTCGCAGCAAACCTGAACGCACCTGTTCTGCTGGTGGTGACCGGACGCGATCGCACGCCCCAGGAGGTAGCGGCATCGGTAGAGCATGCCGCAAAGCAGTTCGAGGACATGCACAATCACGTCATCGGTGTAATCGCCAACCGCAGCAATCCCGATGAGATCGACGAGGTGCGCGCCGAATTGAAAACCCTGAATCTCGGGTTCACGGCGGCGCTGCCGGAGAACCGGCTACTCCGTGCACCTAGCGTGCGGGCACAGTTTGAGGCGCTCGGTGCGAAGTTCCTGATGGGTGACGAATCGGCGCTCGAGCGCGAATCGTTGAGCACTGTCGTGGCCGGGATGACCCTGCCCAATGTGCTGACGCGGCTCGAACCCGAATGCTCAGTCGTGGCGGCCTCTGACCGTAGTGATCTCCTGCCAGGGTTGTTGGCCGCACACAGCTCGCAGCTTTTCCCCAGGCTCTCCGCGGTTTTCCTGACCGGTGGTTACCCGATGCCGGATTCTATCCAGCAGTTGCTCGAAAGTTCGAAGGTTCAGGTGCCGATCGGTCTCGTTGATCGTGGCACTTTCTGGAGTGCATCGAAGCTTCATGATCTCAAAGGCTCGGTGATGAGTTCACCGCGCAAACACGCCGAAGCTCTTCGGCTCTTCCACGAGAATGTGGACGAAGAAGCTCTGCTGAACGCGCTCGATGTGCGCCCCACAGCTTTGCGCACTCCGCGCATGTTCGAATACCAGATCATGCAGAAGGCCCGCAGCAACAAGAAGACGATCGTGCTTCCGGAATCGGAAGATCCACGCATCCTAGAGGCGACGTCCATCCTGTTGCGTCGTGGTGTGGCCAATCTCATCCTGCTTGGTGAGGAAGAGAAGACCCGCGCAAACGCCACGGCACTGGGCTTCGACATTACTGGCGCCAAGATTCAGTCAATGCACGACCCGGAGCTGGCCGAGGAGTTCGCCACGAAGTATGCCGAGCTGCGCGCGAAGAAAGGCGTCACGATCGAGCAGGCTCGCGAGAAGATGATCGATCCGTCCTACTTCGGCACGATGATGGTCTACCTCGGTATGGCCGACGGAATGGTCTCGGGTGCCACCCACACCACCGCGAACACGATTCGTCCAGCGCTCGAGTTCATCAAAACCAAGCCGGGCGTCAAGGTCGTTTCGGGTGCCTTCTTGATGTGTATGCCCGATCAGGTGTTGATCTTCGCCGACTGCGCGGTCAACCCGAACCCGAACCCCGACCAGCTCGCCAGCATCGCGATCAGTTCCGCGGCCACCGCGAAGGCATTCGACATCGAACCACGTGTCGCGATGCTGTCCTATTCGACTGGGACATCGGGTTTTGGAGCAGATGTCGAGGCGGTGGCCACTGCTACCGAGATCGTCAAGCAGACGGATCCGGACTTCGCCGTCGCCGGGCCGATCCAGTTCGATGCCGCGATGGATCCGTCGGTCGGTAAATCGAAGATGCCGGGCTCGCAGGTAGCAGGTCAGGCGACCGTCTTCATCTTCCCCGACCTGAACACCGGCAACAACACGTACAAGGCGGTGCAGCGCACGGCAGGGGCGATTGCGGTCGGCCCGATGCTGCAGGGCCTGAACAAGCCGGTCAACGATCTGTCACGTGGTGCCCTCGTGGCTGACATCGTCAACACGGTAGCCATCACGGCGATCCAAGCCCAGACGGGTATCTGATCGGACGAGCAGGGTGGCGTGGCGCATTCCGAGCGCCCCGCCACCTCGTTGGCCGCGGGTCGAGAGACCGTGAGTGACGGGCAACCGGCCCACGCCAGCGTCAACCACGCCCGGGCGGTAAAGTGAGATCGCGTCGCATGTCATAGCAAGGGAGCCCACACCATCATGTCCAAACCGATCCTCGTCCTCAACTGTGGATCAAGCTCGATCAAGTACCAGATGATTGATGCAGAAAGCGAGGAGCTGCTTGCCATCGGCATCGTCCAGCGCATCGCCACCGGCACCACCGGCACCGTTGACCACGAAGTGTTGACCGGCGAAGTAGGTGAGTATCACGTCGACCAGCTTCTTGACGATCACGAAACCGCACTCGCCACAGTCTTCACACTCTTCAACGAGCACGGTCCCGACCTTGGCTCCACTTTCGCCGTGGCACACCGCACGGTGCATGGCGGTGACAAATTCGCCGACCCCACCCTGATCACCGACGAAGTCGTCGAGACCCTGCGGGAGCTCTCCCCGCTGGCCCCGCTGCATAATCCGGCTGGTATCTCCGGAATCCAGGCGGCCCGCAAGCTGCTACCTGATATCCCGCATGTCGGCATCTTCGACACCGCTTTCTTCGCTCGGTTACCAGCTGAGGCCTACACCTATGCGATCGACACCGAGCTGGCCAAGCGGCACCGTATCCGCAAGTACGGCTTCCATGGCACTTCGCATCGTTTCGTCAGCCGGCAGGTCGCCAGGATGCTCAAACGTGACGATCTCAAGCAAATCGTTTGTCACCTGGGTAACGGTGCGTCAGTGTCGGCGGTCGATTCGGGACGGGCGATCGAAACCTCCATGGGCCTCACCCCGCTCGCCGGTTTGGTGATGGGCACCCGCTCGGGTGATATCGATCCCGGCATCGTCGGTTATCTGAACCGCGAGCTCGATATGACCTCTGGGGATATCGATGAGGAGCTCAACAAGCGCTCCGGGATGCTCGGGCTCACCGGGCACACCGATATGCGCGATGTCGAGGCGGCGATCAACGCGGGTAACGACCAGGCTCGCCTCGGTATGGACGTCTACATTCATCGTCTGGTCTTCTACATCGGCGGCTATGCTGCACTGCTTGGTGGACTGGACGCGCTCACCTTCACCGCCGGTGTGGGAGAGAACGCAGCGCTGGTGCGCTCGGAGGTTTGCTCGCGACTGAGCGGTTTTGGCGTCAAACTCGACGAGCAGGCCAACGCCGAACGCAGCAAGCAGGCCCGCATCATCTCGACAGCAGACTCCGCGGTGAGCGTGTTGGTGGTTCCCACCAATGAGGAGCTCTCGATGGCACGTCAGACCGTCGAGCTGCTTGGCTGAGCCGGACTGGGGTAAGCAGAAGGCTGCGCCGACCATTCAATTGGACGGCGCAGCCCGCTAGATTGGACGACATGGCGACTGCATTGGTCACGGGGGGCACCTCGGGCATCGGAAAGGCCTTCGCGACCGAGCTTGCCGAACGCGGATACGACCTCGTCTTGGTGGCGCGGGATGAATCCCGGCTCGCTCAGATCGCGGTCGAAATGCGCGAGCAGTTCGGTGTTGCGGTGGAGACGCTGCGTGCCGATCTGGCGGTGCGCAACGATCTTGATCCGATCATCGGCAGACTGACTGATCCACAGCGTCCGATCGAGGTGTTGGTCAACAATGCTGGATTTGGTTTGAACGCTTCCCTATTGGACGACGACGTCGCGATCCAAGAACGTGCGATGGCTGTCATGTGCACTGCGGTGCTCATCCTCGGCGGAGCCGCTGGGCGCGCCATGAAGGCTCGCGGACAAGGTGTGATCGTCAATGTCTCGTCGGTCTCCGCGTGGATCGTCAAGGGCAACTATTCGGCCATCAAACGTTGGGTGCTCACCTATACCCAGGCTCTAGCGCTCGAGCTCGAGGGCACCGGAGTACAAGCCGCTGCGGTCTGCCCAGGCTGGGTGAAAACCGAGCTGCACGAGCGCGCGGGTGTTGCTCGTCCTAACCTGCCAGGGTGGGCGTGGGTGGATGCCTCCGAGGTCGCCCGGTGCGCATTGGACGGCGCGGCAGCCGGTAAGGTGATAACCATCCCCACCCGCAAGTGGCGTGCGGCAGTCTGGTTCCTGGAGCACAGCCCCAAAGCACTATCCCGCGCGATCTCCAGCAAGATCACCAAGTCGAGGAGGTCTGATGGCTAAGCTCGGCAGCGGCAAGAAACGCTTCAGTAACCCGCTCCAGATAGCAGCCAGCACTGCCGCGCAACAGTTGCTGATGAAACCGGCGGTTTGGAGCATACTCAACGTTCACGTGCACGGTGTGGAAAACCTGGACGGGGTCGAAGAACCGTTCATCGTGATCGCGAACCATTCCTCGCATTTCGATGCACCGCTGGCGATCGGAGCGTTACCGACCCGGCTCAGTAAGAGGCTGGCGACCGGGGCGGCCGCGGACACCTTCTTCACCACGCGGCGCAGCACTATCGCCATCGAACTGTTCATGAATGCCTACCCGGTCAACCGCGGCGCAACCCGTGACTATCGGGGCATGTCGAAACAACTGCTCGCCGAGGGTGTCCCGCTCTTCGTCTTCCCCGAGGGAACCAGGTCCCGCAGCGGCGGCATGGGTCCTTTCGCCCCGGGTGTAGCTGCGCTGGCAATCTCGTTCAACTGTCAGATCGTTCCGATGGCCATCGTCGGCTCCGCTGCCGCCTGGCCGGCCAAAGAGAAACGTTGGCGCGGCGGGCGACCGGACGTCCACGTGGTCTTCGGCTTGCCGATGCGCCCGCGTCCCGGTGAGATCGCTCATGAGCTCAACGAACGGATGCGCCGCAAAGTGATCGAGATGCATGATTCCACCGCCACCGCCTACGGCTTTCCCACCCAGGCTGAGATGCTGCACCGTGCCGCCATCGACAAGGCTCCGAGCAAACCCAAGGACGACCAGCCCTGAAGGTCGCTTCAGGCGAGGCGGCAGGCAATCCTCAGACAGGGCCGGTAGGCTCGACGGGTGAGTGATTGTAACCTCGGTGTGGCCGCAGTGGTCGTGACCTTCAACCGCCTGGGACTGTTGCAGCGGCTGCTCACCCGCCTGCGTAGCCTGGACGCGCTGGATGTCATCCTGGTGGTCGATAACGCCTCGACCGACGGCACGAGTGCATGGTTGGCCGAGACTGCTTCAGCTGATAGCAAGGTGCGGTTCAAGACCCTTGAGACGAATGCCGGCGGTGCCGGGGGTTTCCAAGCTGGTCTTCAATGGGCGTACGATCTCGGAGCCGAGCTTGCCTGGTTGATGGACGATGACGGACTGCCGACGCCGGAGTGCCTCGACCAGTTGCTGGCCTACCAGGGCCGATTCGACTTCTGGGGCCCGGCGGTCTTGGCTGAGCAGCGCCCCGACGAACTCTGCTTCCCGATCCGCCGGCCAGGCACCACCAACGTGTTGCGCACCCTTGATGATCTGCAGGAGGCGCAACGCGACGGCATCGTCCCCGACGTTGTCATCCCGTTCAACGGGGTGCTGGTCACCCGCGAACTGGTTGAGCGAATCGGTACCGTTCGCGCCGAGTTCTTCATCTGGGGTGACGATGTCGAATACCTCTGGCGGGCTCGCCAGGCCGGTGCCCGGGTAGCGACCATCGTTGATGCGCACTTCCTGCATCCGGCAACCGACGATCTGGGCACCGAGATGATCTTCGGACTCACCACCTATAATCACTCGCCAAGTGACCTCAAGCATTACTGCATGGCCCGCAACAACACCGTCAACCTGATGACTCATCACGGCCTGATGCACGCGGCGGCATTCTGGGCGAAGACGGCGTGGTTCTACACTTTCGTGAAGCCCAGCCCGCATCGGCTGAAGCTGTCGGCCGAGGCGATCACGGCCGGGCTGCGTGGCGACTTCACCGGTCATCGTCGATTTTTGACCCCGACACCCGATCTTGCGGCAGTGGCCGTCACGCCGGTCGAGTCCGCTCCTGGTCCGGCTTCGCGCGACGAACGGGTTGCCGTGGTCATCGTCACCTATGAGCGAGCCGAGTTACTCGGGAAGCTGTTGCACGCGCTGGCCGCGCAAACACGTCCGGCGGACGCCATCTTTGTGATCGACAACTCGGGTGACGAACCGACCGCCAGAGTTCTGGAGGCTCACAGTGATCTGCCGCTGGTCGTCGATCATGTCGGTGAGAATATCGGCGGTTCGGGTGGTTTCCATAGAGGGTTGAAGGCCGCCTACCATGCGGGTTTCGACCGTATCTGGCTGATGGACGATGATGTGCGTCCGGCGCCGTGGGCACTGCGAGCACTGCTGGCCGATGGCGGCAAGGTGCTGGCCTGTGTCCGCGAAGACCGGCACGGCAATCTGGTCGAGAAGGCCGCCATTCGCTTCGATCTGACCAATCCTTTGAAACTGCTGCCCAAAACCGCGATGGTCGAGGATGTCTTCCCCGATCGGGAATCGATGCCGGCCCGGGTGCGCATCGAGAATGCCGCTTTCGAGGGTTTCATGGTGCACCGCGACGTGGTCAGCGAGATCGGCTATCCCGATCCGAGCTACTTCATCTTCTATGACGACTGCGACTACGTCATCCGTGCTCAGCGCGCCGGCCATGACGCATACGCCGTGCGGGACGCCTTGATGCGCAGACATTTCGACTTCGTTCAGTCGAACGATCTGGCCAGCTGGAAGGGCTACTTCATGTACCGCAATCTTTTCGTGGTGCATTTGCGTTATGGGACGAACCTGCTCGTCAAGCTCAAGCCGCTCGTCCTGACAGCCGGAATCGTGGCACTCTCGCCGCTGCGCGGTGGTCTACAAGAGGCAAAGAATGCCCTCAATGGACTCAAGGATTGCTTCGGGATGCGCAAGCTTGATCCGCGGGCGTTACCGGACGATCGGTAAGTCACCCTGGCGAATCAACGCTGAGGGTACGAAGCCCAGGAGATCGGCCGCCGGTGACGAGCCCCCTGTAATTCGATCGCGACGTCCGGCAGCCCTTCTTCACCCAAGTATTCATACAGATGAACGATTATCTGTAGACCAAGCGCCCCCGGTCAACGCTTATTGACTAGCCGGTACATGAATGCAGCCATTGCATCGCGGGCGACCGAGTTCAAAGGCCGGAACTCTGCGAGGCCGCCACCGATCTGCCAACCGGTCGAGATGCCCTCTTCAGCTAGCCAGGAAACCTCCCGGTAGAACTTATCACCGGGCTGGATATCAGTGAATGGCGAGATAGTCGGCGGCGCGAAGCCGGCAACATTCTTTCCCATCACCTCATCTGCATAGCGATAGAGGAAGGCTGCCATCGCATCCCGGGCAACCGGCTCGAGCGGACGAAACTCCTTCTGCCCATCGTCGAGCTCCCAACCGGTCGAGATACCCTCCTCGGCAAGCCAGGAGATTTCTTTGTAGAACTTGCTCGTCGTGGGAACATCGGTGAACAGCGGCGTCTTAGGTGCGGTGTACTGAGGCGATCCCGCCAACCGGTACATGAACGCCGCCATCGCATCTCGAGCGACCGGCTCCAGCGGACGAAACTCCCTCGATCCGTTCGCCATCGTCCATCCGGTGGTCACCCCCCGGTTCGCCAGCCAAGTAATCTCATCGATGAATTGGTTGCTCGGCCCGACATCGGCGAAGCCGGGGGCTCCGATCCGCTGAATGAGGCTGGAGAGCTGGGAGTAAATCTGCATTCCGGGACATTCGGTTGCATAGACATCGCGGTGGCCGAAAACCCTGGGCAACGCCGAACCATTCAAGTCTCTGAAACCTGACTTATCGCGGGCATCCAAACCGGCGAGAGAGAAACGGTACTGGATGATCGTCTGGAAGCCGTCCATGATCGCCTGGCTCGGCTTGACATCAGTGAAGGTGCCGAGCACCGAGACACCCATCGTCCCGACATTGTTGCCGTAGGCGTGGCCACCGACGATCATGGAGTCCGCCTTCACATCGAGCGATCCTTCACGCCCCTCCCACATGCCGCCGAATTTGTCGACCAGGAAGTTGTAACCGATGTCACCCCATCCCAAGGTGACCGCATGGTAGTAGTAGATGCCCGCGATGATGCCGGGTACGTCGCGCTCCGCGTAATTGTTGGTGCCTGCGGTGTGGTGGACGACCGCGGCCTTCAACTCGGCAGTCTCCTGGTCCCAGTCGGTGGCTGGAGATCCACCGTCCCAGTCGCTACGCGGATGAATGCCGCGAGCGATGCCCTCTTGTCCTTCAGTACTGTCGCCTGACCGGGTCATCGGTCCGGCTTCTACCGTGGCCTGATCGGTCGGCTGCGGCGCGATCCGCCCCCATGAGGCACCCGCGAATTCGGCGATCACCAGTGTCAGGTCTGCAGGCAACGTTTCGGTCGCACCGATGACCTGGATCTGGATTGCGGTCGCGACGGCCGAGATGAACGGTGCGCTGCCACCTGATTCGGCAGCCTCTGCAGAGTCGGTATCGATGCTGGCCCACTCACTCCAACCAGAGGATTCCAGCACTCGCACATAGGCAGTGTTCTGATCCGCGAAGTCATCTTCGGCGGCCCAGGTGAGTGCGGAGACGGTGAACTCGCCGGTGCTGAGCTGATCGGTGATGATCGCCGATTCTTCGATAGTGGTACCGTCCGCCAGTTCAGCCGCGTCGGCAGAGGCAAAGCCGTTTAGCGCGTCGGCTGTCGGCTCCCCCGAAGAATCAGTGAGGGTGACCTCGACCGGCTCGATCTTCGGCCCGGACTCGTCGGCGGCCGCGGGCGGGCCAGCAAACAGAGTGCTGCCTGCCAGAAGCGCACCTATGGCCGCTAGCGAGAGTAAACGGGGGATTTGGCGTTCACGCACGGTATCTTCCTCCTGGAGTTGGGCCGGGGCACGGTCGTCCCGCTGTCATGCTACGCTGCGGTGTCCGGCAGGTCGATCCCGATCAGTCAGGCATCCGCGAACGTAGGAAGTCGACTGCCTCTCCGATCTCGGAGTCGTGAATAACCTTGCCGTGCTCGAGGACGATGCCCCGGTAGCAGATCGACTTGATGAGTTCGAGATCGTGACTGACCACGACGAGGGTCTGACCGGCATCACGTAATTCGCGCATCTTCTGGATGCACTTGCGCTGAAAGGGCTCGTCGCCAACAGCCAGCACCTCGTCGACCAGGAAGACATCGGGATCAGAATGAACGGCTACCGAGAACGCCAGCCGCATGTACATGCCGGAGGAGTAGAACTTCACTTCGGAATCGATGAACCGCTCAATTCCGCTGAATTCCACGATCGAATCGTAGTTTTGGTCGATCTCCTGCTCAGTCATCCCGAGGATCGCGCCGTTGAGGTAGATATTCTCCCGGCCGGTCAGATCAGGATGCATACCGGCGCCGACCTCAATCAGACCCGCAATACGGCCGCGCACTGCTATCGATCCGGAGTCAGGCAGCATCACACCGCTGATCAGCTTCAACGTGGTCGATTTCCCCGAGCCGTTGAACCCTAACAGGGCCACCGACTCACCTTGGTGGATGGTCAACGAGACCGCATCCAGCGCCTTGAAAGTCTCCGCCAGATCGCCCTTGCGTCCGGTCGCCCACCAGACCACATACTCCTTGATCGAGCGAGTGTGCCGGAGATCGAATTCCTTGTCCACCTGCTCCAGTCGAGCCATCACCAGCTCATCTGTGGTCTCGCTCATCACAACTCCTGGGCGAACTTGCCTTCGAGGCGGTGGAAGATCACCTGGCCGAGGACGAGGGTGCCCAAGGCGATCGCCGAACTTATCGCCACACCCAAGACCCAGTGCGGTGGCATCAGGTTGGCCGCATCGCCGCCTGCGGGGACCACCCCTCTGGTGGGCATCCAGAAACAGTAGTGCGACAGCTCGACACCCATCGCCAAAGGATTCAGCTGATAGATCTTGAACAGCCAGCCCGGAACTGCGTCTGCGACCATGTGCCACTGATAGAAGACTGGTGAGAGCCAGATCGCCACCATCATCAGCAATTCGATCAGGTTCTCCGCATCACGGAAGTAGACGTTGAAGGCCGCGAATGCCAACCCGATGCCGAGAGCGAAGGTGCAGATGATCAGAATCGCCAGCACTCCGCCAAGGATACTGAAGATCCCCGGCCGCCAGCCGAAGATCAGCGCGCCCACGATGAGCACCACGATCTGCGGCACGACGTGCACGAACGCCACCCAGACGCTGCTCACCGGAAAGAGTTCGCGCGGTAGGTAGACCTTGCCGACCAATGGCGCGTTGAAGATGATGGATCTGGTCGTATTGGAGAGGATCTCGTTGAAGAAGTTGATCATCACCATGCCGCTGAACAGGTAGACCACGTAGCTGGGGATCGTGGCCCCCAACCGCAAGAAGCGGCCCATGGCCATGTAATAGACCAGCAGCTGTACTGCGGGCTTCACATAGCTCCACACCATCCCGAGCGCCGAACCGCGATAGCGGACGCGCAGTTCCTTCTTCACCAACAGCTGAAGTAGGAATCTCCAACGCGGAAGCGCCAGCAATCCGGCGCTGTGCCCTGGCGGACGAAGCGGTTCGTCAGCCAGTTCGACGGAATTCGTCGCCACCAATCATGCCCTCTCGGCGTTACCCTTCGGCGGTTCGCTATGGTTCTGCGACTAGATGCCGAAGGTTTTTTCCCATGCGTCCAACGAAACAATCTCGGGCAGCGCCGCCTGGTACTGCTTACGCAGTTTGTCCCAGTTGGCTGCGAGCTCAGCCCGCGCAGCCGCGCTGCGGGCCAGCAGATGCCGTAGCTGTTTCGGATCCCGACGGTACCAGGCTGCGCCCGATCCGTCCGCCTTGGTCACCAATGCGGAATCATACTGGCTCAGCACATAATATTTGCTGTCCGCGTGGCTGATCGAAGCCTCGGGGCGTTCCTTGGCCTTCTCACTGGTCGGCAGCAGTTGTCGGACGATCGTCTTGAGCGTCCAGGGGGCCAAGGTCACCATATTGGGTGCCTTGGGTCGCCTCTTGAACTTCGGCTTTCCGGTGCGGGAGACCGCCGGGAACGCGTCCGGATCGGGCCGGTATTGGGCGTCGCTGAACTCCTTGGTCAGTTCGCGCAGTTTCGGCATTCTGGTCAGGATCGTCTCATGCAGATGTTCCGGCCCCGACAAGATATCTTCGATCGCCAACAACCGGATCGTCTGCGCATAGTACTCGGCAGAAACTGAATGCTTCACATCCAGAGTCGACAGTTCATAGAGCAACCGTCCGCCGCGCTCATAGGGTGAATGCAGCAGTGCCGTCAGAATCCGGTTGTGCTCATGGAAGTATGCCTGCCAGTCGCGTGAATCGTCCTTGTCACCCCACGCAATGTGCCAAAGCCCGGCACCCGGCAGAGTCACCGTGGAGACGCCGATCTCGGCGGCACGCAGACCGTATTCGAGATCGTCCCATTTGATGAAGATCGGCAACGATAGTCCGAGTTCGGCGATCACCGAAACCGGCATGAGCTCCATCCACCAGCCGTTGTAATCAACATCGAGTCGGCGGTGCAGCACCGAACGGCTCCGTAGGTTGGCGGCGCCGAGATCGATCCGATTCTCGGTGCCCTCCAACGCGCCCCACAGCCAACGCCACTTGTTAATGCCCTCACCGAAGGACTGCGCGACCGACTTCTCGTTGAGGTCGAACATCTGCCCGCCGACCATCGTGCGGTTACGGCAGAAGGCACCGAAGACGGCGAGGCGCTCAATGCTCTCCGGCTCAACAATGACATCGTCGTCCAGCAACATGTGGAACTCGGCTTCGTTCGCCTTGACAGCCTCGTACATGCCGCGTGAGAAACCGCCCGAGCCACCCATATTGCCTTGATAGATCATCTTCAAGCGGTCGCCGAGGAGTTCAGCAGCCTCGGGGTAGAGTTCGTCGTCCTTGACGTTCTTGTTGCCCTGGTCGACGACATAGATCCGTTTGAGGATCTCTTTGAGGTTTTCAGCGGTAGCCAGCACCATCAGCGTGCGAGCGCAATAGTCGGGGCGGTTGAAAGTGGTGATGCCGATGCTGAGAGAGATCGGACGAACCGGCTCGGCGTTGACCTCCCAGTGACCGGAGACCAGCCGGGCACCGCCTTCTCCGGCAACCATGTCGAACCAGTACCAGCCACCGTCGGTGAACGAGTCGAGTGGCAGCACGAAGCTGATCTGATTCTCACCGTTCTTGGTTCGCTTGCTGTCGGCACGCTGAGCGCGGCCTTGAGCATTCGACTTGTAGACCATGACGTTGGCCGCGCCCTCGACGTTCAGTACCAACCGAACTTTGGTGGCCACGGTCCACTGGCGCCAGTAACTGGCCGGGAACGCATTGAAAACGGTGGCCAACGAGAGCCGCAGACCGGGAGGCAGCATGCGTGTGCCACCGTCCTCGGCGATCAGGTCGCCGCGGTCAACCTTCGCGCCGGCGGCCGCGTCAATCTCGATGCGCCCACCACGGCGGCCGCCTGCGTCGGGTGCATCGACCGGGGAAGCGCGTCCGAAATCGACATAGAGCGGTAGCGTGTCTTCCTCCCCGGTGGCAGGAAAGACGATTCGCGAGACCTGCGTCCACACAGTCGGGGTTTGGGTTGCTTCGGTGCTCACGCTTCCACGCCTCCACTCTTAACCGGGTCGCCATCGCTGAAGTGTGGCCTCAGAACGGTCTCATAGGTCATCAGCGCCGAGGCAATGGCCATGTGCATGTCCAGGTATTTGTACGTGCCCAGGCGCCCACCGAAGATGACATCGGGCTCGCTCGCCGCGCGCTCGCGATATTTGATGAGCTTCGTCCGATCCTCGTCAGTATTGACCGGATAGTAGGGCTCGTCGTCGCGGTTGGCGAAACGACTGTATTCACGATGTATGACCGTCTTGTCGCTCGGGTAGTCGCGCTCGGGATGGAAATGACGGAACTCGTGGATGCGGGTGAATGGCACGTCCAGGTCGGCATAGTTCATGACCGAGGTGCCCTGGAAGTCACCGGTATCGGTAAGGACCTCTTCCTCGAGATCGATGGTGCGCCAGCTCAGGTCGCCCTCCGAGTAGTCGAAGTAACGGTCGATGGGCCCGGTGTAGACAACCGGTACCTTGCCCACCACCTTGGACTTCGAGTATTCATGCGAATCGTCAAAGAAATCAGTCTCGGTCAACACTGTGATCAGCGGATTATCGATCATGCGAGTCAGCCACGCGCCGTAGCCATCGGTGGGCAGACCCTCGAAGTCGTCGTTGAAGTAGCGGTTGTTGTAGGTATAACGCACCGGCAGGCGACTGACGATGGACGCCGGTAGATTCTCCGGTTCGGTCTGCCACTGCTTAGCGGTGTAGTTCATGAAGAAGGCTTCATAGAGCGGCCGCCCGACCAGAGAGACGCCCTTTTCGACGAAGTTCGACGGGTCTTTGCCGCCGAGTTCTTGTGACTGCTCTTTGATCAGCGCTTTGGCTTCGTCGGGCCGGTAGGCGGCCGAGAAGAATTGATTAATAGTGCCCAGGTTCACCGGCATGGGGTACACGACGCCCTTATGGGTGGTGTAAACGTGATGCTGGTATCCGGTGAAGGTCGTGAACTGGTTGACGTAATCCCAGACCTTCTTGTTGGAGGTGTGGAAGAGGTGCGCACCATAACGGTGCACCTCGATCCCGGTAGTCGGCTCGGTTTCCGACCAGGCGTTGCCACCGATGTGGCTGCGTCGTTCGACGATGACGACACGTTTGCCCAGATCGTTAGCTACTCGTTCGGCAATCGTAAGACCGAACAAGCCCGATCCCACCACAACCAGATCCGCGTCCATGACACTCCTGACGTACTCGCGCGGCACCTGCCCGGCACCTTCGATCAATCTACCTGAACATGCCGCTGGCCTGTAGCGGACCGGGGCGTTTCCGGGCTCAAACGTTCTTGGACGCCAGATTCTGCTTTCCGTAGCACACTGTGTAGGTTCATCGCCCGTGACGGGCCCTGTCTCTACACGGTCGTCGGCAGCGCGCGCGAACCCGAACCGTCGTCCCTCGCCACGAGTGGGAGCACGTCTATCTCGCCAACTCTGGATGACCGATAAGATGCACGTGAACCGCGCCAGCCTGATCTACTCGGTTCGGCCCGCTCGCTACTGATGGAGAGTCTTCATGGGACGCTTGCCCGAAATCATGACCGATCCGATGACTAATAAAGGAACTGCGTTCACTCACGCCGAACGGGCCGAGTTGGGCCTCACGGGCCGTCTTCCCGCTGCGGTCGAGACACTCGACGAGCAGGCAACGCGCGCATACGCCCAAATGCACGAGTACGAGACCGACCTGGAAAAGTACATCTTCCTCGACTCCGTGCACGACCGCAACGAGGTCCTCTTCTATCGGATCTTGGTCGACCATCTTTCCGAGACACTGCCGATCGTCTATGACCCCACTGTCGGTGAGGCGATCGAGAAATGGAGCAAGGAATACCGCCGCTCCCGGGCGGTCTATTTGTCCATCGACCGTCCCCAGGACCTGCGAGCCTCCTTCGAGACCTTGGACAAAGGGCCGGACGAGGTAGACCTGATCGTCGTCTCCGATGCTCAGGAGATCCTCGGTATCGGAGACTGGGGAGTCAATGGGACCGACATATCGATCGGCAAGCTGGCGGTCTATACCGCTGCCGCCGGCATCGACCCTTCGCGGGTGATTGCGGTGAACCTCGATGTCGGTACCAACAACGAGAAGTTGCTGAACAGTCCCCGCTATCTGGGTAATCGTCACGCCCGGATCACCGGCCAACGCTACGACGACTTCATCGACCTGTACCTGCGAACTGTCTCCGAGTTGTACCCCAATGCGCTGTTGCACTTCGAGGATTTCGGCCCGACCAATGCGCGGCGCATTCTCGAGCAGAATCGCGACAGTTATCGAATCTTCAACGACGATATGCAAGGCACCGGGGCAATCGTGCTCGCTTCGGTGATCTCTGCGCTCAAGGTCACCAAGCAGACCTTCGCCGATCAGCGGCTGGTGGTCTTCGGGGCCGGCACCGCAGGCTCCGGTATGGCCGACCAGATCAGCGCTGCCATGGTTCGCGACGGACTCACCATTGAGGAAGCCAGGAAGCGGGTCTGGCTGGTCGACATCAATGGGCTGGTCACCGATGAGATGTCTGATCTGCCGGATTATCAGCAGCCGTATCAACGTGCGGCGAGTGAGGTCGCCGACTGGGCACGTACCGATGGTGTGATCAACCTGCTCACCGTGATCGAGCAGGTGAAGCCGACAATCCTGATCGGCACCTCGACCGCTCACAACGCCTTCAGCCAGCAGGTCATCGAAGCACTCTGTGCCGGGGTCGAGCGTCCGATTCTGTTGCCGCTGTCGAATCCGACTTCGCGGATCGAGGTCATGCCTGCCGACGCGATTGCTTGGTCGAAGGGCAAAGCTCTGATGGCTGTCGGTATCCCGGTCGCCCCGGTCGAGTTCGAGGGCACCCGGTTCATCATCGGCCAGGCGAACAACGCCCTGCTCTACCCAGGCCTCGGGCTCGGCGTGATCGTCTCGGGGGCCGCGCATGTCAGCGATGGGATGCTGCTTGCGGCGGCGAAAGCTGTCTCTGACCAGGTCGATCCGAGTGGGCTGGGCGCTTCCCTACTGCCACCCGTGGACGATCTCCGAGCTTCGTCTGCGACCGTCGCCTTGGCTGTCGCCAGACAGGCCATCGCCGAAGGCATCGCCGGCAAAGTGCACGAGAACCTCATTCAGGCCGTAGAGGACGCGATGTGGCAGCCCGTCTACGCGACGTAGTGGTTTAAGACCGGGATCAGGAATGTGCCACGCTTGGCGGCCGCGGAGTGATGAGACTCACCGCCATGGCTGCTGTGGCCAGTACGACTCCGCCCCATAGCGAAGCAGTCCCGGCGGCCCGCTGGGCTACGCCTCCGGCAACCGCTCCGAGACAGAAGACCAGCCACATCCACAGCGTCCGCAGCCATCGCCACGGGTCTCCTTCGGCGAGGCCTTGGACGAGGCCCTGCGCTGACTTCACCAAGGTCCCGGTGACATAGGTGAGGGCGCCGCCGACCGGTGAGGACAGCAACGCCGCGTTGAGGATGCCGGTGCCAGCAGCGACCACGAGCATTCCGGGGGTCAAGGGCCCGATAGTCGCGATCGTGATACCCACGCTCAGAACCACCAGCACCGCCAATAGGACGAGCCGTTGCGCATGCGCACCGCCCCAGTGATAGATCGCGGCACCCGCAGCGGCGCCTGCGAAGAAGGTACCGATCAAGCCGCCGGTGAGCCCGGCCAGACCCCACTTCCCGGCCGCGATGGAGGACGCCATGATGGTGCTGTTCCCCGACATGAACGAGACGAAATTGCCGCCCAGTACAACGAACGAGATCGCGTCCACGAAACCGGCGAGCAGCAGCAAAAGCACTGCGATGACGTAGTCGCGATGGAGCTGGGAGGCGGTGGTGTCTGTTGTCACCCCATGAGGCTATCCGTTATCGCCGCGGCCGAGTGCGCCACGAACGGCCAGGAACTTGCGTTTGGCGTAGTTGAAGCCACCGCCATTGCGCACCGCGTGGTCGGTCGCCTGTTGCTGCTGGCTGAGCTGCTCCAAGCGCTCCAACATGATGTCGAGCTTGTTGTTGACCTCGGCGAGCCGGTCTTCGAGTTGAGCAAGTCGGGAGTCGTCATCGGCAATTGCAGCATCCATGCGATCGAATCTGGTGGCCACCTCCGCAGCATGGTTCTGCAACTCGGACGACACTACTGCTGCTTCCCGGCCGACTGTCGTCGCGATGAACATCGGCAATCCGATGCCATTCTGGTTGGTCCACTCCCGGAAGTACTGCTCTCGCAGGAGCGTATCGTAATCACGATGAGCGGCGCTGTGAGTGAACATCGAATTACCGCTCACTCCGGTTGAATCCGGACGCTGCCGCCAGTCGGCGAGCGGACGATCGATGTAGCCGGCACTGAACTTCTGGAGCAGCCTTAGATAGAACTCGTAATCCCCCAGCACCGGGAACTGCTCGTTATACAACCCGATCGTCTCATGCACGCAGCGGCGATAGCAGATCGAGATCGGGACTATTCGGTTGATCTTCATGAAGTCGAGCAGCCGGATACCCCGCAGCTCGGCCCAATACGGGAAGCGATGATATTCAACGTAGTCAGCGCCGACGAGCTTTTCATAAACGATGTCGGTGTAGACCGTCACTGCCTGCTTGTCAGGGCGAGCCCGCAGATAGGCCTGAGTCTGCTGGAGGAAACAAGGCTGCCAGCAATCATCGTCGTCGTGGATCACCAGGAACTCACTGGACGAGTTGACGATGCCCAAGTTACTGGCGGCCTCCATACCATGCGAGACCGGGTTGTGGACTACTGTCAGGCGTCCTTCAAGGTCGTGGGCATAGCGCGCCAATACCTCATCGACCGGCTCGCGCGCCCCCGCGTCATTGACCACCACCAGCTGCCAGTCACTGCTGGTTTGCGCGAGCACATCTTGGACCGCCCGATCGAGCATCGTCGCCCGCTCATGGGTGCGCATCACAATCGCGGTAGCCGGCTGGGTTCGCTCAGGTACTCTCAACCCGAATCTGTCGAGTTGAGTTGTGAGTCCAGTGCTGAACCTGCGACTGGTGGTCAGCAGTTTGGGAACCTCGGGCAAGAGCTCGTGCTCGGCTGACCTGGTGGTCGACTCAAGGGTCACAGCCACCCGATCCCACCACGCTGCAGCTGCGCCGATGCGCTCAAAACGAGCTGCCCGCAACTGCTCACGCTCGATCGTGGCGTTCGCGATCAACTCGTCCAAGAGATCCGGCACGGTCGCAGATGCGCCACCACTTTGCGGATCCCAGAGCGCTGCGAACGGCACCGCGGCATCTTCAAAACCCCAGTTGCGCAAAGCACCATCGATTCGGCTCAGCCCGTAGCGGTTCAGCCCGATCGGCAGCACAGACACACCTGCCAGCAGCCCGAAGACCACCGGATGAAAACGTGTCGTCACCACCCATTGGCATTCAGCGAGCCGCTGAGCAGACTGTTCGCAAAGTTCGATGCGATGCTGGATCGCCGGATGTATCAGCTGCTCGGCCAGCTCGCGGTGAAGCTGTTCGTCGCCGCCCCCATCGTCCGGATCGGCCATATGTGGGATGAATTCGATCTCGGCGCCCGTGCGTTCTGCCAGCCCGTCAATCACGGCTGCCAGCACCCTCACGTAGTCCTCCCGTTCGAAAGGCCACGAGTCGGCGGCCACGGCGACACCGATACGGTTGGCCTTGGGTATTTCCCAGTCAATGTCCAGCAGGACGGCATCGTCGATGGTCTGGAAAATTGCCGGGTGATCGGGGCGCAGCTCCTTGGCCACCCGGTAGCTATCGGCATCGCGCACCCCGACCAGCGCACAGACGTCAAGCAGCTCACCGAGCACCTGGCGATCACTGATCGACAAATCCGGACCGATGCTCTGTCCGCTGAGGATGACCGGCTTGCCTTGTAATGCCACGACCAAAGCGGTGGCCAAGCGCTCGTAGAGCAACCAGCCGAAGCGAGAGTTGAGCGCGCCGCCACCCCCGATGACCAACGCGTCGACCGCCTCTAGCTGCTCGATGATCTCGAAAAGCTTGTCGCCGGCATCCAAGGCGTCTTTGTTCCCGGCAAGTACAGCCCGTATCTCGGTGAGATAGCGCTGTCTGTCGGCAGGTAGCCACGGGAACTCCAGTGCCCTGATCGATTCGTCCGGAGCCGACCCGCCGGGGCCGAACTTCTGACGCCGCGAAACCGGCACTACCTCGATTCGCCGTGCTGTCAGCTGCTTCGCGCTTGAGCTGAAGATCGCCTCGTCACCAACATGGTAGGTGACCTGATCTTTATCACAGAGCAGAGCAACGCGCATGAAAACTCCTCCAGAAGCGGACCAGCTTCTCGCCTCTACCCGCAACGGCCAAAGGTCCGGTCGGTTAGCGCTGAATGTGCTCGAAGTCTAGGCGGGTTCGCGGCGGTCCCCAAGTCGGTTGGCCACATAGATAGCCGACTGAGATACTGTTCTGTCGCGTGGTGAGCACCCAACCGCTAACAGGAGAAGATGGTGAATGAAGACGCTGGGGCCCCAACCGGCACCATCGAGACAGACTGGCGCCAGGCGATCACCAGAAAGCTTGCTGGCTGGAGGGGAGATGTCGGGCTCGGCATCGTCGGTTTACTGATCTGTGGAAGTGGAATGTGGATTCCCTCCCCATGGATCGATGAAGCAGCCACCGCACACATCATCAGTTATTCGGTACCTGAGATGTTCGGGCTATGGCAGACGATCGACGCGAACTTCGCTCCTTACTACCTTTTCATGCACTTTTGGACGAGCCTGACCGGCATCAACCCATTCTGGCTGCGGCTGCCCAGCACGATTGCGGCCGGAGTCGCGGTAGGCGCGATGGCGTCCACCGGACGCCTACTGGGTGGTCGGCGTTACCAGATCTTCTATGCGGCCTGCTTCGCGCTGCTACCCCGTACCACCGCAATGGCCATCGAGGCCAGGCCCTACGAGCTGTCCGCGATGTTCACCGCGCTCGCGCTGCTATTGGTCGTGCGGCAGATCACCGGGCTCGCCGGCCGTTGGAACCCGTGGCTGCTGGCATTGACCATGTGGGGCGCGGTGAGCATGCATCTCTTCTCGGCGCTGCCGATAATCGGTCTGGTCGGCGGGGCAATTTACTGGCTGAAACCCAGGCAGCGGCGACAGTTGCTGATCAGCAGTGTCATGGCCGCCCTACTGTCCCTGCCACTGGCGATCATCGGTCTATCTCAACAGAGCCAGGTAAGCTGGTTGGCGAGCGTTAAGTACAAGCTAGCTGACCAGGCACTTGTCGACTCCTGGTTCACGTCCCGCTGGAATATCAACCCGGTGAAGGGCTACGAAAGCCCCTATGTACATGAAGTGCCGCTGCATTGGCTCGCAGTGGCGATGGCCGTGGTTGCGCTGCTGGTCATCGTGTCAGGGACGATCGCGGCCCGCAAGCGCAACCTCATGCAGCTGACTATCAGTCTCACCCCGCTAGTGACATCGGTCGGGGTGCTGTGGCTCGCCTCGGTGATCGGCGAGCCGATTCTGCTCAGCCGCTACGTGACTTCAGCCTCACCCTTCTTCGCGATGCTGCTCGCTGAGGGTTTCTTGTGGTTGGGGGGCCGCTGGCAACTCGTCACCGCGATGGCATTGATCGTCGGGTCGATGGTCCTCTTCTACGCACAGCGCCAACCTTGGACCAAACTGTGGAAAGAGGACTTCAAGTTCATCGCGATGGCGATGGACAACTACGCCACCCCGGGAGATGGGTTCGTGATGGAGCCGGCCCCCAGCCCGCATGAGTCGGCTCGCAATGCAGTCGCATTGTTCCCCGATAGCTTCCAGCCCTTCAATGATCTTACGCAGCCCGAACCACTCCCACTGACCACCGTGTTCACCCCTGATCCGCCGGTAGCCGAACTCGACAATCTCGACGGCCTACCCGACAGGATCTGGGTAGTGAACCGGAACGGCGCACCCGGCCCCTACCAAGAGCAATTGGCCGCGCTCGGCTGGACCATCGAAGGATGGCAGGAGGGGCCGGGCCACACCGCAACGCTGTGGACCGTCCAGCCACGAGCCAGTTAGCACCGCAACCGCACTGCTAAGAAGCGATTGCGTCGCCACCGATTGAGTGCTGAAGCGAGGCTGACGGTGCTCAGACTTTGATGAAGAAACGCTTGCGGTACATCACCCACAAGATCACGAAAAGCACACCGAAGGCGATGGTGTACCGGACGAATGGATACCAGTCACCGGTGAATGGCTCCAACCCATCGGCGAAGAGGTCTCCGATCAGCTTGAAATCGAAGGTATGCCAGGCGACATAGGCGAAGATCGAGTTGGCGCCGATGATGATCAGCCAGCGAGCCCAAATGGAGAACTTCCAGACGTCGATCACCAGATAGAAGAGCGCGAGTAGCAAGTAGCACAATCCACCCGAGAAGAGCGCGAACGATCCCGTCCAGATCTTTTTGATGATCGGGTGCACGGGATTCCACGCCAAGCCCGCGACGATCAGGAGGGCTCCTGCCACGCTCAACGCCAACAGTTTCGTGGTCTGTTTGGCGTTCATCCTCAGCAGATAGCCGGCGAAGACTCCCAGCATCACGGTGACGGTGAAGTTCAGGCTGCTCAGCACCCAGGTGTAGTAGCTGTCCTGCTCGCGCATCGATCCGAGGACGATCTCGTCGATATATAGAGCGGCGTTGCCGTCGGGTGAATAGTCGCCTGCGCCGAAACCGGGTACCTCAAGGGTTTCCATGACCCACCAGTAGAGTCCGGCCAACCCGGCGGTGGCGAGGAGCTGCACGCGGACCGGCAGATAGAGCGCGAGGATGACGGCGCCCAGGTAGCCAACCGCGATCGCCTGCAGGGTGTTGTCGAAGATGATGAATTCGTCCGGGTCGTAGGTCAGCAGGTTGCCCTGCACGACCATGCCGAGAATCCAAAGTAGAACGAAGCGCTTGATGATGTGCGGCCACAAGGAGAGTCTCGATGCGCCGGCGCTGAGACGCTTCACGAAGGCGAACGGGATCGAGACGCCAGCCAGCAGTAGGAAGAGCGGCATCACGATATCCCAGAAGTGGAAGCCCACCCATTGCGCGTGGTCGAGTTGTACGTTGATGGCCGCGGTCACCGGTGACTGCAAGGGAAGATGGAGAGCGCTGATGATATCGACCCCACCGATGATCAAGAACATGTCGAAGCCGCGTAATGCGTCCACGGACTTCAACCGCTCAGAGCTGGATTCTCCGGCCCCGATCCGCGCGGATTCCAGGCGAGCCAAAGGACCTTTGGCCACGGGCACGCTAGAAGTAGTGACGAGCGTCCTGCGGGGTTCGTCGGAGATTGCCATCTGCCCTCCCGAGAGGATTCGCGCGATCGGTCAGTCGCACGCAATCACACGATAGAGCGCAGCCTCCCCCTGCCGGAAGGCCAACTCGAAACCCGGATTGTCCTCCAGCCCGTACCAGCCCGGATACACCCGGTCCTCATTGTTGATGAATCGCTCATTGCCGAAATCAAGGACCCAGTCGACGCTCAGGTCATTGATCGCCGGGCAGACCTCGGGGTCATCGGAGGCAGCGCTGAGATGATCGATGAGAATCTGCGTGTCCTTATCCGGCGGATCGGTGACGTGCACAGCTGTGGTCTGCCGGCCGGTGAGCGCATATGCCATCGAGGCTCCGGTCCAAGGGTTGACCGCAATGACATCATCCGGATCGGTCAGCTCCTCGACCATCTGGATCACCGCGAACTCATCCGAGTCGACCAGCACAGAATCGGGGGTGATCTCGTAGGTCGCCCGGACGCCATCAAGGATCTCAAGCTTGCCGGCCGACCACTGTGTGGTCAGCAGCAGCGCAGTCGTCACCAGGACCGCAAAGATGCCGTCGACCCGCTCGGACACGGTTCTTTGTCGGCCAACTAGCCGCTGAACGAGATCGGATATCCAAGCCAACCCGTAGGCGGCCAGCGGGATCGCAGTAATCGGTAGCATCGCCGCAAGCCGGTTCGGATCGTTGTACCAAGGGCCGACCAAGAGGTACCGCAGCTTCCCGGCCTCCAACGCGCCCCCGACGATCCACAGAGCCGAGAGTCCAAGATGCGCCCCGAGTAGCCACCAGAGCCGACGCGTCACGATAACGGCAACAGCACCGACGAGGACGAGGATGCTGGCCGGCCAGAGAATCACCTGCACCAGCGGCGATGAGGTGATCGCCTCACTGATGGCTTCACCGAAGGTGCCCGCAGGCCCCCACACCGATGCAGACCACGGCGGCCGAAGCACCTTGAAGGCGAAGGCAGCCACAACCACCCAGCCGGCGAAGAGCAACATCCGGACGAGCACCGTGCGTCCCTGGCTTATTCGCAGCGCAGGCAGCAGCGGGTTCAGCCGCGGTCCGCGCAGTACCGGGTTCAGCGCCCAGAAGAAGATGAACACGATGCTGAGAACGCAGATCAAAGTGACGGTGGCGTTTGGATGGGCGAGAGTGATCGTAGCCACGCCTGCGGCGCCCGCTAACAAGGTCGGCAGCAACGGGAACCGTTGACCCTCACCCAGGTCGAGAAGGCTGATCTCCAGCGCGATCACTGCGGGCAGCAAGCACAAAGCGAGAAAATTCGGGTACAGCACGCCGAAGCGGATCAGCCAATACGGGAATGCTCCGAAACTAGCGAGGAGCACCGCGGTGCCCAGCGTTCCGGTGCGGCTAAGTGGCAAAGCGCGGGCGACCAGCGTCAAGCAGCTGAAAGGCCAGATGACCGCCATCGTCACGATGATGAGCGCATTGGTGGCCAACATCGCGTCATGTTGTCGCAGAATCAATAACACCAGCGAAGCCAGATCGTGCCAGGCGGCAGGATAGAAGGCCTCGTCACCGGTCATGGTCAGCTCGAGCACCGAGCCCGTCCGGTGCTGCACCATCCACTGCACAAGGTTGAGGTGGAAGACATTGTCATAGGTCTGGGAGAAATTCGAGGGTGATCCTAGTGCGCGTACTGAATCGAAGACCATTAGCGCTGCGGCGACTACACCCGAACCCAGCAACCATCCCCAGTGGATCAACGGTGGCTCGTCCGGCTGGCGACATAGAGCCGGCCACCGCTTGCCGACCAGTATCCTCAGCCCCCAGGCGATCAGCGTTGCGAACGCTGTGAAGGCGATGACCGGCAGCGGACCCCATTCCAGGCCCAGGAAACCCCCTATCACCGCGCCACCGCTGACGAGCCCGACGCTGCTCAATGGCGCCAGCCCCAGGGCGGTTCGAGGACGCAGACCCGCCGCCCAATTGAATGCAAACCCGGGAATGAGTACGACTGCCAGGGTCACCAAGACACTCGGCACAATGGTCCACCACATCCAGGGGCCAGCCTCTCTCGATCGAAGGGGGATCGCCGCATAGTCTATCTGCCGACACACAGAAACAGACCCTCAACAACCGCAGCCCGGCTCACCATCGACTCAGGCACTACTGTTGACCTCACAGGTGTGGACATCAGGCACACCCTGCACATCCCGAGGGAGATCTGATCTATGAGCGTTCTGGTAGTTGGCGGAGCAGGATACATCGGAGCGCATGTCGTCCGGTTGCTGCAAGATGCGCAGATCGACGTTGTGGTGATCGACGACCTGTCGAGTTCATCCGCCGAACGGGTCGGTGCTGCGCCGTTGGTTGAACTCGATATTTCAGCCCCCGAGGCCCCCGATGCGATCGCTGAGGTAATCCGCCAGCACTCGGTCGATGCCGTCATCCACTTCGCCGCGAAGAAGCAAGTTGGCGAATCGGTCGAGCGGCCACTGTACTACTACCGTCAGAATATCGGCGGCTTGTTGAACGTGCTCGACGCGATGGAGCGGGAGAACGTGAAGAAGATGATCTTTTCGTCCTCGGCCGCTGTCTACGGCGAGCCGGACGAAACCGTCGTCCTGGAAGACGCCCGCACAGCACCGATCAATCCCTACGGCGAGACCAAGCTGATCGGCGAGTGGATTCTGGCCGACTGCGAGCGCGCATGGGGCTTGAAGTGGGTGGCGCTACGCTACTTCAATGTCTCTGGTGCCGGCTGGCCCGAGCTCGGTGACTCCGCGATCATGAACCTGATACCAATGGTGCTCGACAGGCTGTCCCGCGGCGAAGCACCACGCGTTTTCGGTGACGATTACGACACCCCGGATGGCACCTGCATCCGTGACTACGTTCATGTTAAAGACCTAGCGGCAGCTCATGTCGTCGCGATCGGTGCGCTGGACGGTGAACTGAGTCACCACCAATTCAATGTGGGCACCGGCACCGGATCATCGGTGAGCGAAGTCATCAATGCGATCGGTGAAGTCTCCGGTCTGGACACGACGCCGATCATCGAACAGCGACGCGCTGGTGATCCGCCGAAACTCATCGCCAATGCCGACCGTATCGCCGCCGAAATGGACTTCGAGGCCCATCTGGGGCTTCGCGAGATCGTCGATTCGGCCTGGGAGGCGTGGCAGGCAGGCCCGAACCGCATCGAGAAGTAGAAGCAGGAGCCACCAGGCCAGTAGGTGGCGGCTACTGCGTCGTCGGTAGCCGCTACTGGCTTTCGGCCAAGCGACGCCCCGCCTCGGCCGCAGGCTCGGCATCGTCGATAGCGATCCGCCGGGCGAGAGCAGTGAAGCGCCGATCACTCTCGGCATGACGTGATTTCGATGTCATCGAATGGCTGATGAACACGACAACCAGCCCGTAGAGCAGTAGGTCTGTACCGCGTCCGACCCCGACCAGTGCCGCGAGCCACGTGAGCCAACTCGGGTAAATGACCGCTGCAATGGCCGCGACCAGCAGCAACAGGTAAGTCAACCTGCGGATGGCCAGTGGGCGGGCACCCTTGCGAGGCACCAGCAGGATAGCCATCAACACAATCAGGGCAGCGATGAGCACCACCTTGATGACGATCTGATCACCCATGATGCTCCTACCGATCCAAGAAGAGTTCGTTGAGGATGTTTACCGAGTTCCACAAAGACTGGCCCTTGGCCCGCGAGTAATCCGTGTAGATGATGTGCACCGGCTCTTCGGCGTAGCGAAGATTGTGCCGCGCGATCTCCTGCAAGATTTCGGAGCCGTGAGCCATCCGGTTCTGACGGATTTGTATCTGCTCCGCCGCTGAACGCGAAAAAGCTCTCAACCCATTGTGGGTATCGGTAACTTTCAGCCGAGTCGTGATGCGCTCGAACATCACCGCAGCTTTCAGCACGATCCGCTTCATGAACCCGGCCTCGACCTTCGCGTCCAGGAATCGGGAGCCGAGCACGACGTCGAGATCCTCAGTGCGCAGCCGCTGCACCATCCGCTCAGCGTCCTCGGTCCGGTGCTGCCCGTCGGAGTCGAAGGTCACCACGTACTTCATCTCAGGATCGCCCAGCACATAACTGATCCCGGTTTGAAGGGCAGCACCTTGTCCCAAGTTGACTGGATGCGTCACCACGACGGCGCCGGCTTGCGCGGCGACCTCACCAGAATTGTCAGCAGAACCATCGTCCACGCACACGATCTTGCTGAATGTTTTGCGCGCGTGTCGAATAACATCTCCGACGACGGTGCCCTCGTTATACAGCGGGACGACCAGCCAGGTGTCAGTATTCACAAACTTCCCTCAATCATCGTCGTTCATCCCGCAGTCTAGCTGTCTGCCGATCGCCTCACGGCATGACGGGCCGCGCCGATATAGCGCAGCCCGTCCACAAACCCTCCAGCTACTGCCTTCAGATTCGTCAGCCCAATTGATAAAGCACACCGTCGCCGGTATCGGTGGAGCCGGTGACGAAGACCGCACCGGTGGTCGGATCCATGGTCATACCGGTCAGCCCAGCCCCGACGTTGATCTTGCCGAGTACCTCGAAAGAGGCCATGTCAATAACCGTCACCGTGTTCGACGCGATGACGTAAATGACTCCGGCATCCGGGGCAACCATGATCTCGGACGGTCCGCCTTGTACCTGGATCGTCTCCCCGAGCTCATTCCCGTCCAAATCGATGACCGTCACCGAGGCATCGCCGACGTTGGCCACGTAGGCGCGCCTTGCTTCGGAATCGATCGCGATCTGCGAGGGGTTGGATCGCACGCCGATGGCACCGGTCTCCAGCTGGGCTTCCGGGTCGATAATCGAGACCGTATTGTCCAAACGGTTCGCCACGTAGGCGATCCCGGTCGCCGGATCGACTGCGATACCAACCGGACGCGCGCCGGTCGGGGAGGTCCACAGCGTCTCTCGCGATTCGGAATCGATCGCCGAGACTGTCGCACCCGCCATGTCGACGACGTAGACGATCGCGCCGTCGGGGCTGACCGCGACACTGATCGGACGCTCGGCAACCGGGATCTCAGCGACGACGGAAGCGGAAGAATCGGTGAAATCAACGAAGCTGACCGTCCCCGAGCTGGAGTTCGCCACGTAGGCTCGCCCTCCGCCCGGGGCCAGAGCGATGCTCTTCGGGCCACTGCCGACCGGCACCGAAGCCAGCGTCGTCTGCGTGTCAGGGTCGACTAGCGTCACGGTGCCCTCGATTTCGTGGGCGACCAGCAAGAGGCCCGTATGGGCGTCGAATACCACGGCCGACGGATGCCGGTCGATGGTCTCGGAGGTGACCACCTCCGTTGCATAGCCGACAGGTTCATCGACTTGCAACGGGGCGATCGTTACTCTTCCGCTCGGCTCAGCTGATGCCTGCCTCGATGAGGCAGCCGCGCTTGCTGAAGGCGCGCCCTGCTCGCCGGGGGTTGCTTGCGGCCCACAGGCGCCGAGCAGCAATACCGAGACGCAGGCTGTTGCCGCGAGGGCTGAAGCCCCGATCCGACGACGAGTCTTCGTGCTAACGCGCATCCGTCCTCCTCAGTGGTAAATCAGAATGGGCAGTACACCGGGTTGTCATCGAAGTAGACCTCGCCGGGTTCGGGGTCCCCGCCGATGATCGCAGAGACGGTGACCAGGGTGTACCCCTCGTCTTGAAGGTCAGCGATGATGCTAGGCATAGCATCTGCTGTTGGCCGAGTCAGCTGCCACAGCCCGTTCTCCGACCGGCTGCTGCTGGTGACGCCATCATGCATGAGCACAATCGCGTCGCGACCTGCGACATCCATGGTTGCCCAATAGACGTCATTGGCGCTCGTCCGCTCGTAGTCGAATGTGTTCTCGGTCCACATGATGGTGGCCAGGCCCGCATCGCCTGCGGCATCAGCCGTCGTCGGGTTGTAGTGACCGTAGGGTGGACGCCAGCTGTTCGGCTTGGGGCCTACCGCCCACTTGTACTCCGCTACGGCCGCATCAAGGTCGAATTTAACGTAGTCGTAGCCAAAGTCGCAGTAGTGGACGTGTTCCCAACCATGTAGGCCAACCTCCATACCGGCTTCGTACTTATGGCGACTCGCGTCAGGATCCTTCTTGATGTTCACACCGACGTCGTAGAAGGTGGCTTTCGCGCCGGCGTTCACGAACGAATTGAGCAAGCTGTCGCTGAAGTCGAGTGGGCCGTCATCGAAAGTGAGGGCGATACACTTCAGTGCGTCACAGTCTGCTTCTCCAGAGACGTCGAGGCCCAATGTCTTAGAGGCGGTATTACCGTACTGATCCTTGACAGTGACAGTGACATCGAACCAGCCCTCGACGGTTGGGTAACCCCAGATATCGCCGTCGTTGTCGATGATCAGCCCGCTTGGCAGACCAGTCGCCGACCACTGATAGCCCGGCACACCGCCCTGGGCAGCGATCCGCTCGTCGTAGTAGGCGTCCTTCACGGCCATCGGCAGCGTATTCGTACTGATACTCAGTGCAGCATTCACTACCCAATTGATCTGACTCGACGCGCGCACGCCCTCGCCATCTCTCACCTGCACAGTCATGGTGCCCTGGCCTACTCGGCTCGGGGTGCCGGTCAACTTGCCATCAGTGGACAACGTCAAGCCGGCGGGCACACCAGTAGCACTCCAGCTCAGCTGCCCAACTCCGTTCTTGGCGGCGAAGGTTGCGCCTGGATATGTGGCATTGACGACACCGATCGGCACCGAGGTGGTAGTTATCTGAAGCGCCGAGCCTGAATCAGCCGCTACCCGCAAGGACAGGGTGATCGTCTCGCTGGTTCCACCGGCGTCGGTGACTGTCAGCTTCACTGAACTGGTGCCAGCGGCCGTCGGTATGCCGCTGATCACACCCTGTGAAGAGATCGTCAAACCCGCGGGCAGGCCGGTCGCGGCCCAAGTGAAGGGCAGTACGCCACCGGAGGCACGAAGTGGTGTTTCATATGCCACATCTTTGACACCGCCGGGCAGACCCGTCGACTGAATCGTGAGTTCGCTCGGGTGCGCCAGCCGGTACATGAAGACCGCCATCATCTCGCGGGTCACCGAGTCGAACGGATCGAAAGTGCCGTCGTCGGCGTTGTTAGCGACGCCCTTCTGGTAAACCCACGACATTTCCTTGTAGAACTGCTGGGTGGTGGCGACGTCGTAGAAGAGCGAAACCGCCGGTGGTGCATAGGAAGGGTTCCCTGCAGCGCGGTACATGAAAGCGGACATCGCGTCCCGGGCGGTCTCATTGAACGGACGGAAAGTACCATCCGACCAACCCGTCGAAATACCCGACTGCTTCATCCAGGCCATTTCTTTGAAGAACTGCTGCGAGGTAGAAACATCGTTGAAAGGCGAGGTAGTCGGCACAGTAAATGTCGGCTCACCCTGGAAACGGTAGAAGAACGCAGCCATCGCATCTCGCGCGACCGGCTCTGAGGGACGGAATGTTCCGTCAGACCACCCGGTCGAGATCCCTGCAGAATTCATCCACGCGATCTCCTTGTAGTAAGGGTGATCGAGCGGAACGTCGGAGAAGGGAGACTCTTGGGTGACCTTCAGCTGGAGGCTGGCCGAGGCGGTCTTGCCGTTCGCGTCGGTGACCTTCACCTGCACGGTGCTGTTGCCTGTAGCGGACGGTTGTCCGGTGATCACGCCATCGTCGGCAATCGTCAAACCAGCGGGCAGTCCAGTAGCTGACCAGGTAAACGGCTGCTTCCCACCCGAGGCACGAAGGGTGGCCGTGTAGTTCACCCCAACGAGGCCCGCGGGCAGATCGGCCGACTGGACCGTGAGCTCACGCGCAACCGGATGCTCAAGCCCATACATGAAGACGGCCATCATCTCGCGGGTGACCGGCTCCAGCGGCTCGAAAGTGCCGTCGTCAGCGTTATTCGCGACGCCGGTGTCGAAGGCCCAGGCCATTTCCTTGTAGAACTGCTGGGTCGTCGTCACATCGTCGAAGGGCGAGACTGCCGGCGGCGTATAGGCCGGCTCACCCGCCACCCGGTACATGAAAGCAGACATTGCGTCGCGGGCAGTCTGATTGAACGGACGGAAGGTACCGTCCGACCAACCCGAGGAAATACCCGCGTCCTTCATCCAGGCCATTTCCTTGAAGAACTGCTGCGAGGTAGAAACATCGTTGAAAGGCGAGGTAGTCGGCACAGGGAATGTAGGCTCACCCCGGAAACGGTAGAAGAATGCCGCCATCGCATCGCGCGCAACCGGCTCATCGGGGCGGTACTCGCGGGTCCCGTCGTCCAGCGTCCAACCGGTCGAGATCCCCTGGTCGTACATCCATTGGATTTCCTTGAAGTACCGATGGCTCGTCGAGACATCGGTAAAAGGCGAGTCATCGGCGTGAGCCGGGGTGCTCACCAAGGATATGGATGCCAACAGGATCGCAACCAGCAGTGCGAAGACACCGCGGCGTTGCCTTTGGCGGGAGTTCGTCATCGTCAGGTTTCCTCCACAATCGACTGCGTTAATCTCGGTCTCCACTGATCTCGGCCACCGGGCTCGGGTTCGGCGTGCAGTCGAAGGCCGGGCCGGCGGTGCTGCAGAGGAATCGCTGCTTGGTAGTCATACTGTGGAGACAGCCAAACCGGAACAATTTCGACGCATGACACATCGATCTGCCCCGGAATTTAGGTGTAAAGCGCTCCTACCATAACACCGCACGCGTTCAGCTCCAACACGCCGATCGACTTGTTTAGACCCTCGCGACGAGGGATGCGGTTCGACCAAGATGTCGCCTGCACCGGTACCGGCAAGCGAACACCCTGGGTACCGGAATCCCACTGATTATTCGGCTCAGGCCTTGTCGGACGGCATTTCACGACTTGCCAAGGCCGTTTCGGTAGCGCTGCGCGGGTAGACCCAGTACTTCATGATCGGGAAGTTCCAGATCGTGGTCAGAGCGGTCGAGACGATCTTGCCGAGCAGGTAGAGACCAAAAAATCGGTCGAACCCCTCGACGATGACGGAGGTGAGAGCCATGTTCACCGCCAGCAGAATCCCGTACCGAATCGCCGAGTTACCCATTCGCAAATCAGCACTGAAAGTGAACTTGCGCTGCAATAGGAAGCTGTACAACGTTGACAATGCGAATGCGATCGCCGCCGACAGCCATGCTGGAACCCCAAACCCAGACTTGAGGAGTGCCAGGCTGCCAAAATCGATCACGAAGGCAGAGCCGCCGACAAGCAGATAGCGGACCATCTGCCAGACGGCGGGCGGCACTCTATCAACCAGGTTGCGCATCTCGTTCTCCTCTCCGACGCGTCGCAAAGGTTAGCAGTCGGACCTTAACAGGCAAGCCCTGGACGACGGGCGGTCAACACAGTAACCGCCTATCGCACGTGGAATCCGCGGATACCAAGTGGCGTTTGTTCGCTCACGCGACACCTCTGAACTCTGGCCCATGTGGGCCCATGCTGCAGCCACTCGATCATCTGCGCGACCGCGTCCGCCCGACCCTCGACCCATGCCTCGACCGAACCGTCGAGCAGATTGCGAACCCAACCATTCAGGCGGAGCCGCTGCGCTTGGTCGACAGTCGACCAGCGGAAGCCGACACCTTGGACGAGTCCACTCACTTCCACCTGCACTGCTCGACTAGTCATGGATCCATGATGGCAACCCGCTGGCCATCTGACTACCGGGATTTGCCACTCCGCAGCATAAAATGGACGAGACGTTTGGAGGTTTCATGACTTTACCCCCCCTTCAGTTGACTCGCCGTAGCGCATTGCTCGGTGCCGCAGGCCTGGCTCTCGTCGGGTGCAGCAAATCCGGAGCGGCCGACGAGACGTCGGGAGCAAGCACCTCGCCCGACCAGAAGACCAACGCTGACGGCCCCAGTGCCGCGTCCATCACCATCAGCAGCCCGCACGGCTTGGAGGCCATGTGGCCCAATGAGCCGATCGACATCACCGTTGCCAATGGCACCGTGAGCACCGTTCGGGTGACCGACGAGACCGGCACCGAGATCCCCGGCAACGTCACCGACGGCCAGTGGATGCCCGAGCGTGGCGCCTTGCATGTGCGATCCCATTACACGGTCGAAGTAACCGCGAGCGACGCCAAGAAGCGAACGGCGAGCGAGACCGCGTCAATCGCCACCGTCGATCCTGCCCTGGTGGTCGAAGTCGATTTCCGTTACGCCGACGGTGTGGCCGTCGGAAACGGTATGCCTATCTGGGTGCGCTTCGATATGCCGGTGAACGATGATCAGCGCGCGGCCATCGAAAAGACCGCGTCGGTGCAGACGAATCCGCAGCAGGAAGGATCGTGGGGTTGGGCGGATTCCACGACACTGTTCTGGCGTCCCCGTGAGTACTGGCAGCCCGGCTCGACCGCGCATGTCGAGGTCCAAGCGGCCGGCCTACCTGCCGGCGACACCTGGATCCTCAATGACGCGGCCGCTGACTACGCCTACGGTGATCTGCGCGTGCTGGTTACCGATATCGACGGCCATCAGCTGACCTGCTACCAAAACGGCGAGGTCGTCAACACCATTCCGGTTAGCTGCGGCAAACCGGGCATGGAGACGATGACGGGCACCAAACTCATCATGGACAAGCAGAACCCGGTGGTGATGGACTCGGAGACCTTCGGAGTCCCGAACACCTCAGCAGACGGTTACCGCACGACCGTCAACTGGGCGCAGCGGATCACGTGGTCGGGTGAGTATTTCCATGCAGCACCTTGGGCTGACTACGCGCATGGCTACCAGAACGTCAGCCACGGTTGCACCGGCATGACCGACGCGAATGCCTTGTGGCTGTACAACTTCACCCAGATCGGTGATCCCGCCGAGTTCACGGGCAGCAGCTTCGATGTCCAGCCCTATCAGACGATCGGCTGCTGGACCTACAGCTGGGAAGACTGGCAAGCGCAAAGTGCCTTGTCACAGACCTGATCGAGACCAGATGGTGTTTCTTCCTCGATCCGTAGAATGAAGGCATGCTCACCAACGGAATCGCCTACCAGGCTGATCAGGCTCGCTATGACGGGTCGATGATCTATCGGCGTTGCGGACGCTCCGGCTTACTACTGCCCGCGATCTCGCTCGGGCTCTGGCAGAACTTCGGCGACCTGCATCCCGCCGGCGCCCAGCGGGAGATCGTCCGAGCTGCCTTCGATGCCGGCATCACGCACTTCGATCTTGCGAATAACTACGGCCCACCACCGGGTCAAGCGGAGATCAACTTTGGCGAGCTCTTACGCACCGATCTCGCGCCCTATCGCGACGAGTTGGTGATCTCCACCAAGGCCGGCTATGACATGTGGCCCGGCCCCTATGGCCAAGGCGGTGGCGGACGCAAATACCTACTCTCCTCCTTGGACCAGTCGCTACGTCGCCTCGGCCTCGAATACGTCGACATTTTCTACTCGCACCGTTTCGATCCGGACACCCCGCTGGAAGAAACCATTTCGGCGCTCGACCATGCGGTCCGCTCGGGCAAGGCACTTTACGTCGGTATCTCTAGTTACTCGGCTCAGCGCACCCGACAAGCCGCCGAGATCGCCCGCAGCCTCGGGACGCCGCTTCTGATCCACCAACCCAGCTACTCGTTGATCAATCGTTGGATCGAAGAGCCCGCCGATGGCGAGGGGCCGCTGATCGAGCAGGCGGCTGAGCAGGGCATGGGCATCATTGCTTTCAGCGCACTGGCGCAGGGCATGCTGACCGATCGTTACCTCAACGGGGTACCCGCAGATTCGCGCGCTGCCCGTGGCGGTTCGCTGCCGACCGACTATCTGAACGACGAGACCGTCTCGCGACTGCGTTCACTCAACGCGATCGCCGAGCAGCGTGGCCAGTCGCTGGCTCAACTGGCGATCGCCTGGGTGCTGCGTGATGAGCGCATCACTTCGGCCCTGATCGGAGCCTCCAGCGTCAAGCAGTTGCAGACCTCGCTGGGTGCCCTGCAGAATCTCTCGTTCAGTCAGGACGAGTTGGCCGACATCGACAGGTTCGCGATCGACGCCGGCGTCAACCGCTGGGCCAAGTCGTCCAAGAGTTGAGGGGAGTTCCCCGGCCCGGTTCAGCCACCACCAGACCACCGGGCCCTGGGAACTCAGGCCAGGAATTCCAGCAGGATCGACGCAACCTCAGCAGGATGCGAGGCGAGGAGCCCGTGTGGACCGTCCACGATCGAGTGAACAAACGCTTGCTGGACGTATTGCGGCATCCGCGCGCCACTCGCCGCGAACGGCACGATCTGATCACCCTCGCCATGAACGACAAGAGTCGGCACCCCGAGCAGCCCAAGATCAGACCGGAAATCAGTCAGCCACAGCGGAATGCAAGCAGCCAGGGCATTCACGTTGGCTTGCTGCGCGATGACGATCGAGTCAGCGATCTGCTCCTCGGGAACCATTAACGCACTGCCGTCGTCGGTGGGGACCGAGTAGAAATTGGTCAGGAAACCGGTCAGAAAACCGACAGGATCGGCCAGCAGGCCTGACTGCATTCCTGCGGCAGCATCCGGAGTGAATGCACCGTCAGGGTTATCGGCGAGAGTCGCGTCCAGACAGGGCGTGATAGCCCCTATGAATGCGGCCCCGGTCACGCGTGCGGTGCCGTGGTTCGCGATATAGCGCGCGACCTCCCCGCCGCCCATCGAGAAACCGACCAAGACCACGTCGATCAGGTCGAGAGCACTCAACAGTGCATCAAGATCTGCGGCGAACGTATCGTAATCGAAACCCGATCCCGGCTTGCCCGAACGTCCGAAACCGCGCCGGTCATAGGCGATGATCCGATAGCCTGCATCCTGCAGCGCCGGGGTGATCCGATTCCAGGCTGCTTCGGACGCCGGCCAGCCGTGCACCAGAACGATCGGCCTGCCCGCACCTTCGGTGTCAGTGAAGAAGAGTTCGGTGGGATGGCTTCCGCCAACACTCAGCATAGGCATTGGATACCTCCTTGGATCCGGCATGATTGCTTGCGACTAGCTTGCCATCTCCGGTCCGAAAGCGCGGAGGTGCATGCTGAAAGTCTGATTCCGCTGCGCCCATAGGGTTGGTGTGGGTGGCGGCCGTTAGGGTGGAAAGCATGCGACGACTCAATCGCAAACCGTCACGGTTCCTGATCTATCTGCTCGCAGCGACCATGGTCTTGACCGGATGCGCCGGCGGGATCTTCAAGTCCAAGCCGGCCCCCGGTGGTGAGGATGCCGCCGGGCAACTCGCAGCTGCACTGGCCGCGGGATCCATCAATGACCTGCCGCTTGCGGGTGACAAAGGGCGCGCAATCCTTGACTACCAGCAGGCAACCGGTGCTCTAGACGGCATCCGCCCGCGGGTCGAGGTGGAGACCGTGGACTACTCGGATTCGGGAACCGAAGCGATCGTTCAGCTCAACCAGAGCTACGACTTCGACCAGGGCAGCTGGTCGTATACCTCTTCGGCACCCATGAGCTATCTGGACAACCAGTGGCAGATCGAATGGTCGCCCAGCATCGTGCATCCCAAACTCACCCAGACAACCCGACTTCACGATGAGCGCACCTCGCCACACCGGGGCGCCATCTTGGACAATCAAGGTTTTGCCATCGTCGAAGACCGACCGGTCTATCGGGTGGGTATCGATAAGACGCTGCTCGATCCAGAGCAATTCGAGTCGTCGGCGCGCGCTCTTGCCGAGCTCGTGGAGATCGACGCTGACCCCTATATCGAGCAGGTTATGGCTTCCGGCCCGCAAGCCTTCGTGCTGGCAATCACACTTCGCGAGGGCCAGGTGCCCGCGGAACTCGATTCCATCCTGGGTGCAATCGCTATCGGTACCACCCTGCCACTGGCACCGTCGAGCACCTTCGCGCGCGGACTCCTCGGCACCGTCGGTGAGGCCACTGCTGAAGACATCGCCGAAGGCAATAACAAGATCGCCCCGGGCGACATCGTGGGCAAGTCGGGCCTCCAAGGTATCCATGACGCCGATTTACGCGGCCTACCCGGGCATACGGTCAGCATCATCGAACGTAGTGAAAGTCAACTCGAGAAGCTTCCGCCGCAGGTCGTTGACGCAGAGCCGCAGCCTTCGTCCAGCCCGGATACTTCGAGCACATCAAATTCGCCGACAGCCGACCGCAAAGTACTCTTCGCCGTTGCGCCGGTCAACGGCACCCCACTGCAGTTGACCTTGGACACCGATCTTCAACGCAAAGCCGAGAGCATCGTAGCTCCCTATGGAGACAACCTAGTGATGCTGGTGGTGCTCGACAAGACGACCGGTGGCGTGTTGGCGGCGGCCGATTCGCCGGCAGCGGGGGTTCAGTCCTTTTCGACCAGCGGAGCCTACCCGCCGGGCTCGACGATGAAACTGTCCAGTTCCCTCGCTCTGATCCGCCAGGGATATACCGCCGATTCATCTGTCGACTGCTCATCGAGCGCAACGATCAACGGACGCGTCTTCAAGAACCATCCCGCATATCCCACGGCCCTGACGGGAATGGTGCCGCTCGATACCGCCGTCGCCGCCTCGTGCAACACGGCATTTCTTAACGCGTCACGTGAGATCTCCGCCAAGCAATTCCGCAGCGCAGCTGCGAGCCTGGGACTGGGCGTCGACTATGACACTGGGTTCGGAGCATTTTACGGCTCTGTTCCCGAAATGGACGATCCGGTGGAGCATGCCGCAGGCATGATCGGCCAGGGTCAGGTACTGATGTCTCCGCTCGCGTTGACCGCCGAGGCTGCCTCGGTTGCGAACGGGCGCACCACGATCCCCTATCTCGTCGAAGGTCTGCAACCGACATCAACAGCACAACCCCTGTCGGCAGAGGAAGCAGCAATACTGCGCGATCTCATGGAACAAGTCGTCACGCGCGGCACCGCGACACAGATGAACGGGATCCTGCAGGGTGCTAAGACGGGGACCGCCGAGTTCGGGGATGCCTCGCAGTCGCACAGTTGGATCGTCGGCTGGAATGATCAGTACGCTATCTGCGCGATGTCGTATAACGGAGATGGCGCCGACAAACAGGCCGTCATCGACTTCATCGCCGGCTGACCCGGAGTAAAAATGACTCAGACTTGGCTCGAGACGCTGCTCGATATCGCAATCATCGCAGTGACCGCCCTCGTGTTGCGTGGCATTCTCAAGCGCCTGATCAACCGTTGGATGAAATCTGTCAGCAGCAAGGCTGCCGGATCTGGTGAATTGCTCGCGGCCAATGTCTTGTCGAAGGCAGGCAGTTTCAAGAGCGAACGTCAGATTCACCGCACCCAAACCCTGGGCACCATGCTCACGTCTTTGATGGACGCAGTCATCGGCCTCGTCGCGCTTTTCATGATCTTGGAGAGGCTCGGCGTGAACATCATGCCGGCGCTCGCTTCTGCAGGCATCGGTGGCATCGCGTTGGGGTTCGGTGCTCAGAGCCTGGTGAAGGACATTATCTCGGGCGTCTTCTTGATGCTCGAAGACCAATTGGGCGTCGGCGACTATGTCGATGTCGGCAATGTCAGCGGCACGGTCTTGGCGCTGGCGCTTCGGGCAACCCGGATCCGAGACGACAAGGGCGAGATCTGGTACATCCGCAACGGCGAGATCGTCACCTTGGGTAACCGGAGCCAGGGTTGGTCATCCGGTACGGTCGAGATTCCGGTCAGCGCCCTCGAGAATCCGCAGACAGTCATGGGGATCCTGGAAACCGTCGTCCAAGAGGTGACCGACAACCCAGTCTGGAGTGGGCAGATGCTCGAGCCTCCGAAGGTGCTCGGGCTCACCAAGTTCACCGAGAGCCAGGCGGTATACGGCGTGACGGTCAAGTGCCCCGGTAACGAACACTGGGCACTCGAACGAGAGATCCGAGCACGCGCCACCAGCGCACTGCAAGCCGCAGGAATCCAAGTCGCGCTACCCACCACAATCATCGGGCCAGGTCTGGCGCCGGATGAGGAGCCCGACAAACCGAGTAGCCCGTGAGTCTTCACCGGAATCGTGGCGGGCCTGCGGCGCCCGTTCCCTATGAGCTGGCGATCGGCAGCGCCCTCGGTTCGGTGATCTGTGTCGAAACCGGTGCCGCACTCGGCAAGGGACTGTTCGAAGTGATCCCTGCCCTCAGTGTCGCCTGGCTTCGTTTCGGCTTCGCCACTGTGGTGCTGCTCGTCCTGCATTTCATCGATAGCTCAGTACGGCGTGCCCGCCGACTTGAACCGCGGCGACGCACCCCACTAACCCGACAAACAGTGCTCATGCTCGCTGGTTACTCAATCGCGCTCATCACGATGAACACGACCTTCTACCTGGCTATTCAGACGATCCCGTTGGGCATCGCGGTCACCATCGAATACCTTGGCCCGCTCACCCTCGCCATCATCGGCTCCCGCGGGCGCCTCGACCTACTGTGGGCCGGGCTGGCCGGGCTCGGCGTGATTCTGCTCGGTTTCCGGCCGGTGCGCCTGGACCCGACCGGGCTGGTCTTCGTTCTCATCGCTGCCGGCTGCTGGGCGGCCTACATCACGCTGGGCGCCCGGGCTCGCCAGTATTGGAGCGGCTCGCAATTGGTGACGATCGCCTGCGCGTCCGGGACGATCGCGCTGGCCGCACCTGCCGTTCAGACCGGTGGTACCGCGCTGTGGACCCCTGGCGTGCTCGCGATGGGTCTGGTTGTGGGTCTCTTCAGTTCGGTGCTGCCCTACCGTCTCGATCTGATTGCATTGGGTGGGATCTCCCCGAATATCTTCAGCATCCTTCAATCGCTGGCTCCGGCGGCTGCCGCGGTCGCCGGGCTGGCGCTGCTGGGTGAAGTGCTCGGGCTCACTGACTGGGCAGCGCTGGTAGCGGTTGGTATTGCATCGGCCGGGGCTACCCTCACCTCATCTCGACGCCCGCCAAAGCCGCTCAAACCCGACCCGGACGAAAGCCGCTGAGCCCGTGAGCAGGGCCCGCACTCCGACTGAGGCTTCAGGCGGGACTAAGCTTATTCAAATGTCGAACGTCAGCCGCGCCCAGACGACCGCCTTGGCTTGTCTTCTTCCGGCGATCCCTGTCATTAGCGAACTTGGTCGCCTTTTCGCGGATGCCGGCCACCAGCTCTACCTAGTGGGCGGCTCTTTGCGCGACGCGCTTCTGGGTGTTCAGGGCCACGATCTCGACTTCACTACATCGGCGCGCCCGGACCAGACCCAGCGGTTATTGAACCAGTTCACCGACACCGTCTGGGATGTCGGCCGCGAATTCGGGACGATCAGCGCGCAGGCCTTCCGTAGTGAACACGAATGGTTGATCGAGATCACCACGTTTCGCACGGATTCTTACCGTAAAACTTCGCGCAAACCCGATGTTGCCTTCGGCGATCGGGTTGAAGATGATCTTTTGCGCCGCGATTTCACCGTGAACGCGATGGCCCTTGATATCGGATCTGGGGATCCCGGCGACTGGCGGTTCGTCGACCCCTTCGGCGGTCTGGACGATCTCGCGTCCTGCATACTGCGGACTCCCAGCACGCCTGAGATCAGCTTCGGCGACGATCCGCTACGCATGATGAGGGCCGCCCGATTCAGCTCGCAGTTGAACTTCGAAGTCGATCCGGTCTGCAGGAAGGCCATGTCAGAGATGGCCGATCGAATCTGCATCATCAGCGCCGAGCGGGTGCGCGACGAACTCAGCAAATTGCTACTCACCGATAGTCCGCGTGCCGGACTCGACCTGCTGGTAAGTACGGGTATCGCCGATCTCGTTTTGCCTGAACTGCCTGCGATGCGATTGGAACGCGATGAACATATGCGTCACAAGGATGTCTATGAGCATTCACTGATCGTGCTTGATCAGGCGATCGCGCTCGAGAAAGCCCGCGACTATGTGGACGGTCGCCCTAACCCGAATCACCAGCCCGATCTGGTTCTGCGGCTGGCGGCCCTCCTGCACGATATCGGCAAGCCCGCCACCCGAGGTCTGGATGGCGGCAAGGTGACCTTCCACCATCACGAGATCGTCGGCGCGAAGATGGCGCGCAAGCGACTCAAGGCGCTGCACTATTCGAAAGAGACCGTGAACGCGGTGAGCGATTTGATCGCCCTGCATTTACGCTTCCACGGTTACGCCGAAGGGTCATCGGGAGGCGCGTCCAGCGGTTGGTCGGATGCCGCGGTACGCCGCTACGTGCGCGATGCCGGCGATCAACTCGAACGGCTACATATTCTCACCCGCAGCGATTGCACCACCCGGAATATCCGCAAAGCCGACCGGCTCAGGCGGGCCTACGATGAGCTGGAGTTCCGTATCGACGAGCTTGCCGCCGCCGAAGAGATGGACTCCATGCGTCCCGATCTAGACGGCAACCAGATCATGGCGCTGCTGGGTATCGGTCCGGGCCCCGAGGTCGGTCAGGCCTATCAGTTCCTGCTCGGTCGCCGCATCGAGGAAGGCCCGTTAGGCCCCGAACGCGCCGGAGCCGAGTTGCTCGAGTGGTGGAAGGCACGCGATGAGCACTGAACCTGCCGATGACAACGACAATGTGATCAGGGTGCCAGGTACCGACCGCGTCTTCTATCGCGGCCGGATACTCGTCGTCCTGCTGTCGATCCTCGCAATGACGATGATGGCCATCAGCGCCATCAACGTCGCGCTGCCGAGCATCACCGAGAGCATCGGAGCGTCCAACTCCGATGTGCAGTTGATGCTCTCCGGCTACGCGCTGGCTTTCGGCTTGGTCCTGGTGGGCGCCGGACGAGCCGGTGACGTCCTTGGACGCAGTTCGGTCTTTCTCGCCGGAGTCGCGTTATTCACGCTGGCCTCCCTGGTTTGCGCCACGATCTCTGAACCACAATGGATGAACGCGATGCGCATCGTCCAAGGCGTAGGGGCCGGCTTGGCGACCCCGCAGGTTAACGGGATGATCGTCCAGTATTTCCACGGCCAACGGCGGGCCTGGGCATTCTCGCTTTTCGGCCTGGTCGTCTCGGTATCGGTCGCGATCGCTCCGCTGTTGACGGGTTTGCTGATCAACTCGCTCGGCCCCAATATCGGCTGGCGCGCGTCTTTCTTGTGGAATGTGCCGATCGGTTTGTTGACCATTGTGCTGGGCGCACGATGGCTACCGTTCGGCCCCGAACGCAAACGGCGGCTCGCCAAGAGACGCGGCGAGTTCGTGCCCACGCGACTGGATCTTGATCCGCTGGGCATGCTTCTGCTCTCACTGATCGTGCTCGCCGTGATGTTGCCCTTCATGCTTCACAGCTCGTCCGGATTCTTGCTACTGCTCGCCGTGCCGTTGCTCAGTTGGGCGTGGATCCGGTGGGAACGCAGCTATGCGACAGCGGGCCACGATCCGATGGTCAATCTCAAGCTCTTCGAGATCCGCTCGTTCACACATTCCACGATCATCTCGGGTGTTCAGTTCCTGGGCGCCACCTCGATCTTCGTGGTGATTGCCCTGCACTTGCAGGACGGGCTGGGCGCTGCCGCGCTTGCGGCAGGGATAGTCGGGCTGCCCAACGCCGTGGCCTCGGCAATCTCGTCACTGTGGAGCGGTCGACATGTGATCACCTCTGGGCGAACCATCGTGATCTGGGGATTCGTCTGTTCAATCATCGGATTGGTCGCCGCGGTCGCGATGTCCTGGTTGATGGACGGCGACACCCCGGTGCTGCACTATATGTGGCTGTCGATGCCGCTGATCCTGTGCGGAATCGGCATCGGAGCGATCAACACCTGTAACCAAGCCCTGAGCCAAGAGGACATTCCGGCGAATATCGGTGGTACCGCCGGTGCAGTGAAGCAGGTTGCTGAACGTATCGGCACCGCAGTCGGCAACGCAATGATCACCGCCGTGCTCTTCTCGGTCCTACCGATCAGTTGGACCGCCGGGTTCACCGCGGCCTTCGGCGTGATCATCGTATTGCAGGTGGTCGGGTTGGTGCTCGCGATCGTCGACAAGCGAATGTTAGGCGATGGTCGGAGCCTTCAGAACTTGGCCTGAATCCGCCGATGGGCCGCGTCGTGAGTGGCAGATGGCAAGGCGGACGAAGGCGGAGCACGGGGTGAGGACAACGCCGCCAGCGTGCATGCCAGGGGATGCGCAGCAGCGGGAAATCGGCGGAACCAGGCTTAGGATGTTCGCGTGGCATTGAACAGGACAGCTCACGCGTGGCTTCATGCTCCGCGTGGACTGTTTGGCGTCCTGCTCTGCCTGGTGATGCTGGTCGCCGGGCTGCCCGTCGCATTTAGCCACGCCGACGAGCCGATGGACGAAGTCCTCGTCGAATTAACCTCGGTCAGCCCGACCATCCTCAGTGATCGCGGCGAACTCGTCATCAGCGGGCGGATCACCAATGAATCCTCCCAGCCGCTGGTCGAGCTCACGGCGCGCCTGTGGCGCGACGCCACTCCGATCAGAACCTTGGGCCAGCTGGATGCCGCACAAAACGATCTTGAGCCATCCGGAGAAGCGATGTTCTCGGCGGCTGCGGTCGCGACGATCGGCGCAGCAGGCACACTCGAAGTCGGCGCGAGCGCAGATTTCACCGTGCGCGCCGATCTCAGTGCCAACGCCGTAGAACAATCCTGGCTGAGTCAACCCGACGCCGCTTATCAGGTCGGTGTCGAAGTTTTCAGCGACCAGTTGAAGGTCGGCGGGGCATATACACTGCTGGCCTATCCCGGTGAGACCCAAGCGGATGTTGGCACGATCGTGTTGATGAATGCTCGTCCGAGCCTGCTGCCACTGGACTCGGGTCCGGACCAGGTGCCGGTATTCGCGAATGACTCGCTGGCGCGCGAGCTGGAAACGCGGCTGGCGCAGCTGCTAGCGCTCGGCATGAAGGAAGACGTGCTGGTCGTGATCGACCCGATGCTCTACGACGAGATAAGTCAGCTCGCCCAACCGCACGTCTTGCGACAGGCCGATGGCAGCAATTCGGAACTCACGACGGCTGGCAGCGCAGCCGCCCGCAGCTGGCTGGACGCGATCGACACGCTCCTGCCCAGCGGACGCGTCACCCGCAGTCTTTATGGCTCGCTCGATGTGACCCAGGCTGCAGCATCCGGGCAAGAAGAACTCATCGGGGAAGCAGCCACCCTACCCAGCGGTCATCGCCTTGAGGGGCTGCCGCTAATCGCTGTCCCCTATTCCGCCGAGATCGATCAGCAGACGGTGCCGCTGCTTGAGGCTGTCTCGCCGCGCTATGTATTGGTCAGCAACCTAGGAGACCAGCTGAGCTACGAAGCCTCCGGACTACAGCTGGTCAGTGTTCTGGCATGCTCTGCCGCCCAGCCCCCACTGAATCCAGTTGAGGCCAACGGCGCGGTACTCGCACGCCAACTCATCGCAGGTAACCAACAGATGGCATCGATTCAGCTGGTGACCACGACCTCCCAGGCCGATCTCGCACAGGCGAACTATCCCTGGCGCCACCGGCGGTCAATCACCGAGCTGCTTGCGAGCGGATCTTCGACGGGAGTATCCAGCTGGCCCGATCAAAGCCCGGAACCCGATGAGGAACTCGCGCAGGCGACCCTGACTACCAGCGAATTGCTTCAGACTTGGACTGAGCTCGTCCAGCCCGCCGCCATCAACACCAGCCTCACCACTCAGCTGCTGGTGCAGGCATGGTCGACGACTTTCGAGCGCAGTTCCGATACTCAAACTCAGTGGCTGCAACTCGCCAGCGAACCGGCGGTTGCCACAGTGACGAGCTCTAACGCTATTCAATTGCGCATCACTGATTGGGTGACGACCTCCGAGGACAATCTGTTACCTGTGACCGTCATCAACAACACCCCCTTCAAGGTGGAAGTCGGCATCAGATTCGATTCGGATAACCCGCTACGCATCTCAGTCGAAGAGTCTGAGCCGATCATCGTGCAGCCCGGTGAGTCGGCCGCGATCCGGGTGCGTCCGATCACCGAGGGGAACGGCGTCGTCGCAATGCGTGCTCAGGCGGTTACCAGCAATGGCCACCCGGTCGGTGCTCCGGTCAGTTTCACCGTCACCGGCACGGACGCAGGCCGGGTAGCGTGGATCATCATTCTCGCATCAGGCGTGGTGCTGCTCGGCGCGACCGCATATCGAGTGCGCTCGATGCGTCGCGAGAACCGGGAGGAGTGACTCATGGTAGGCAGGGATCTCACCGAGCATCAAAGGGAGACAGCGTGACCGACTATTCGTCCGGCTATCCGGCGACCGACCCGACCGGACATGTCGTCCGGCCGACTGCCAGCCCCGGACTGATGCTGTCCGGACGCTACCGGCTTGAAGCTCTTCTGGCCAGCAGCCACAACATCACGACCTGGCGGGCGAATGACAACGTGCTCTCCCGTCCGGTGCTGATGCACCTGTTGACGCCAGATGACGATCGGATGGGCTGGGTGTTGAATGCGGCACGTAGAGCAGCCACCATCAACGATGCACGCTTTTTGCGGGTTCTGGACGCGCTAGAAGCCACCGGTCAAGAACCGTGGTCGTTCGTCGTCAGTGAGTTCGCGGTCGGAGATTCCCTGGAAACCCTGCTGTCTAACAGTGGACCGCTGACCAGTGAGCAGGCTAGTTCGATCGTTGCTCAAATGGCTACCGCGCTGGCACCAATGCATGCCCGAGGTATGTTCCACCTGCGAATCAACCCGAGCGCCGTAATCGTCACTGTCAACGGCAATGTCAAGATCGTCGGCTTCCTGATCGATGCCGCGCTCCGGCCCAAGCCCGGCGAGGATGAACTGAACTGGGCCGATCAGGAGCTCATCGACTGCTACGATCTTGCACGGCTGCTGTACAGCCTGACCACAGCCCGTTGGCCAGTCCCCCCCGATGAACCCCAACGCAACTACTGGGGCCTGCCTCCGGCACCGTTGCGCCTCGAACGTTCCGGAGCGTTGTCCGGGGAGCAGTTATGGGCGAGCCCTCACGAGATCAATCCGGCGATCTCGCCGGCTCTGTCCACGGTGATCATGGCCGCATTGCGACCGCGTCTCGGTTTGGTCGGCCCCGGCCTGCACAGCGCTAATGACATCGCGGACTCCCTCGAGGGCCTTTACGATCCATTAGAGGCCGAGGAATCGTTGGAAGCGTTGATGCGCGTTAACCATCAGTTGGGCACGCCAAGCGCCACCCCAGCGGTCCAGACCGGTTGGCTATCTGGAAGCTCCGACTCGACGGCGCCGACCCTGTCGATGGCCAAGGTCGAAGCCGAACCAGCCGTGATAGCCGAACCTGCCCCAACCGAAGTGCCAAGGTGGAGTCCACCAGCAACCAGCTCGGCGTCCGCGCCGCCGGCTGCGGTCACCCCGCAAGCTCCGGGCCGCCCGACCCCAGTCGCCGCTCCTCCACGTTTGAAGCCGAAGAAAACGCAGACTGCTGCTCTAGGCCGCAAAGCCATCGTCTTACTCATCGCCTTCGTACTCTTGGCGCTGATCGTCTTGCAGATCCGTGGTTGTACTAGCGGCACCGATCCGCATGCAGCTGGTGGCGCGGATGCGGAGACGATCCAGCCTGCAGTTATCGTCTCGGCTTTCGATTTCGATCCGGCAGCGGACGGCGGCGACAATAACGAGAACTCCGATCAGGCTAGCTTCGCCGCCGACGGAGACCCTGCCACCGCCTGGCGAACTCTTACCTACCTGAACAATCCAGCCTTCGGTGGGCTGAAACCGGGTGCAGGCATCGTCTACGATCTGGGCGAACCCGTCTCGGTGGCGAGCGTTCGGGTCTTGCTCGACAACGAACCGGCTGCGGTCCAACTGATGGTACCGATCGAGAATGACGCCTCGGCCGCAAGCCCGCCGATGACCACCGTCAGCGAGTGGGAAGTAATTGCCTCGGACTCGGCCGCCGCTGCAGAGGTTGTGTTGAAGCCTGACCAACCGGTGACCACCCGTTGGCTAATGGTCTACTTCACTTCGCTGCCGTCGATTGGCGGGAACCAGTACCGTTCGGGCATCGCGGAGACGTATATCAACCAGTGAACTCCGCTGGTGGTGGCGACCTGGACGAAGATGGCACCCTGCTCGCTTGGGGCGGATCCCGCGTGATGGAATAGTCGAGGTTGCCGGCGCGTTGGCCGGGTGTAGATAAGCACGTTTGAGACAAGGAATGATCTGATGACCTCCAATCCATTCGCGACCAGTGGGATCGTCTCCGGCCTGGGGCTCGGTGGTCTCAAACCGACGGCTGCGGCCGTACCCAGCGGTCAGCAAGGCGAGACCCGGGTACGCGATGTTGTAATCGTGGGCAGCGGCCCCGCCGGCTATACCGCGGCGATCTACTGCGCGCGAGACGGCTTGGATCCGGTGGTCCTAGAGGGCTCCATCGATGCCGGTGGTGCCCTCATGACCACCACCGACGTCGAGAATTTCCCGGGCTTCCCCGACGGAGTCCCCGGCCCCGACCTGATGGCCAAGATGCGTGCGCAGGCTGCGCGATTCGGGGCTGAGCTCATCGCCGACGATGCGGTCGACATCGATCTGAGCGGTGAGATCAAGCGCGTCACGGACTCCGAAGGTAATGTCTACCGAGGGCGCACGGTGATTCTTGCCATGGGTGCGGGTTATCGCAAACTGGGCATCCCCGGTGAAGATGAGTACTCGGGTAGAGGTATCAGTTGGTGTGCCACCTGTGATGGCTTTTTCTACAAAGGCAAAGACATCGCCGTCGTAGGTGGCGGCGACTCAGCGGCGGAGGAAGCTACGTTTCTGACCCGCTTCGCGAACTCGGTGACACTGATTCATCGTCGCGATCAACTCCGGGCGTCCAAGATCATGGCCGAGCGGGTACTGGCAGACCCGAAGATCATCCCTGCCTGGAACACGCGGGTCGTTGGTTTCGGCGGGTCACCGACGTTGCAGGAGCTCATCTTGCGCGATACCGCGACCGGCGCGGAGCGGACGTTGGCCGTTGCCGGTCTTTTCGAGGCGATCGGCCACGACCCACGCTCGGCACTGGTGGTCGGCCAGGTCGACCTTGACGAATCCGGTTACGTCGAAGTCGACGGTGATTCGACCAGGACGAACGTGCCTGGTGTTTTTGCCTGCGGAGACTTGGTTGATCGCACCTACCGCCAGGCGATCACCGCGGCTGGTACCGGCTGCCGGGCCGCACTCGACGCTGAACGCTATCTGGAATCGCTCGCCGACGGCACTCACTGAGTCAGACTCAACACTAGAGTTGGCTGGCCTACGTCACAGGCATACCGCTGGTACCCCTAGTCATCATCAATGAGAGGATCATCCCGATGGCAGTGATCGAAGTCACCGATGCAAACTTCGCAAACACCGTGCTGCATAGTTCCAAGCCGGTACTCGTCGATTACTGGGCGGACTGGTGTGCGCCATGCCGTCAGCTCAGCCCGATAATCGATGAGCTCTCGGTTACCTATCGCGATCGGATGGTCTTCGCGAAACTCGACACAAACGCGAACCCGAATGTGCCGATGCAACAGGGTGTCATGAGTCTGCCGACTCTCCAGTTCTTCGTCAACGGTCAGGTCGTGCAAGCCCTGCAGGGCGGAAAGACGAAGGCCGCCCTGGTGAAAGCGATTGAAGCTGTCCTCGAGGGCTGAGACGCCCGTCTGAAGCCGGACAAAGATGCCAGCGGGAGCGATCCCCACGGAGAACGATAGACCGCCCTGTAGGGGAGCTTCAGGGCTTGAGGAGTCGTCCGGAAGATCAAATCGATGACCCTCCGTCACCGCGGTAATGCGGCAGCAACGAGGACCCCAACGGCCTTCTGCGCCAGTACTTACCCAATCTGAGTTCCACGACTGGGTCGAGTGCCCGAGTGCCTGTGCTTGTCACGGCTTCGGGGAAGGGCGTTCTTCTGCGGCATTAGCCGGACGGCTCGGATTGACATACGAGTCCCCTTCCTGCGGAAAGGTAAGGATCCGGTTGGGAGTGGCTGCGGTCCAGATAGTGGGGACATGGCACGGCCAGCGCCACATTTTGGAGCGTCACGGCTCGGCTCACGGCGAGGGCTCAACCTGCAGCCCTCGTCGAGATTGCATGCGGAAGCCGAACCAGTGCAAGTATCGCCCCGAACTTCGGGTGGGATCGGTCAAGGGCGCCGACGGGGGCTGATGCCGGGTTCAACCATCGGCATCGTGCCGGCTTGGCCGATGTGATGAAGGCGTCGTCGAACCGGCTCGGGTTCACCGTGATCAATGATGCGGCACGCGCCCAATGGGCTATCTGGGCCAACGTCGAAGAGGCCCTCGACCTCGCGGGGCACGACCGTTGCGGAAGCCACAGGCTGGGCCGATTCCGCTAAACGTAGTGGCAACGACCCTGATAAGCATGCTCATCGCGTGGGTGGCACGTCAGCTGATCAAAAGGCCGACAGCAGGCGCCCAGGCAGTTAGGAAAAACAGAGGTTGGTTCGGGCTCGTTGCTTGCACGCCAACGCCCGTGACTGCTCCCCAGATCGCTTTGCAGGCTCAATTTTGACGGCAAACAGGCATCTGGGAACCACTCACGGGTGTTGGCCTGGTTTGCCTTTGTGCGATTCATCGTCGGGACGTCCTTACGAGTGTCGATGCTGCCTGAATACTGACCCGTAGGTGCCGAGCGAAAGTTGACCCCCTCGGTCAGAGTGAGGCAGTGATCAGCGTGGAGGATTGGGCCGAGATTAGACGGCTCCATAAGTCGGAGAGGATGGCGATTAAGTCGATCGCCCGCCAGTTGGGGGTGGCGAGGAATACGGTTCGGGCGGCGTTGGCCTCGGATGGGCCGCCGAAGTATGAACGAGCTCGGGTGGGGTCGGTGGTGGATGCGTTCGAGCCGCAGATTCGCGCGTTGTTGTCGAAGACGCCGACGATGCCGGCAACGGTGATCGCGGAGCGGATCGGGTGGACACGTTCGGCTTCGGTACTGCGGGCCAAGGTTGCTGAGTTGCGGCCGTTGTTCACCCCGGCTGATCCGACTGACCGGACCGAGTACCGGCCTGGGGAGATCATGCAGTGTGATCTGTGGTTCCCGCCCAAGATCGTGCGGGTTGCGCCAGATATTTAGACCGCGCCGCCGGTGCTGACCATGGTGGCAGCATGGTCGGGGTTTATGGTCGCGGTGCTGTTGCCTTCACGCACCACTGGGGATCTGCTGGCGGGGATGCGGCAGTTATTGTCGATGGATTTCCAGGCGGTGCCGAAGACGCTGGTTTGGGACAATGAGTCCGGTATCGGTCAGCATCGCCGTCTCACCGTTGGCGCGCGGGCGTTTGCTGGGACGTTGGGGACCAGGATCTTCCAGACCAGACCCCGGGACCCGGAGGCCAAGGGGGTGGTGGAGCGCGCCAACGGGTATCTGCAGACGTCGTTCCTCCCGGGCCGGGGGTTCGGGTCCCCGGCCGAGTTCAACACCCAACTCGCGGCCTGGCTCCCGCGGGCGAACCAGCGGCTGCTGCGCCGCACCGGCGCTGCTCCCGCTGCACGGTTGGCAGCCGAAGTGGCGGCGATGACCGCGCTGCCGCCAGTGCCTCCTGTGGTGGGGTTCACAGACCGGGTCAGGCTGGGGCGGGACTACTACGTGCGGGTGTTGGGCAACGACTACTCCGTGGACCCGGTAGCCATCGGACGGTTCGTCGACATCACCTGCGGTCTGGAGCAGGTCACTGTCCGCTGCGCCGGGACCATGGTGGCCGAGCACGAGCACTGCTGGGACCTGCGACGCACGATCACCGACCCAGCTCATGTCGCAGCCGCCAAGCAGCTGCGCGCAGCCTTCCAGTCCCGCAACACCTTGACGGCCGAACGGGTGGAGACAAGCCATCGGGTCGGGATTCGGTCGCTGAGTGACTACGACGCACTGTTCAACCTGAACGCTGCCTCCGCGCAGTCGGCCAAGGAGGTGGCGTGATGGGATCCGGCAAGGATCTCGCGGCTGAGATCTTGTTCCTAGCGCGGGAGTTGACGACCCCGGCGATCGCCGAGACGTTCACAACGCTGGGTGACCAGGCCCGCCAGGCTGGCTGGTCCCACGAGGAATACCTGGCAGCTGTTCTGGGACGGCAGGTCGCTTCCCGCACTGCCAACGGCACCAGGATGCGGATCTCGGCGGCCCACTTCCCGCAGATCAAGACCATGCAGGACTTCACCTTCGATCACATCCCCGCCGCCACGCGGGACTTGGTCGCGCACTTGGCGACCTGCACCTTCGTCGCCAAGCGGGAGAACGTGGTCCTGCTGGGACCTCCAGGCACCGGGAAGACCCACCTTGCGATCGCGTTGGGAATCAAGGCCGCCGAGGCGTCCTATCCAGTGTTGTTCGACTCCGCGACCGGCTGGATCCACCGGCTGGCCCAAGCGCACGCCAAGGGCAGTCTCGAGCGGGAACTGATGTCGCAGCGGCGGCGTGCCAAGCAGATGAGTGCGGCGTTGTGTTTCTTGCCTTGGGCTTTCTTGCGGTCGTAGTTGGCACGGCCGGCGGGGTCGGCGCGTAGGGCCGCGAACGCGGACAGGAACAGGGCTCGTTTGAGGTGTTTGTTGCCGCTGCGGGCGGGGTGTTCGCCTCGGATCGAGGTGCCGGAGCGGCGGGTGACCGGGGCGAGGCCTCCGTAGGAGGCGAGGTGGCCAGCGGTGGGGAACGCGGTACCGTCACCGACTTCAAGCAGGATCCGGGCTGCGATCTGGACCCCGACACCTGGCATGGAGGTCCAGACCTCGGCAAGAGGGTGTGCATCGAGGACCTGTTCGACTTCGGCGGCGATCTCGGCGCGCTGATCGAGGACGGCCGCGAGAGTGGTGACGAGTTTCGGCAAGACCGTCTCGGCGGCAGCAGTGCCAGGCACGGTCACGGTCTGTTCGCCAAGGGCCTTGCCGATCGCGTCGACCTGCTCGCTGGCCCGGCGCGGGTTGGCCTTCGTCGCGGTGCGTAGCAGCCGGGCTTTGCCGGCTGTGGTCATGTCTTGAGGTCCGCCATAGGCCGCGATCAGGGCGAGGACCTGTTTGGTGGCCAACGTGGGTCCGAGTACGCGTTCCAGGGCAGGATGCACCTGGGCGAGTAAGCCACGGATCCGGTTCGACAGTCGGGTGGCTTCACCGGCCAGGTCGTCGTCGAACCCGACCAGCCCCTTCAGCTCCGCCAGCGTCTGTTCGCCGACATCAACCCTGCGCAACGTGTGGGGCAGGGTCCGGGCCGCGTCAGCAATCACGTAAGCATCGCGGGCATCAGTCTTCGCGCTGCCGGGATGGAGGTCCGCGATCCGACGCATCGCCAACCCGGGCCTTCGATACCCATCGACCGAGCGACCGCGATCGGTAACGCACCGATCGTGTTCGGCTGGTCCACGATCACCAACACCCGGCCATGAGCCCGGAGCTTGACGAAGAGGTCCTCAAGCCGGTGCTGATCCCGCGGTAAGGGCACGTCGAACAGACGCTTCCCAGCGGGGTCAAGCGCGCAGGCATGATGGGCCTGCTTGCCGACGTCCAGCCCGCACCAGACCCCAAACGCGAGTAAGGCTTCTTCACTCATCGATGGCCATCCTTCGAGCTCGGACGGTCACTGATCGAGTGTCAGTCGCCGGCACCCACGTTACGACAAGACCTACCCGATGGTGGCCCTGTCCCTATCAGCAGTCAACCCGACGCCACCAGCCCCGGCGACACCACCTTTTCGATCATTTCCTCGACAGGGGCTTTGAGTCACAGCGAACCCAGCAACCGTGACCCCACCATGGGCTCACTAATAAGGTAACGGAGTCAGTTTTGGCCCGGCGTTGACAAGTCAGGAAGAAACAGAGGTCGGTTCGGGCTCGTTGCTCGCACGCCAACGCCCGTGACTGCTCCCCAGATCGCTTTGCAGGCTCAATTTTGACGGCAAACAGGCATCTGGGAACCACTCACGGGTGTTGGCCGGGTTCGCCTTTGTGCGATTCATCGTAGGGGCGTCCTGACGAGTGGGATCGTCTTCACACGTGCAGCAAACCAGTGCAGAACACGACCACAACGTTCACGAACATGCCGCTGCCCACCCCGCCAGCTCTATCAACGCGTGAACCGTCATGCGGAGGTCTGGAGCTCCACAACGTGGGCGTGGAGCGCGCACGGTGACAAGCATCAACACGTGTCAAACCGCTTCGTGTTCGTGCTACAGGGCACGAATCGGGAGTCTGGATCTCATTCGACACCTTGAGCTCGACGCGCGCGACACTCGGGTCAAATCGATGACCCTGCGTCACCGCTGTAATGCCGCAACAACGAGGACACCAATGGCGTTCTATGCCAGTACTTCCCCAAGGTTTGCACGCGAGAACCAGTTCATCCGAAGACGAAATGGGCATCCAGCTAGCCGAGGTCGCTTACTGCAGCGGCAAGAATCTGGACGCACCAAACACCGGCTGCGAAGGCCCGGAAGATCAGCCTCCTACAAGCGGCGCGGTGCGGTCGTCGAACTTAGCATCGAGACCCTCAGGGCGATCTCCAGCCGATCTTCTCGAGGAGGACGCGACGGCGCGCGGCTTGAAGGCGCGTTCCGGAAGGAGCCTACGCAAACTCATCATCACACCCAGACCGTTACGACAGGTCATCATCACCATCGCTGACCATCAACTCCACACTCAGTGTCCACGCTCTGATCCCAGTCGACTCCGAATTGAACCTGCTGGATCAGCTTGGCATTCTCTCGGCGCGGAGGTCGCGGAGAGTGCCCCAGATGTATCCGATGGTCATCCCCGTTGCGGGCAGCACGGCTCCCCAACCATCCGCCCAACCCAGCAGACCTAGCACCACGAGCGCAATCACCCCGGCGGCTAGCCCGCCGGCGGCGAAGTCGAAGAAATCATCACCATTTCTGGTGAAGAACACTTGGCCAACCACCGCCATGATTCCACAAGCAATGACCCAAGAGATGAAAAGCAAGACACCGAACATCCGTTCATATGTCAGGGCGGCTGCAAGGTTGCTAACCCCCGGGACCCCACTGAGGATCTCCAGCAAGATGACGAGCACAATGACGACAACGATGTTCGCAATGGCACCGCCAACCAGCGCCACTACGTGGAAACCGAATAAGCCGAACCTGGTGAGTGGACGCGTCGGCTCGTGGTACCCATAGCCGCCGGAACCGCCGCCGAGCGTCGCATAGGAGGATGGCGAGGACGCCATCACTGGGCTTGAACTACCGTGGGGATGCC